>JBFJQA010000046.1:0-17692 GCA_041616875.1 Nitrospiraceae bacterium | reverse complement strand
CCAAGGCAGGCCCACATGCTCTAAAGAGGGTATCGCCTCCTCCCTACGTCACTGATCGCCGTGTATTGGAACGTGAGGTGCAGATCGACACCTACCGTGCGCGTGGTCCCGGTGGGCAACATCGGAATGTGACAGAGTCGGCTGTTCGACTGCGACATCTCCCATCTGGGGTGTGTGTGGTCGCCGCTGATTTTCGGTCTCAGTATCGAAACCGCGAATTGGCGTTTCAGCGGCTGATCCGGCGACTCGAGCGGTTGAATCGGCCCCCTAAACCGCGTATGGCGACGAAGAGGACGCGGAAGTCGATTGAGCGGCGCCTTGTGGCCAAGAAACACAGACAATCCACAAAGAAAAGTCGGGGTCGCGTGAAAAACACAGAGTAGGGCTTCCCTTAGGTGTGTACCGTTCGGTTGAATGCGAGGTCTCAGTGAGCAGTCACCTTTTCCCTAGAAACACACGCGCTCTCGTTCAGGGGATTTCCCTATGCGTGTTGGTCGCACTTCTCATGATGCCAGGGCTGGATTCGAGCCGTGCCGCCGGCATTGTGCACAAGGACGATCCGCGTGCTAGGGGCAATCAAGAGGCTCGGGTCGTGCTCCTCGAGTATTCAGACTTTACCTGTGGCTATTGCAGGAAATTCTTTCAGGAGACCTGGCCACGTCTCAAGGCTAAGTATGTAGATTCAGGCAAGATGCGGTTTGTGTACCGTGATTATCCTCGGGCCGATCAAGGGCCTGGCGTCGATGCGGCCATCGCGGCGCGATGCGCGGGGGATCAGGGGCGATATTGGGACATGCATGACCTCCTGTTCAGTGGAACTCGTGCTCTCCATAGGGAAGTGTTTGATAGTCATGCGCGAGCGATTGAGCTGAACATGACGCTGTTTTCGAAATGTCTGCAGGAAGAGCGGCACCGCGATTCGATCTTTCTCGACAGGGAAGAGGCTTACGGATTCGGGTTCCGGGGGACACCGGGGTTTGTCTTATTGCGTATGAAAGATGGGGAGGTGGACAAGAATGGGGATCCACCCATCGGGATTCCCGGCGCCTTTCCGTTTGAGGTCTTTGAGGAACAGATTGACCAGCTGCTCTTGGATTCGTAACCCAGGGGAAAGGGTTGAATTCCTGACCGCGGACGCTTATCCTTACCCACGCGCAGATTCCCCAACCAACCATAATAGGGAATAGAGATTTATGCATCGGGAAGAATCATTTTGGCCTGTTGACTCGGCTGACAGTGCGACGGACCTCTGGGTGTGCATGTCTTGTCTCAGTGAAGTGTACTGGCGGAAGGTGCCGATACCCGACTGCCCAACCTGCCACGGCGTCTCAACCTACGAAGCCTTCACCCTCGACTCTATTCGAGATTGGGGAACGGATGAACTTATTGCCAAGGCTGTTGCAGCTGAGGCCTCTACCAATCAGCCTTCAGTCCAGGCCACTGGACGGTCCGAGGTAGAGCCTACCGAATGATCGCCCCTTGACCTCGGAGTCTGCTGCCGTGGGGATCCCTCGTCCATTTCTAATCGGCGGAGAGTGGCGCTCCTGCGCCTCACGTGACTCGGTCCGGAATCCATTTTCAGGGGACGTGATTGCTGAGATCTGCCTGGCCGGAGAAGAGGAGGCGGAACAGGCAGTCCAGGCGGCAGAGGCAGGGTTTCAGGCCACGCGTCGGCTTTCTTCTTACGGGCGGTCTTCTGCGCTGCAGAACATCGCCAGTGGGATTGCTGCCCGTCAGGAGGAGTTGGCTCAAACCATCACGGCGGAGGCGGGAAAGCCCATTTCCGACTCACGCAGGGAAGTGTCTCGGGCGGTTCAGACCTTCACCATTGCCGCCGAGGAGGCCAAGCGTATATCGGGGGAAGTCATCCCCTTGGATGTGATGCCCGGAGGTGAGTCTTACCTGGGCCTCAGTCGACGGTTTCCCATTGGGCCTATCCTCGGCATTACACCCTTCAATTTCCCACTCAATCTGGTTGCCCATAAGGTGGCGCCCGCGTTGGCCGCCGGCAATTCCATTGTGCTGAAACCGGCCCCGCAGACTCCCCTGACAGCCTTGATGCTTGGTGAAATTGTTTCGGAAGTTGGGCTCCCCTCTGGGGCGCTGAACGTCGTCCCCTGTAGCAACCGGGTGGCGGAGACCCTGGTGACGGACCCTCGCTTCAAGCTTCTGAGCTTTACCGGGAGTGCGCCAGTCGGTTGGATGCTCAAGGCTAAGGCTGGGAACAAACGGGTCGTACTGGAGTTAGGGGGGAATGCTGGCGTCATCGTCGAATCCGACGCGGATCTCGACCTCGCGGCTCAACGGTGTGCGACCGGCGGCTTTGGCTTTTCCGGGCAGACATGTATTTCGGTCCAGCGTATTTTTGTCCAGGAATCTGTGCACGAACGCTTTATGGAGAAGCTGCTCACTCGTGTGCAGGGAATGAAAGTAGGGGATCCCCTAGACGATCACACGGTGATTGGCCCCCTGATCGACCAAACAGCCGCCTCTCGTATAGAAGGGTGGATCGGGGAAGCTGTGGCCCAAGGAGGACGCCTGCTTCTCGGGGGGAAACGAACCGGACCCGTTCTGGAGGCGACCGTGATGACCAACGTCCGCTCTGACATGCACGTGTGCTCCCAGGAAGTATTCGGGCCCTTGGTGACGGTCACACCGTATCAACGATTTGAGGAGGCCTTGGAAGCTTTGAATCAGTCGAATTTCGGTCTCCAAGCAGGGGTCTTTACGAGAGATATCAACCGGGTGTTCCGTGCGTACCGTGACCTTGAAGTTGGTGCCGTCCTGGCCAACGAAATTCCTACCTTTCGCATTGATTCTATGCCCTACGGTGGCGTTAAGGACTCGGGATTAGGCCGGGAAGGGGTGCGCTATGCTATCGATGAGATGACAGAAGTGAAGTTACTTGTTCTGAACCTCCGAGATCCGAGCGAGCACTGATTTTCCCTGTCTTGACTAATTTTCTCTTGATGAGGTTGCGCATTGACTGACAAATTGATACAAATGCGCCCTGTCTTCAGTCACTGTGTCCGGTCAAAGGTCCGACGGAGTGGTGCAGCATAAGGGGACCGCGCGAGGCCCTTTAGAAGTGAGAATCGTCAATCTCATCGGGATTTCGACTCGGTAAAGGGAGGAAAGATGGTTCCGACTCATTTGTTCTTGACGAGGGGCGTCGGCGTTCACAGAGAAAAACTGGCCTCCTTTGAACAGGCCTTACGGGGCGCCGGAGTCGCTTACTGCAATCTCGTGAGCGTTTCCTCAATCCTTCCTCCGGGTTGTAAGATCATTCCCAGGAAACGGGGTGAGGCATTCCTCAAGCCTGGTGAGATTACCCACTGCGTGATGGCTCGGTGTGAGACCAACGAGCGCAATCGGTTGATCTCCGCCTCTATAGGCATTGCCGTCCCAACGGATCGACGCACCTACGGGTATCTCTCAGAGCATCACGCTTATGGGGAGACCGATGAGGAGTCTGGAGAGTACACAGAGGATCTCGCAGCCCAGATGCTGGCGACGACCCTGGGTATCGAATTTGATCCCGACATTGCCTGGAAGGAGCGTGAGCAAGTCTTCAAAATGGGCGGGAAGATCGTCCGTACTCAGCAGATCACCCAGTCGGCCATCGGCAAAGCCAATAAGTGGACGACTGTCGTGGCCTTGGGGGTATTCATTCCACCTGAAAACCTTCCGGTTCGATTGCGGCGTCGCAAATAAGTCCATGCGCTTGGCAGTCCTTCCGACCGGTCCCCAACATCTCACGATGGTGCCGTTCGGCCAGGCAGGATTTCTGGAATGACCCTTCCTCACGGATGGCTCGGGCCTGAGGAAAATTTTCTCGGCATTCCAGAGCCCTGGTGTCATCCGGACCAATCCGGCGTCTTCGTCCTCCCAGCTCCCTACGAGCATACCTCAAGTTACATTCAAGGATCTGATCGAGGCCCATCCGCAATCATCGCAGCGTCCCAACAAGTCGAACTCTACGACGAGACCTTGAACTGGGAAACCTTCCGTGAGTGGGGCGGGATTGCCACGGCATCTCCGTTAGAATTGAACGGCCGAGTCGATCAGGCCGCAGTGGAGGCAATTGAAGAATTTGTGGCTCCCCATACAAAGAGTGAACGTTTTCTTGTCACCATGACGGGGGAACACACCGGCGCTCTCGGGGCGATTCGGACTCACGCCCGGCGGTATCCGGGAATGTGCGTCCTCCAGGTGGACGCGCACGGCGACCTTCGCCATGCCTATCAAGGCAATCCGTACAGCCATGCTAGCGTGATGGCTCGTGTTGTGGACGACGGCCTTCCGTTGGTACAGGTGGGCATTCGTTCCATCTCCCCGGAGGAAGTAGATCGGATCCAGGGTGCGGACAGGATTACCACGTTTTTTGCCTCCGACATTCTCGATCCTTCCGGACCCTACGAAGGACGAGTAAGCCGGTGGAGCCCGGAGGTGGTGAAGGCCTGTACGGGGCCAGTCTACTTAACGTTCGATTGCGACGGTCTCGATGCGTGCCTGATTCCGGCGCTGGGAACCCCTGAGCCCGGGGGACTAAGCTGGTATGATACGCTAGGCCTCATCACGGCTTTGGCCAAGGGGCCAGGCATTATCGGCATGGACGTGAGCGAAATTGCCCCCATCGAGGGGTTTGTGGCACCGCAGTTCACGATTGCACGACTGATCTACCGAATCCTCGGGCGCGTTCTTCGGGGGAAACGTGCTCAGTGAAGGGATGTTCCGCCGTTCCTGAAAGCCTGTCATATTCCAAAATTCCCAGTTGGCCGAAAGCCGGAATCATGGCCTCCACAAGAATCATTCGGCGAGGCTCACGTTCTCGCCCTGGTATCGCACTTTCCGAAACCGAACCCTGCCGCATCAACAAGTTCTTCACCCGTCAGGGAGCCTGTTCACGGAGGGAGGCTGATCGGCTCATTCAAGCGAATCGGGTCACGATCAATGGCCGGGTGGCGAAGGTGGGCGATGTCGTGACGCCGAATGACGTCATTGCCCTAGATGGCTTGGCCATTCCCTGGGGCAAGGAATCCGTTTATATCAAGTACCATAAACCGGTTGGCATTACGACAACGACGGAGTCACAAGTACCGGGGAACATCATCGCGGCGATCGGGCACCCTGAACGGATATTTCCAATCGGCCGACTCGATAAAGACTCTTCTGGGTTGATCCTCCTCACCAACAACGGTGAAATCGTCAACCGGATTCTCCGTGCCGAACACGGCCACGAAAGAGAATACGTCGTGCAGGTTGACCATTCATACGATCAGGCATTTCTTCGCCGAATGGCCGAAGGGGTGGTCATCCTCGGAAAACAAACGAAGCCCTGCCGGGTGACGCGCCTTGGCCCTAGGCGCTTTCGCATCATCCTCACCGAGGGGCGAAACCGCCAAATTAGGCGGATGTGTCAGACATTGGGATTTCGGGTCGTAGAGTTGCAGCGAACCCGCATCATGGGAATTCGGCTGGAGGGTCTGGCGGTTGGACAATGGAAAACGCTGACCCGTGATGAGTTGATCAGGGTGTTCGCCGACATTGAGCGGGCTCTCCCGGCCACGTCACAGTAGGCTACCCGTCAAGAGGCGCTTCGCTCTGGGGAAGATCATGTGCCTTGACCAGCCAAGGCGAGAAAGTTAAGGTGGAAGGCCCCAGGCAAGGTAGAACGGAGGAAGGGATGGCGGATCGTCGTGAAGGAAAGCGGATGAATCGTTCACCCCTGGTGGGCGTCGTAGGGGGAAGCAAGACTGATATGCCCGTCCTGGAAAAAACCGTAGCCATTCTGACCCAACTCGGGATCCCTCATGAGTTGGTTGTCGTGTCGGCACACCGGACACCTGATCGCCTGTTTTCGTACGCCGAACAAGCGGCGGACCGGGGCATTGAGGTAATTGTGGCTGGGGCCGGGGGAGCGGCACATCTCCCGGGAATGCTGGCTGCCAAGACTCACTTGCCCGTGATCGGCGTTCCCATGCCGACGGAACACCTGCGCGGGTTGGATTCCTTGCTCTCCATTGTGCAAATGCCCCGGGGGGTTCCGGTAGCGACCGTGGCGATCGGGGGCGCGGAGAATGCCGGTTTATTGGCGGCTCAGATTCTGGCTGGTCGCAATAGTCTGATTCGAGCCCGGGTTAAGCAGTTCAGGGCTGAGCAAGCCCGTGCGGCGGTCGAGTCTTCCCCCACAGCGTTTCCTGGACGAGGAAAGTCCGTGCGGTCGTGACCCCCGAAGCGCTCACAGGACTCACGAAAGATTCTACAGGAGCGACGCTTGAGCCGGGCTCGATGATTGGGGTCTTGGGTGGAGGGCAGCTCGGGAAAATGTTCGCGGACGCGGCTCGTCGGCTCGGATACAAGGTCGCGGTGTGGGATCCTGATCCCGATGCACCTGGACTCAAGGGTGCCGAATTACCATTAGCCGCGCCGTTTAGCGAGACAAGCGCCGTGCAACGCTTCGCTGACTCCATCAGGGTGGCGACGTATGAATGGGAAAATGTTCCTGCAGGGATCTGTGACACGCTTGAGAGACGGATTCCTGTCAGACCCTCCGGTCGAATCCTGAGCCTTCTCCAGAATCGCCTTGATCAAAAATCATTTCTTGCGAGTCAGGGGTTTCCTCTCGCACCGTTCCAGCGGGCGCTCGTTCCCGAAGAGGTGGCGAGAGCCGAGCAACTCGGCTTCCCTTGCCTCTGTAAGACGGCAACAGCCGGGTATGACGGGAAAGGGCAATGGCGTCTCACCAGCGTCGAGGATGTGCAACGTCTTCAGGATCAGCTCAACCGACAGTCTCAGCCCAGGGGAACCTGGATTCTTGAACAATGGGTGAAATTCGAAAAAGAGATTTCTGTGCTCGTGGTCCGAGGCATGGATGGGGATTGCCGCGTCTATCCTGTCGCAGAAAATGTGCATGAAGCTGGGATCTTGAGGCTTACACGGGTTCCTGCCAGTGTCCCCTCCCAACTGACCAAGAGCGCCATGGATTTGGCGAGGTCGATCGTAGAGGCTCTGGACGGGGTCGGAGTGTTCTGTGTCGAGATGTTTTTACTGCCGGACGGTCGGCTGTACGTGAATGAGGTTGCTCCACGGCCACATAATTCGGGCCATTATACCCTTGATGCCTGTACCATATCGCAGTTTGAGCAGCAGGTACGGGCCATCTGTGGTCTGCCGCTTGGCGAAGTGCGATTGCTGACCCCCGCGGTCATGGTGAATCTCATCGGGGAAGATTGGGTCAGGATCCAATCCCGTGCAGGGCTCACTGAGGTCTTACGCAAACCGGGGACCACCCTCCACGGCTATGGGAAACGAACTGTGCGTTCAGGACGGAAAATGGGACACGTCACGATCTTAGCCGAAAAAGTTGAGGCGGCATGGGAAACGGCTTGTGCCATCAGAGCCGCTCTGGCAAGTCCCTAACGATGGATTCTCTGACCTGGGGGTGCCGGAAATGTGAAGGCGAGGTGCTCTGCGGTCACGCTTTGTTCCAATCTTTCCTGAGAGGGATTTCAATCAGTCCGATCTCTTCCATGTGGGACGTCACCTGATCGGTCAGGTCGATCTGAACCCATTCTTCAGCCACGGGCTGCATCCCGTCGGTCACGGTGAAAGGAAGCTCGTCCGTCCAGACAGTTGAGCCCTCCGCATCCAACAGCGCGAGAAACAATCGTTTGGATGTGACCTCTTTCCCGGCCCAGCCACTTTTCGAGGTCGCTTCTCCCACGACGGTGCCGAACAGCACGCAGTCGGCCTGGACACTTGTCGCGATTTGCTGCGCGATGTGAGCCGTGCCTTGCGTGTGAGCGGTGAGGGACACCAATACGTGTGTACCGACAGTCGGCGAGGCAGACACTTCTCGTGGAGTGATGACTCGCAGAGAGCTTGTCTGCGTGAACATAGCAGAGAAGCGGTTTGCCATGGCGGGATCTCCAGAAAACGGAGCGATAGCGATACTGCGCAACGGCCGAGATGCTGCGCGCTGTTCCAGGGGTGCCAACCAGGAGTTTTGGAACCCTTCGAATTCCACGCCCCCGGTAACCGAGGTCCCCATTCCGACTGCAGCAACCCATACGGCTGCCAAGCAGCCTTGCGAGAGAACCAGCAGCGGGGTGAGGATCATAAGTGCGTTGAAATGACGAAGGTTCAAGGGCGCCTCCCCGTTGTCTCGTGTGCGGATCTCTCAAGGGCTTGTCAGGCGTAGTCTCTAAATTCTCTGCAGGGTTCATTCCCAAGACGGTCATCATGTGCGAGGAGAATGTTCCAAGAATTCAATCCGTTAAGCCTTTGCCTCACACGAACGGCTATCGACTGATCTATTGCCGTGCATTATCGAACATTGGTGGCTAGAAACAGCTTCTTCTGAGGACCCGTAACTGCGTTTCCTGGGAAGGAAAGACTTCTGGAGGCGTATGTCAGGGAGAGGCGGCTTTGGCGAGGCAGGTACTCCGATGAGTCAGGAAAGCGAGAAATTCAATCTCACCCTCACAACGTCTGTGGCGCTCTTTCGAAGAGAGGGGGTTCAGCGGCGAGAGGTCCCCCATGAGCGATGTCGTCTCGGTGCAAACAAACGGACGTCTCGTCGTTTGAATAGCCCAACGAGCGCCATGCCCGCAACGAATCCTCCCACATGGGCGAACCAGGCCACACCAGCACCTCCTCGCCCAAAACTCGCGCCCCCACTCAGCAACTGGAGAACAAACCAAAATCCCAGCACGAACCCTGCGGGAATATACGTCAACTGGGAGAAAAACCCAAACGGGATCAACACCATGACTTGTGCGCGCGGATAGAGGAGAAGGTACGCGCCAAGCACGCCCGAAATCGCCCCGCTCGCCCCGACCATGGGCACCGTCGAGCTTGGGGCGGTCACGGCATGTGTGAGCGCTGCCAGGATCCCGCACGTCAGGTAAAAGATGACAAATCGTCCATGACCCATGGCATCCTCGATGTTGTTCCCGAAGATCCACAGGTACAGCATATTGCCGATCAGGTGCATCCACCCCCCATGCAGAAACATGCTCGTCACGAGGCTGGCAACGGCAGGCAGGCTTGCCACTTCAGGTGGAAGGGCTTTGTGGCCGAAGAGGACTCCGGGGATGGCCCCGTATTGATACACAAAAAGAAGTTCCTGTTCCTGTGAAAGGGTGTTTTGAAACAGAAACACCAAGACACACGCCGCGATGAAGCTAATGGTCAGGAACGGCGTAATCTCTGTGGGATTGTCATCGTGGAGCGGAATCACGCGGGTTATCCACTCAGGCGGGAAGGGTCTGCGTTAATGACCAACGGACACGTCGTTTGTCCTTCTGAGGAACTCCACACGAATGGCTTACCCGTCTCCGCCCGGCTCTGCCGACCTCTTCTGAGTAAGCTGCTCGAGGGGCGAGGAGGGCTCCTTTCCCAGGTCGAACGAAAAGCCAGCGGCATGGGTGTGTCCACCCCCGCCCTGGGCCGTCGCGATGGCGCCCACGTCGGCCTGCCCTTGGCGTGAACGGAGGCTGACATACCGGCGTCCGTCGCGGTCATGCCAGATGAGGCAGAATGGATGGTTTGCAGAAAGCCGCTCGCCGATCTGGCTTGTGAGCACGGCGCTCTGCACAGCGGGGACGGTCACGCCATCAAAGGTGATCATGACTGCCTCCTCCGAGATTTTCGCGACCAGCTCGTTTTCATACCTGAGAATGGCCCGACCCTCAGCTTCAAGTGTGTCTTGACGGAGACGACTCCATACCTCAAATTCGAAGGGATAGGAAGCGAGGGCAGCGTTGATCTCTCGACTCCCCGGAAGGGCCCAGTTCCAGAGGTCCTTATCTTGAACGTATTGAAGTAACCAGGGCACAGGAGCGTCTTGTGCCCATTCCCAGGCAAGGACCGCGCCGGAGCGTTTTTGATCAAAATGGACATAGGGAAGTCCGGCCAAGGTCTTTTCCGCCGTGATGTGATGGTCAAGGACAAGGAGACCCTCAGATTCTGCGGCGATCTTCTCCAGTGTTTCTCGGGGATAGCTAAAATCTACAATGAGGATGCGCTTGCCCCTCAGGCCAATTGGAGGAGAAATTCCGTGTTTGACCGGGATGAACTGGGCTGAGGGAAATTTTTTCCAGATCGCCCAAGCCGCTCCAAATCCATCTGCACACTCTCCATGATATAGCACGACATCAAGATCGAAGTTGGAAGGGGTCTGGATTGGGGGTGCACTCATAATTTTACCCTCAGCATACCATAGAGCCCGGCAAAATTCTTACTCCAACGGTGAAGTTCATCGTCGAGACCAGCGAGCTATCCCAAATGGGGGGAGGGAAGTACCGTAAGCTTGGCTAGGAAGCAGAAGGAGCATCGGGTGAGGGGAGGGGCATCGAGTTCAGGTGATCGATAAGTTGTCGTAGGCGACCCGCACTCCGCCTATTAAACTGAAAGACGAGTCGCGGGAGGTCTCTCACTGACGGTTCGTCGAACTCCTCCGGGAGGGGCCCGCGTTGTTGAAAGTTCCCTTCCGCCAAGAGATCAGGGAATTGGTCATTCATGGTATCGACTTGCCCAGGGGACAGACCATGCTTCATACGCATAACGAGCGTGCGCCCGACAAATCGAATGGAATGATACCGCCGATAAAAGGAGGTGATCTCCTGGGTTGCTGCTTCCTCGGACGTACAGATTTTAAACAAACTGAGATCTTCCGGACCGATAAGGTTCCTGGCGAGCAGTTGGTTTTCTATAAAGGCGAGCCACTGGTCCCAGTAATCGCAACCGGGGTCCTGCAAGCAGACGATGGGCTGCGGGTCCGCCTTGCCTGTCTGGGCCAGAGTGAGGACTTCAAACCCCTCATCGTGGGTACCAAAGCCGCCTGGGAACAGAGCGATGGCGTTGGACTCCTTGACGAACATCAGCTTTCTGGTGAAGAAGTACTTGAAGTTGATCAACTTGGGGTCATCGGCAATGATTTCATTGGGCCCCTGTTCAAACGGCAGCATGATATTCACGCCGAAGCTTTGCTCTCGTCCTGCGCCTTCCTGGCACGCTCTCATGATGCCATCGGCTCCCCCCGTGATAACCATGTACCCAGCTTCGACGATTCGGCGGGCAAATCGAAACGCCAGTTGGTAATTGGCGTCCGCTGGTTGTGTCCTGGCTGAGCCGAAGATGCTCACCTTGGGCCGGTGCCGATACTCGCGAAACACCTGAAATGCGTGTCGTAGCTCCTTGAGGGTCCGGTTCAGAATCTTGAGTTCGAGGGCGTCAGCGTGTACGTCTTGCAGCTTTAGGACACCGAGCAGGATCTCCTTGAGTAGGCCCTTGGGGAGGTCGTCTTCTGGTGCTTCAAGGAGGGCCTGGAGTTGAGCGAGGATCTCTTCCTGGCTCAGGGAAACTCCGTCCGAGGGGCGAAGGCTTTCTACGTCTCGATCTCTCACAGTTGGCCGGTCCTCACATTTTGAACAATAGCACTCTATCAATGTCGGCGTGACTGGGTCAAAGGAAAGCGGTTTTCGGGGAGAGAGAGCTAGGAGGTGCCCTCTTGCTTTCGGAGAGATCGAAGAATCCAGGCGCTAATCTGAGACAGCCCAGCCAACGAGACATCTGTGAATTGCACTGCGACCCCTCCTTGAGGCTTCGGCTTGCCGAGGCCCGAGACCTGACCGGCCTCTGGTCGTCCCATCACGGTGGTTTCAACCGCGATGGGGCTCGGAGCCCCTGGGAGTAAGAATTCGAGAGTCACTCGGGCACCGGCCGGCATGGGCGCGTCGGTCTCGACAAAGGCACCACGATGGCTGAGTTGTGTAATGACTGCAGGGTGAGCAACGCCTTCAGGTTTTTCATTGTAGGTCTTCACTGTCGCTTGGATGTGAGATCGCGAAATTTTAGACGGGGCGAGTAGATCTTGAGCCATGAGAATCCCAACCGGGAGATTATGCTTCGTCACAATGAGAAAGGGGAGGCCGCTCGACGCCATCATGGCGGTCACTTCTTCGACGGGCCGGTCAAACTCAATGGATTGGACTGGGCGGGACATGACTCGTCGCGACTGGATATCGTCAGGGTTGAGACCCTGTGCCACGACTTTGTAAACAATATCCGTATGCGTAATGATGCCAGTCTTGGTCTCCGTATCCTTGATGAGAACACAAGGGGCATGCTCTTTATGCATCAGTCTGGCTGCCTCGCCGACCGATACATCTCCTGGGATTTGAATGACGCCCGGCACCATCACGTGGATCACCCGTAGAGGTCGATGTTCTTCTTCAGCATGGCCAGACAGTCCGCTGGCGTGAATCATGACTTCAGCCATTCCGTGGCTCGAGGCAGATTCTCACCTTCCTGTGGCAAGAAGAGTCGGCGCAACTGGAATTATAGCAGATTGACGATCAACGAAACCTCTTCCTTTTCCATTGTAAAATAAGGTGTTCTGAGATTAGACTGACTGACGAAAGTTTGCGAATCAAGGAGCTCAGCGACAAAAAATGCCCCCGCAGCACTCTGACTTTCTCAGACGTGTGTCGATGATACCCAAGCATGGTCTTGGGCTATCGGTTGATGTCTATTCTCCGAATATTTTCGAGGTTCTCACCGCGATGGAGGAGCGGGGCCTACGATTTGGTTACCTTGAGCTGTTCAAGTCGACCTTAGCAGCGCTGGAGAAGGTCAAAATGCGGCTCCCTTCTACCCTGTTGGAGTACCACGGAGAAGGCCTCTGGCTCACGCAGCCGTATTTAGAATCGAGTTACCCCCTGGGCCAGGAGTTGGCCCTCGCTGCAGCCCACCTTCGTGCTTTGGGAAGCTTCTGGATGAACCATGAGTGCGCGGCCAAGCAAATAGCGGGGTATTCATTTGGGACGTATTTGCCGCCGCTCTTCACTGAAGCCAGTGCCGAAGTCACAGCAGGGAATATCAGGTTGATTCAGGAGTGCTTGGATCGGCTGGGAGCGGATTGCGAGCAACTTAGCCCCTTGTTGCTGGTCGAGCTTCCTCCCTTGACCTACTTTGGTTTCGGCGATCTCTCGGCTGCCGAGTTTATCCGTCTCGTGACGGAGGCATCCGATTGCGGGTTAGTGTTGGATCTGGGCCACGTTTGGACCATCTATCGCTACTCAGGGAACTGCTCCCAGCAGCCTTTGGCGGATTTCCTCGATGAGTTTGTTGAGGAGTTCCCTCTGGACCGAGTGGTGCAAATTCACCTCGCAGGGCTTGCGCCTGGCGCGAAACTGGATTTGGGAATACCAAGTCGACCTGAAAGGGTGAGCCTGCCTCTCTGGGTTGATGCTCATGCCGCGCCGATTCCACAAGTGCTCTTCGAAATGCTGGAGCGAGTCATCGCCCATCCCAACCTGCAACACCTGAAGGGGGTGGCGATCGAGGTGGATACTAAAACTCAGGGGGATATTCTGGAAGAGTACGCTGTATTTTACGAGCGGTTTCATCGAAAGATCGAACAAGTAGGCCATGATGCTGAAGTGCAGGGTTCTCCAGATGTGATGGCAGATCTTCGCAAGGGGCCGCTGGATTGCAGTCAGCAGAACTGGAAAGAGAAGGAGCACGAGCTCCTTGAGCAGTATCAGGACTATGTCCAGGCTGCCATGGGGAACAGCAAGGCCTCGTCCGGGCGGGTTGTTTCCTACGACGTCGATCCAGACCTGCTCGCGTTGTACAGTGAGGCCTATCTTCCTCACGAGATTCTCGAGTGGGGAGGATGCCTGCGAGATATGTTCCCCGAAACCTGCAGGCTCATGGAGGCGGAGCGGATTCCATTGGTAGAGTTTTTGGAGTTCTGGTTTCGCACTCCACGTCCCGTGTCCGCCCCCTATGATTTCTTTCTTCTCAAGCTTGAGCGGTTTCTCGAATTTGTCCAGGACACGTTGCCGCATGGGGTAGAGCTGGCAGGACGAGAGGCGGAAGTCATGCGAACCGCCTATTGGGCGGCAAGCGAGCCGGTGGAAATCTGAGGACACTCGGATGGTGAATTTTTGGCAAGACCTTCCGGCGCCAATTATCGGGCTTGCCCCGATGGACGGCGTTACTGACGCGGCGTTTCGCCTGGTCGTTGCACGGCAGGGAAAGCCGGACGTGAGCTTCACGGAATTCACGAGTGTGGGTGACGTATGCCGTGGACCAGATCACACGCTCAGTTCCTTCATTTACCACGAATCTGAACGGCCAGTGGTGGCTCAATTGTACGGAAAGGATCCAACGTTCTTTTACCAAGCGGCCCACGCAGTTTGTGAGTTAGGCTTTGATGGGCTGGACATCAACATGGGCTGTCCTTCCAAGAATGTGGCGTCATCAGGGTCGGGCGCTGGTCTCATTCGTACGCCGGATCTCGCTCGGCAGATCATGCGCGCGGCGCGCCAGGGGATCACTGATTGGGGAGCTGGGCAATCTCCAACCGAAGCTGGAATGAAACCCTCGCGTGAAAGTCTCCTCCGCCAGATGAATCTGGCCCGGACTGGGCAGGCAATCGTCCCGCGCCGGGTCATTCCTCTTTCGGTGAAAACCAGAATCGGATATGACCGCGTCGTGATCGGGGAATGGATCTGTCGATTACTTGAGGAACAACCTGCTGCCATTAGCGTCCATGGCCGAACCTTGGAACAAATGTATCGCGGCCAAGCGGACTGGGATGCCATTGGGCTGGCCGCGCAACTCGTTCGCGGGACGGAGACCATCCTTTTGGGAAACGGCGATGTGCAATCTATGGAGAGTGTGGTCAACCGGGTGCGTGAAACAGGGGTCCATGGTGTCCTCGTTGGACGAGGGACTCTGGGAAAGCCATGGTTTTTCGGGAGAAAGGACCTTGCACGCGACATGATCCGGATCCTGACCCGGGGATATAGAATGGAACAAATAGGCCAGGCGCCCCTCATGGCTCTCGACCGGCCCATGTCCCTCAGGGAGAGATTCTTGGTTATGGGTGAACACGCCAGGGAATTCGAAGGTATCTTCGGCCGTGACCGGTTCCCCCGGATGCGCAAACATCTTGGCTGGTACTGCAAGGGGTTTCCAGGTGCGGCCACCATGCGTGCTCGCATGGTTCGCGCCTATAACAGCGAGGACGTTCACCGAATCGTGGAAGAGTACCACGTCTCTGGATGCACGAACCCAGTGGGACAGGACGATCTGACGTTGGGCGTCCCTCGCATCGAGCAGTCGTTCTCCCTCGACCTATGCGACTGATTCTCGCTTCGACTTCCCCAAGACGGAAAGAATTGCTCTCCTTGCTGCGAGTTCCCTTTGAAGTCATGGCCCCGATTTACACGGAACGTGCCGGCGAGAGTATGGCTCATGGCGAGCTCGTCCAAGGTTTGGCCCGAGCAAAGGCTCAATCCTGTGCCAGTCGGTTCCCTGATGCACTCGTGTTGGGGAGTGACACACTCATCTCTGTAGACGGGGAGACGCTGGGGAAACCGGTGAACCCGGAGGATGCGAGGGCAATGTTGGTCCGGCTCAAGAACCGTTCGCATGTAGTCTCGACTGCCATAGCCTTGCTTCGTGAGTGCGATGGTTTCCGAGAGATGGCTGTGGAAACCACACGTGTCTGGATGCGGGATCTCACCGAGGCTGCCATACAGGACTACCTGCACACCTCTGAGGGGATGGGCAAGGCGGGGGCCTATGCGATTCAAGGGGCTGGGGGACACCTCATCGACAGAATCGAAGGGGATTTCACCGCTGTGGTGGGATTGCCTCTGAGGCAGGTCTGCCGTCTTCTTCAACTGGGGGGCGTGAAGATCCCAGTTGAGGTGGCCACGCTGTATCGCGAGAAACCGTACCCCAATTGGTCCCGGTTTTCCTCCGAGCCGAACGTGAGCCTCGCGAAATGAGCCGTTCTGAATGAAGGACGAGGAAAGGTATCCTTCCCTAGCTCCTTATCGTCTCGATGGGGCTGATTGCTTTGATGGGGCCGTTTTCTTACAATGAGACCATGGCTGAGAGTCTGACGGACCGGCCAGATAGCTGCGAGCGGGGGGTGTCGAGTATCGTCTTCTTTCTTATGGAGGAGAGTCATGTTTTCAGAACGCCAGGTGTCTACAAAGGGGGATGGATTCAAAGCCGGTTGGGGCGGCTTGTGTCTAGCCTTTTTCGTGTCTCTGGGTGCAATCGCGACCGACCGAGCGATCGCGATCGATGTGAATATCAGCATGGAAGAGGCCAAAAAGGCCCTGGCGGCCGGTCGTGAGCCCATGTTGATTGCGTATGATGTGAAAGACCAAGATGAGCAGAGAAAGCAGATTGCAGGTGTTCTCAGTAAGGCGGTGGCTCCTTACGAGGCGAGAACTGATGAGGGAAACGACCCCTGCGGTCCCAGGGTGCTGTTTGGCACCAAACGGTTCACGTTAGAAGAGTACGGCCGAAAAGAAGCGAAGGAGACGGTGAGACAAAAAAAAGAAGTTCGCATGCCGGACAAATTCATTAAGAAGGTCATCGGCATGCCGATCATGCAGATAGAGGTCCACTTGTGCGGAGATGACGAGTACTTTGCAGAGGGAGCAGAGGTGGCCTTTCAACAAAATTCCAAGAATATTCGCCCCATTGACGTGAGCCCTGCTCAGAAGGGCCGGAAAAATGAGGGGAAAGGACCAGCGTACCGATCTCGGTTTACCGCCAGGTTTAGTTACGACAGCTTCGACTCGATGGCCAAGACCAAGGTCATCGTGTTTTTTCCGGACGGGAAGCTTATGGAAATTCCGGCTGATTTTTCGAAAATCCGGTGAGGTGACGACATCTTATCCGATGGAGTGCCTCCTTCTTCAGGTGTTCAATTCGGCTTGGCGAAGCGTGTAGAGGTAGTGGTAGAGTCCGCCCTGTTCCATTAACGCCGGGTGCGTTCCTTCTTCGACGATCCTGCCCTTATTGAGAACCAAAATTCGATCGGCTCTCTGGACCGTTGTCAGACGGTGAGCAACGATGAAGGTTGTCCGGCCTTGCATTAACCGGTCGAGGGCTTCCTGGACCAGCCGTTCAGATTCAGTGTCCAAGGCCGACGTGGCTTCATCCAGAATCAAGAGCCTGGGATTCTTGAGAAGGGCTCTGGCGATGGCGATGCGCTGACGCTGGCCTCCTGACAGATTTATGCCTTTCTCTCCAACCGGGGTCTGATACCCGTCTGGAAGGTCGGTGATAAAGTTGTGCGCGTTCGCAGCACGACTGGCGTCAAAGGCTTCTTCTTCCGTTGCGTCTTCCCGGCCGTAGCGAATATTGTCCAATATCGTGCCGCCGAACAACACCGTCTCCTGCGGGACTAAGGCGACTTGGCGGTACAGGGTTTCCTGCCGGACCGTTCGAAGGTCGTATCCGTCTATCGAGAGTGTGCCGGAGGTGGGATCATAGAAGCGGTGAAGCAGGTTCACTAGAGTTGTTTTGCCGGCCCCGGTGGGCCCAACGAGGGCGACCACCTCTCCAGGAGCGATAGCAAAGGATACCTCGCACAAGACAGGATGCCTGGGGTCGTAGGCAAAACTGAGCTGATTGGCTTGAATTCGGCCAGCGATTGGGGGGAGATCTTTTGCGTTCGGAATGTCGAGGACCTCGGAGTGCGTGTCCAAAATCTCAAACACCCGCTGCATTGCGCCCTGGGCCTCCTTTATTTGTGCGAATACCCTTGCCGCCGAGCCAAAGGGACCGATTAAGATGCCAGCGAAGAGCACGAACGCAAACAAATCCCCTGGGGTTACGGTCCCCTCAATCACTTGCCTTCCTCCAT
>JBFJQA010000045.1:0-17725 GCA_041616875.1 Nitrospiraceae bacterium | reverse complement strand
GCGGTGTGGCGTCAAACTGACCTATCTCGTGGGCACGATGATCGAACTTCCTCGGGCAGCCGTTACGGCTGACCGTATCGCGGAAGAAGCAGAGTTTTTCTCGTTCGGCACGAATGACCTGACTCAGACCACCTACGGCTTTTCCAGGGACGACGCGGCAAAGTTCGTAAGCTTCTACAATACGGAACACATTCTCGACTATGACCCCTTCGCGGTCTTAGATCGGGAAGGGGTCGGCACCATGATGCGGCGAGCGATTTGGGACGGAAGAAACACCCGGCCAGGAATCAAGCTCGGAATTTGCGGGGAACACGGGGGCGATCCGAGTTCCGTCGAGTTTTGCCATCAGCTTGGGCTGGACTACGTCAGTTGCTCTCCCTACCGTGTCTCAATCGCGCGCCTGGCGGCGGCCCATGCGGCTCTCAGCCAACCCGAAACACCAAAGCAAGCGGCTCGGACTTCCTCCAAGCGCACATCTCGCTCTGTCAGGGGAACCCCCAGACGCGCCAAGACCAGAAGCCGCCCTTCCCGCCGAAAAAGGTGAAGCATGCCGACCGGGATAGTCACTATATGGCCTTGGCGCTCCGGCTGGCGCGCAAGGCTCGTGGTTGCACCAGTCCCAATCCGATGGTCGGGGCCATCGTCGTGGCCGGGCAGAGAATAGTGGGCCAGGGATTCCATCGACGGGCTGGTGAGGATCACGCCGAGAGGATTGCCCTCCAAAAAGCTGGGAAGCGTGCCCACGGGGCAACCCTCTACGTCACACTGGAACCCTGCACCCATACCAACAAGAAGACACCTCCCTGTGTACCGCTCGTGCTCGAGTCCGCCGTTCGCCGCGTTGTTGTGGCGATGAGGGATCCGAACCCCCTGGTCAGCGGACGCGGAGTCCGTCGCCTACGGCGGGAGGGTATACGCGTCGACGTCGGCTGCCTGGGCGAGGCAGCCGAGCACTTGAACGAATTCTACTGCCACTGGATTCGTACGGGGCAACCTTTCGTCGTGTTGAAGGCCGCGATGACGCTGGATGGCAAAATTGCGACTGCCAGGGGGGAGTCCCAATGGATCACCAGCGAGGGGACGAGGAGCTATCTGCACCGACTACGAAGCCAAGTCGATGCCCTCATCGTCGGGATTGGTACTGTCCTCCGGGACGATCCTCAATTGACGGCCAGACGCATGGTGGATGGAGGGGATGTCCTGGCAACCCGCCAGCCTCTCCGCGTGATCTTGGACAGCCGACTACGAATCCCCCTCACAGCCAAAGTGCTCGCACGACTGCGGGGAACTGGCCTCAAGGGAACGCCGGGAATTCGGACACTGATCGCCACGACCTCTGAATCGGAGACTTCGAAACTCCGGCGGTTGCGGTCCCTGGGAGTCCCTGTCCTGATCCTGCCTTCCAAGAAAGGGCGGCCGTCCCTCCGGGCATGCCTAACCCACCTGGGACGGATGGGAATCACGAGCGTGATGATCGAGGGTGGGAGCGAGCTTAACGCGTCAGCCATTTCTACCAGACTCGTGAATCGCGTTCTCCTTTTCGTTGCTCCAACGATCATGGGCGGGCAGGATGCAAAGAGCGTAATCGGCGGACACTCCCCACGTCGTCTTAGCGATGTCCTGCGGCTCGACGAATTGCGAACTCGTCGAATTGGGAGGGACCTTCTCATCGAGGGCAATCTTCTCAACAAAGAATAATGTCAGCTCAGGCGCGTCCCCGGGTACTTCGAGGAAACAGTCCGGCCATGATGACCTTGCCCCCGTCTCCGAAAACCACCTGGATGACACGCTTTCATGCTTTGCCCTACGCGAGCCTTCTGGGCTTCTGCATCGTCGTTCTTCCCTTTTCTCACCATGCCGAAACACGCGCGGAGCCAAGGCCGGGCACCTCGGTCATCGAGGAAAGTCAGTCCCTGTCGAGTCTCGTCAAGGTTTACCTCACCACCGCAGACAACGAGGAAGCCAGGCGAGTATTGGACCAGATCCTGAGGGATCCACAGGCGACGGTCCAGCACATTGAAGCCATCCTCGGCGCTGGGCCTTCGTACCAGGCCCAACCCGTCGGCATGCTCCCAGGCCAGCCCGTTCGTGTTCGAAGCCACACGCTGACATACGGGTTATGGGTTCCCTCATCTTATAACTCAGCAAAAGAGTACCCTCTGGTGGTATGCCTCCATGGAGCGGGGTTCAGTGGGAATGCCTACTTAGAACGCTGGCAACCTCGCCTGGGTGAAGACTATATTCTCGCCTGTCCGACCCTCATGCAAGGCACGTGGTGGACCAGAGGGGCAGAAGAATTAGTACTGGCTACGCTCCAGACGGTGAAGGCTCGTTACCACATCGACGCCGATCGTATCTTTCTCACGGGCATGTCCAACGGTGGCATCGGGGCCTGGATTATCGGGTTTCACCACGCTCCGCTATTCGCCGGACTCGCACCGATGGCGAGCGGCATTGATACGGTCTTGTTTCCCTTCTTGGAAAATCTACGAAACACGCCTGTCTACATGATCCATGGACGGCACGACCACGTGATGCCCATCCGGTTAAGCCGGTCCATTGCCCAGACTCTCTCCCAACTGGGGTATCCCTTCACCTTCCGCGAGCACGACCGCACTCACCCGGTGGCAGGAGGACACTTTTTCCCTCGACAGGAGCTTCCTGACCTCATTGTCTGGCTGAATACCCAACGACTGAATCCAGCCCCCAGAAAAATAACCTTGGTGCGAGATGCCACTCACCTTACGGCTTTCGGCTGGGTCCGCATCGACGCGACCGATCGCATTGCTGCCTTTACAGAAAACCTGATCGATAGCCGGGATGAGCGTATTATCAATCGAGAGTATGCGAAGCTTGAGGCAACCATTGTGGCTCCGAACCGAATCGAGGTGAGCAGCGAGCGGGTACGGCGCTTCACATTATTCCTCAATACCCGGCTTGTTGATTTGTCTCACCCCCTCACCGTCGTCACGAACGGTAGAGTTGGTTTCAAGGGTATGGTGAGCCAAAACCCGGCGACCTTGTTGCGGGAAGCACGCCTTAGGCAGGATTGGAACGCCCTCTTCCCGGCCCAACTCAGCCTTCCCGTTGAGACGGGTCCATGATCTGTTCTTGGGTGGGAGACCACCCAAGCGCTCTGGGTTGGAGAGCGATTCCACGGCCCAACACTCAATCGTGCTCCAGCGATTGGCTACGCGAAGGGGGTATCGAATGACCGGCTTTGCCGTTACCACCATACGCCTACCATCTTGAGCCCCGCCACCTTTCCCCACGTGACGTCCCGACGTGACTTTCTTTGCCTGTGTGGCATCGGCGTCCTGTGCTTCCTTAGCTACAACCAGGTCAGGATGCCCGTCCTGGCCCTGTATGCTGAATTCCTAGGAGCAGGACCAGAAGCCATCGGCCTGATTGTTTCGGTGTCAACCCTTACCGGTGTGCTACTCAAGCTGCCTTCGGGTGCGCTGTCGGACATCTATGGTCGTCGGACCTTGATGAGGATGGGTGTGTTGGCTTTTGCGCTCCCCCCTTTTGCCTACCCCTTCGTCAGCGATTTGGAGCTCTTAACCGCCCTACGCTTCTTTCACGGTCTCGCCACTGCACTGTTTGCCCCCAGTGCCCTCGCGACGGTAACGGAAATGTACCAGGAACGTCGGGGTGCCGCCCTCGGCTGGTACTCCGCTTCGACACAAACCGGGGCCATGATCGGACCAGTTTTGGGTGGGTGGCTGATGTACACCTCTGGCTTCGCCACTACCTTTGTGGTGGCGGGCGTCTTTGGCTTCCTGGGTCTCCTTTTGTTCCTCAGCCTTCGTTTGACTCCCCCTTCCCCTCGTGCAACTGGACAAAGATTATGGGCGATCGTGGTCGAAGTAGGAAAAGGGTTTCAGGCCGCTGCACGAAATACGAGAGTTCTGGCCACCAGCATCGCAGATGCCGCGAAGATGATCGCCAAGGGAGCACTGATGGCGTTTCTCCCCATCTATGCCATTTCGATTGGGCTGAATCCTGGAGAAGTAGGTGTCCTGTTCGGAGTGCAAGGGATCACCTCTCTGATCGCCAAGCCCGCGATGGGAAGGACCTCGGACGTTGTCGGTCGCCGACCACTTATCGTGGCAGGGTTGGGCATCTGTACCGCCAGCTTCGCCCTGATTCCTCAGGTCTCAGGGTTGGGCTCCTTACTCTTGCTCGCCGCATTCTTTGGATTCGGGGATGCCGTGATTACCTCCTCGACCATTGCCCTGGTGGCCGATCTCTCGGAACTCAAGACCTTGGGCATGGGAATGGGACTATTGGGTACCATCACCGATATCGGCCATGCCAGCGGTCCGTTGATCGCCGGACTCTTGATCGCCCACTTCGACTACGCATGGGCATTTGCGGGCATTGCATTGATCCAACTGATTGCCGCCGTCATGTTTATGGCGGTCGTAAAGAGATAACGAGACAGAGCAGGAGGAAGGGAGCAATCTCTTCCTTCGTATGCTATGATCGAGAAAAAATTTTGAAGGCAAGCGGACATGGGATCCGAATTCCAGACACCAGACATCCTCGTGGGCATGGCGGCCTCCCTCGGGGTCGTGGTGCTTATTGTTGTCTTTCTGGTCGTCTTTCGAAACGTCTTCCTCAAGAAAGACTAGGCTATGTTCACTGGCATCGTTGAAGAAATGGGGGTTGTCAGGCATCTGGAGAAGAACCTCTCTGGAAGCAGGCTTCGGATTCTCGCGGAAACCGTCCTTAATGATATGAACCTCGGCGCGAGTATCAGTGTCAACGGGGTGTGTGTGACCGTCGTCGCCGTTGATGGGCAAGAATTTGCGGTGGACATCTCGCCCGAAACGCTGGCCGTGACCACGCTAGGAGCGCTCGAGCCAGGAATTCCTGTCAATCTTGAGCGCGCCATGAAACTTAGTGATCGAATCGGAGGCCATTTGGTTTCGGGGCATGTCGATGGGGTTGGCGTCATCGTCGCCCGCAAACAGATGGGAAACGCCCTTGTCCTGACAATCGAAGCGGCGCAGGAGCTCTTACGTTATTGCGTACCGAAGGGCTCGATCACTGTGGATGGGATTAGCATGACGATCAATGAGGTCCATGACCGCACCTTTGCGCTGACGGTCATCCCACATACGGGAACGGTGACCACCTTAGGCCTCAAGCAGGAAGGAGACCGGGTGAATCTCGAAGCGGATTTGATCGGCAAATACGTGGAACGCCTCCTTCAGGATCGAGGCAAACTCCCCAGCAAGCCTGCCCCCGTGATCGACCAGGATTACCTGCGAAGCCGCGGCCTCATCTGAGCCCAGCCTAATGCGTGAGAGGTGAGGAGTGACGCATCACGTATCACCCATGACGGCTTCTAGTCCTCAAGTGTAGAAATGTCCCCGGGGTCTTGGCCGAGTTCCTTGGCTTTGAGAACCCGCCGCATGATCTTCCCGGATCGAGTCTTGGGCAAGGTCGATACGATTTCGATTTCCTGAGGTACTGCTATTTTCCCCAGCTCCTTGAGCACCTGATCCTTTAACAATTGAACGAGCTCGGAGCTTTCGTGCTGCCCCTGTTTCAGAATGACAAACGCCTTGATAGCTTCCCCAGCGGTCTTATGCGGCTTTCCAATCACGGCTGCCTCGGCCACAGCCGGATGTCCGACGAGGGCGCTCTCTACTTCTGCAGTTCCGATGCGGTTTCCGGCTACCTTGATGACGTCATCAGCCCGTCCCATAAACCACAGATATCCGTCCTGATCCTTTCGGCACACATCGCCGGCCGTATAACAATTGGGAATCGTGTTCCAATAGACTTTGTATCGATCAGGATCCTTGTAGATGGTCCTCATCATGGAAGGCCACGGTTTTTTGATCACCGCGAAGCCTCCGCTATTCGGAGGGAGACTGTTGCCTTCACGATCGACAACGTCGGCTTCCACACCAAAGAAGGGTCGAGTCGCGGAGCCTGGCTTGAGGGGGACCACGGGCAGAGGAGTCACCATGATCATCCCGGTCTCAGTCTGCCACCAGGTATCCATGATAGGCTTATTACTCCCGGTCACCCGATAAAACCATTCCCAAGCCTCGGGATTAATGGGCTCACCCACTGTTCCAAGGATCCTTAATGGGGAAAGATCGAATTTCTTCGGCCACTCCTCTCCGTATTTCATGAGGAGCCTGATCGCCGTGGGCGTCGTATAAAAGATCGACACGCCATAGCGCTCAATGAGGTGCCACCAACGGCCGGGGTTCGGGTAATCCGGTTTACCCTCAGCGGTCAGGATAGTTCCCCCATTGAGCAAGGGTCCGTAGACGATATAGCTGTGACCGGTTACCCACCCGGGGTCAGCAACGCAGAAGTACACGTCGTCTTCCTTTAAATCAAACACGTGCTTGGTGGTGATATAGGTGCCCACCATATACCCACCATGGACATGGACCACCCCTTTGGGCTTACCTGTTGTTCCGGAGGTATAGAGGATATACAGAGGATCCTCGGAATCCAATGGTGTAGCCTCACAGCGCGGTGGTTCTCCGGCCAACCAGTCATCCCAATCAACTTCTTTCGGAGCCGAGAGAGGGACTCCTGGTTTTTCGCGCCGCACGACGACCACTGTCTCCACAGATCCACAATTGGCTATTGCTTGGTCTACGACGCCTTTTAAGTTAATGGTTTTCCCGCGGTCATACCCCACGTCTGCCGTGATAACCACCCGCGCTTCGGCATCCTGGATCCTGCTTTCTAGTGCTGGGGCGCTGAAACCTGAATACACCACACTATGGATCGCTCCGATACGCGCGCAGGCTAGCATGGCCACAATCTGCTCCGGAATCTTGGGGAGATAAATTGTCACGCGATCCCCCTTACGCAACCCTAGAGCCTTGAGCGCATTTGCACACTTTCCTACCTGACGGAAGAGTTCCCCATAGGTAAAAATTCGCTCTTCTCCATTCTCTCCAACCCAGATGACGGCAACTTTGTTCCTTCGCCACGTCTTTACGTGACGGTCGAGGCAGTTGTAGGAGATATTACAAGACGCTCCGACAAACCATTTTGCCCATGGATAGTTCCATTCCACGACACTTTTCCATGGCGTGAACCATTCGAGCTCTCTGGCCACTCCATCCCAAAAGGCATCTGGATTCTCAATCGACCTTCGGTACTCTCCCTCGTAATCCTTGATATGTGCGTGCGCGATGGTTTCAGGTGTCGGCATGATCACTCGATCCACACGAAGCAAGCTATCGATATTTTCATTCGCCATGGGGAAATCTCCTTCATGATGCGTCCTGGTCATGGTTCGGGATCCATCTGCGACATAGAGTCCGCCCCATTATGATGAAGGGCGCCCTTCATCTTCAACTATACTTTCGGGGAAGGCGTGCACCTTTCCTCCTGACCCCCAGGCCTTCAAGACACCGAAAATAAAGGCTCACCTCCTCCCTCCTCGAACCCGATCGACTCTTGGCGTTTCTTGACAGTCCGAAGGGCCGAACGGTAGCATGGTGTGGATTTCACGCTTTCCTTCCGCGCTTTACACACCGACGGGCGCAACGCCCAAGAGATGCACGCTATGCAAGGGCAATCTTCCAGTTTGATGTTGGCGAGGGTCCTGATTCGGTTATCGATGTTCATGGCTGTGTTTGTCCTGTGCCACGGATGGTGGGCACCTTCTCTCTTTGCCCAGGCCGGGAAGCCTGACGTCTTGTACTACAGGTCCTGGGCGATCGTCTTTGGTATAGATGACTATTTGATGGCTCCCAAACTTGAAGGCTCGATTGCCGATGCCCAAGCAGTCGCGAAGGCTCTCCGCCACGTTGGGTTTGAGGAGGTCATTGAATTATATGATAAGGATGCCAGTTCTAAGCAGATCCGGCATATCCTGGAGGACTTCTTGCCACGCAAGGTTGGACGCCAAGACCGCCTTGTGATCTATTTCGGCGGCCACTCTGGGATGACGAAAGATTTGGAGGGTAAAGACGTTGGGTATATCGTGCCCTGGGACGCTCTGCCGGGAAGCGCCGGACGGAACGTCACCTTGCACGAACTGAAGAGATTTTCCCACCGGATCATGTCCAAACATATCCTCTTTCTTCTGAACACGGGCACCAGCGGCTGGGAAGTGACCCGTCCGCAGCAATTATCTCTGGAGGGGCGAATGGCTCCAGAGAACGAAGAAGAAAAGCGAGCGGTTCAACTCTTAACCGCAGGGAGGCAGGGAGAGCCGACCTTGCGCAAGGACGGACAAGGGTTGTTTGTACAGTCATTAATCACGGGACTAGAGGGCGCTTCTGATTTGGATAAGAACGGGGCAGTCCTGGCCAGCGAGCTAGCCACCTATGTAACGAACCAGGTGCAGGAAGGCTCTCACGATACCCAACACCCGCAATTCGCTCGATTGGATGGCGATGGGGACATGATTCTCCGGGAGAGAAAGGCGACACTTGGGCAAACTGAGCTCGAGCCAGAGACCGAGGAAGAGCGAAAGCTGGCCGCGCAGTCCTTGTACAACCAGGCACTGACCGATCTCCAGAATCAGAAGTCGGTGCGGGAAGCGCTGGCTCTCCTGAACAAGGCCTTGACCTACGATCCGACCTTTGGGGACGCCTATGTGCTCAAGAGCTTCGTCCTGCTTGACATGCTGCCGAACTTGGAAGGTGCCTTGGTGGCAGCGCTACAAGGTGTCCACTATGCTCCGGAGAATCCAGACGCCCATTACACCCTAGGGCTCGTTCTTCAGCGAAGACAGGAGTATGCAGACGCCGAGCAAGCCTTTCTCCATGCCTTGAAGGTACGCCCTTCCTATTCAGACGTGTATCTTTCACTTGGTGATCTCTATGCCCAGCATATGAAGGACCAGGCCAAGGCCGTTGACGCATACACACGGTACCTGCAAATTGGGGGCGACGAAAACAGAGCCAGAGAGTATATTTCTAATGCCCGGCAAGCCGGGGAAGGGTAGAGGCCCCAACCAGCCAACTCAGGACATTAGTCCTGTGCTCCGCCTTTGAGATACCCCAAGCCGATTTTGAGCGCCCGCCTCGTGACTTCAGTCCAGCGCATCTCCGGATATTCAGCCAAGACGGCAGCCGCCTTTGGATCCTGAACATCGAGGTCAAGAATCTTGATGATTCCGTCCTGAATTTTCACCTCTGCCACAGTCTGCCTCCTGATCGATGACTATACGTAGTACTACTTTTTCATGCGCGGCTGGATTCGCGCGAGCTTTGCGTTGACACCCTTGGTGGCGCATGCTAGCATAAATTTCAGTGTTCTTCATACTGTAAGCGTCAATTACCAGTGAAAGAACCGGCTCTTACGATTTCCTGCACGGCAGGTATTCTCGCAAGGAGGCACCCCCCAATGATTCAATCCACCGGCATCTTCAGAAACATTTTTTCCACCATCGCGGGAGTGGCGTGTGTTGTTGGGCTGGCAGCCTGCGGCGGGCCGCCAAACTGGGTCAAGGAAGGATCCGGCTATATGAATAAGAGTGAAGATCGAGCTTTCTATGGGGTCGGCTCGATCATTGGCGTAAGAAATGAACCCCTGGCCTGGGATGCTGCGGAAAACCGGGCGCGAGCGGAGGTGGCAAAGAACTTTGAAACATACACCGCCTACCTCATGCGTGATTATGCAGCCTCCACAAATGCTGGCGACTTCACCGCCTCTACTGAAGAACAAAATATTGAACGGGCCATTAAGACCTTTTCAGCCGTTTCCCTCAGTGGCGTCCGGCCCGTCGATCGGTACAAGGAGAAAGACTCGAACACCTATTACGTGTTAACGAAATTGTCAGTCGAAGATATGCGGCAATCGATCGCGAACGCCAAGGAGTTAAACGCCGAGGTCCGTGATTTCGTCAGGAAGAATGCTGACCGGCTCTTCGATCGGCTTGCGGAGGAAGAAGGCAAACGCGGCGTTCAGTAACGAATCGCTCGTTGCGTTGCGGCACAGCGGGGAGAGGCATGCAAACCAACTGGTTCAATTCAGGCGGTAGTTTTCTAGCCATCTGTTTTCTCACGACCATCGCCCTGACGATCGCCGGGTGCGGGAGTGGAAAAACGGTGACCCGGATCGATCCAGAGGTGGTCACCGACCTGAGCGGACGCTGGAACGATACCGACTCCAGAATGGTTGCTGAAACCATGATCAAACAAGCCTTGTCCAGTCCCTGGGTCGATGATTACACAAGGTCACACAAGCGAAGGCCTGTGGTCATTGTTGGAAGCATCCGAAACCGGAGTCATGAACACATTGACATCAACACCTTTGTCAATGATCTTTCCCGTGAACTGACGAACTCGGGAAAGGTATCGTTCGTGGCCGGAAAAGAGGAACGCGCCGAGATTCGAGAGGAACGTCAAGAGCAGGCTATCCACTCTCGCGAAGATACCCAAAAAGCGCCCGGAAAAGAATTGGGCGCCGATTATATGCTGCAAGGGAACATTTCGACGATCCTGGATGAGGCCGACGGTGCCAAGGCCGTCTTCTATCAGGTGGATCTCCAAATGATCGATCTGGAGAACAATGTCAAATCCTGGTTTGGCCAAAAGAAGCTCAAGAAAGTTATCGAACGCAAACGCTCGCTGTTTTAGGCTAGCCACATTCTACCCACTCTTCCCATCCAACAAGGTTCACCACCAGACCATACTCCTCCTCTAACCAGATGGTGGTGGATCCTGCCACTTCTCTTGGCACTTCTCCTCAGTGAGGAGGGTTGCACGCCAAAAGCAAGCCGATATGTGCTCATAGAGGAACGCCTCGCTGCCGGCGACGTCAAAGGCGCT
This sequence comes from Nitrospiraceae bacterium, assembly GCA_041616875.1. Lineage (GTDB taxonomy): Bacteria > Nitrospirota > Nitrospiria > Nitrospirales > Nitrospiraceae > JBFJQA01. The sequence goes on along the minus strand of JBFJQA010000045.1, from coordinate 6,950 downwards.
GACCGGATTCTTGAAAAGGCCGAGAGTGAATATGACTCGAACAGCCGCGTCTTGTACGCGATGGATCGTGGAATGACCCTTCACCTCGCGGGGGAATATGAACGCAGTAACGCTTTTCTTGAAGAGGCCGAAGAAGCCATAGAGGATCTCTATACGCGTCGGATACATACTGAAGTCACAGCATTTTTGGTCAATGATACGAAACTACCCTTCGAAGGGGAGCCCTTTGAACAAGTCTGGATTAATGTCACGAAAGCCCTCAATTTCGCCCTGCTTGGACAATTAGACGAGGCCTTAGTAGAGGCCAGACGCATCGACCATCGACTTAATGTGCTGGCTGATCGGGTCATTGATAAGACCAAGTATCGAGAGGATCCCTTTGCTCGATATGTCAGCGGACTTTTATATGAGATCAACGGCGAATTCAATGATGCGTTTATTGCCTATCGAAAAGCCTATGAGGGGTACACACAGACCCGATCGTGGTCTGGGACACCTGTTCCTCCCATGCTTCAGACTGACCTCTTACGGGTCACCGACGCATTAGGGTTAACACAAGAGCATGACACCTATAGAAAGGAATTCGGAGACCTGTCATGGAAACCATGGTCAGAACTTCAGGGCCTCGCCCAGGTCATCGTAATCAGCTATAATGGGCGTGCTCCACAGAAGGAGGATCAGTTTGTCGATCTCCCTATTAGCATGGACGCCCTGAAACTCGTCCTCCTGACGAAGGCCCTGAAAGGGCCCCACAATGATCAGAATACACGGGCGGCCGAGAGTGTTCTGTATGGCTTAAATGGACGCGTGGTCCGCGTGGCCCTCCCAAAACTTGTCCCACAAAAAACGACCGTTGCGTACAGCCAAATCAGGTTAACAGGTGCGGAGGAGTCCTTCAGAACAACAACCCATTTAGTGAACAATGTGACAGCCAACGCTGAGAAAGCCTTAAGCGATCGTTACACGGCATTGGCGATCAAAGCGGTTGGAAGGGCGGCGGCTAAGTTCGCTCTGGCCGAAGGCATTGGCCGTGGGACGCGAGCGGCTTTTGGGAAAGACAGAAACCAGACTGGGCAATTGATCGGTCTCATCGTTTCCATTATAGCCAAGTCCCTCGCCGTCGCTTCAGAGGAAGCGGACAAACGGAACTGGAGAACTCTGCCTGATGAGATCCACATTGGGCGTCTGTGGGTCCCCCCAGGACACTATGACCTCGGAGTCAAGGCCATCACCGAGAGCGGCACAGCAGAAGGGAAGGAGTCCGTGAATCCGCTCATTCTCCGGAAGGGTGAAGCCCATTTGGTTGTGCAACGGGTGATGATGTGAATCGGATACGCCACAAGCCGTCAGGAGGAAGCCGAGCGGCTCTGCCTTTGTTCCTGTTGGTTATTCTCGGGTTCGGCTGTGCTGGGGTGCCTTCACGAGACAAACCTGCCTGGATTGACAGCGAGGATCACCAATTCCCCGCAAACCAATACCTCGTCGGCATGGGCCAGGCGAGCTCAAAACCGGCAGCTGCGGAACGAGCGTATGGGGCCGTAGCTAGAATTTTTACGGCGAAGGTTACCGCGCAGGCTCGGGATTGGGAGTCCTACGTGCTCATAGAAAATCGAGGCAGGAGCCACGACAGGCGCCACCTGAGCTTGGAACAGCTTACTCAGGTGTCGACCGATAAGGTCCTTGAAAATGTGAGAATTCTCGACACCTGGTTCGACCCAGGACCCAATATTCATTATGCCCTGGCGGGGATGAATCGTCAGCAGGCGGAAGCAGCCATGCTTGAGCGAATTGCAGACCTGGACCGAAGGGTGGACACCGAGCTGGCCGCCTCGCAGGAAAGCCAGGATAAGCTTGCCAAAATCAGAAACATGAAACGGGCCGTCAACCATCTTGTGTTACGGGAAGCGTATAACACAGACCTCCGGGTCATTCGTGCCAGCGGTCAGGGACTCTCTGCCAGACACAGTGTTGCTGAGCTCGCTGCAGACCTCGAAGTGTTTCTTGCGAACAACCTTGCAATTGGAGTAGAGGTACGCGGGGAACAGGCTGAGGCAACCAAACGAGCCGTCATTGAGGGACTGATCAGGGAAGGCCTCCCTGTGACCGATCAACCGAGTGGATCTGAACGTTCCCAGGATAACCTTTCTGCAGGTCCCCCCCTCGATTTGCTGGTGAAAGGGTCCGTACGGCTGTGGAAAGCGGAACTTCGGGATCCAATGTTCCAATACGTTCGTTGGTGCAGCGATTTTATCATTATGGAGGTGGCAACCGACCACATTGTCGGCGCCGTATCGAGAAGTGGACGCGAGGGTCACCTCACTGAGCAAGAAGCGAAAAACAGAGCCCTCCGGATCATGGAGCAAGAATTGACCGCGGACCTGGCGAAATCCCTCGCCGGATATGTCTACGGAGACACAGAGCAGCCGCGGGATGAGACCCCACCAGCTGCGTGCCCGCGAGAAGAAGAACGAGCGTAGTCTCGCCATCCACCAATCACCCAATCGCATGAGGAGCGTGATATGGCCAAACGAGCCCAAAAGACAACGAGCAGAGCGCAGAAATCGCGCCGGCGGACCCCCAGCCGATTAGCGAAAGCCCGCTTGGCGGAACGGATTCGGGATGACACCAAGATGCTGCGCGCGGAGAGCTTGACCGACATGTTACGGAAACAAGGGTACGAAGAGATTCCGTTACAGGAGCTCCAGGATCGGCTCTCAAAGTTGCGAACCTCGCTTACCGAAACCATTCTGTCAGGGAGAGGTTGAATCATGCCATTCTATTACTTCGACTCTACTGCTCTCGTCAAACGCTACAGCGCGGAGCGAGGCAGCCGGATGGTGAATGCCCTCCTGGCCAAACGTGGAAAGACGGCAATCATCCCCACGCCCACTCTCGCAGAGTTTTATTCCGTCCTTGCCAACCAGGCGAAACAAGGAGAAATCACGCGGGATGATTGGTATTCAGTCATCTTTAAATTTGAATTGGAAACCGACCGAGGCCTCTTTCATTATGTCGCCCCAACGAACCATACTTTTCTGCTGGTGAAAGAGTTGACGCTGGAGCACCCGTCGTTACGGTCAGCTCAAGTGGTCCATCTGGCCCTGGCTCTGGAACTCAAACCGCTGCGGCTGTCCATGGTCAGCGCCGACAAAAAACTCTTGGAAGTGTGTCGTCCATTGGGCATTAAGCCGATCAATCCCGAAGATTAGCGACGCGAGGAGCCAGGGGACCGGCTTCTGGCAGGAGTTCGTTTCCCCGGAGGACAAACTCGCGACTCTGACGACTAGCTACATTGAAAGTCGGACTGCAGGGCTGTCACCGTCGCGACCCAGTCCGTCGCGAGTCCACGCAGGCGCGTCACGCGCTCTTCCCATTCTCGCGAGGCGTGTCCTAGGCTGATGTTGCCTGTTAGAATCGACACCGATTTGGCGATGTGTCGCTCCGCCTGGCCTACCGTGCCGCAGACGCCGGACGATGCGGGCGGCGTGCCGCCAGCCCGCTCGAACAACCCCCATGCACGGTAGGCATGTTCCTGCGCCCGATACAGCTGTTCAGCTCCACGGAGGATCTTAGCCTGTTCCGCATCCTGCGCCTGCTTGGCCAGCTCGGAGGCCATGAGCGCAGCCTTTCCCATGTTCATAGCTGCACCCTCCGGATCATCATTGGCGATCGCTTCGTGTGCATATTGCTCGAGCCGGTCCATTTCAGCTTCGGCCCCCATAACCTGACCCAGGGCTGCGTTGTCCATCCTACTCATCGCCAACCCGAGGAGCCCCATAAGAATGATGAAATCGCGCAACGAATAGGGCCGCATTCAGAAAACGTGGTCCTCGGGGGCAATCTGCCGCAAGCTCCATTGCACCGCTTTTCTTAACTCGACCACCTCGGCAGAGGCCTTTGATGCTTGCTGCTTGTGCAGAGCCGCCTGGAGCCTGAGGAGGGACTTGTAGGATCGTCGATCCGGGATTCGCCCTAAGGACCACGCGACTTCAGTTTTCACCATCACGTTGTCCGTCTTCAGGGCTTCAAGGAGGGGGTCGATGACAGAATAATCTTGATTGAAGGCACCGACCTGACCCAGAGCTTTCGCCGCTGCAGTCTGAATCTCCGGCTCGTCTGATTGCAGCAGTTCCACCAAAAGTGGAATGCTCTCTTGCTTCCCTATGCGCCCGATGGCGAGGATGGCGGCTTTCGCGACAGCCACGTCCGAACCTTTGGCGATAGCGGAGAGCCGCGGAAGCGCATCAGCGGCAAACATGTCCCCAAGGACGTGAATGATCCTTATCTTTCTTGGTACTGTGGTGGTCGGGGCGTCCAGGAGGGTTACCAAACGCTTGGACTGTCCCCAATCCGCCGTGACAAGGACGGGAAAATCGTATTGTTCAAGTTTCTCATTGAGCTTTGCCAAGGCATAGGCCCCAGGGTCTCCGGCCTTCGCTTCCGTGGCGGCTTGCACAGAATCTTGGAAATCGGTGCGAACTTCTTTCCTCCACCCCAGTTTTTTCCCGCTGAGCAAATAAGAGAGCTGACAGGCTGGACCTTTCCACACCCGTGAGGGGGAGTCTGGCAAATCGGCGTCCCCCCCCGAGGTGATAGTCCCCTCCCAAACTTTGCGTTGTTCGCATTTCACTCGCAAGGTCACGTCATACCCTTCTCCTCGATCCGTGACGACAGTATATTCCAGCTCCTTCATGCGCCTGGAGACCAACTCAGTTAAGGGACCTCCGTCGACTTCCCCACTGTCAGTTAATGCGATAAGGTCCAAATACACGCGTTCTGCCTTCGCAAGCCGCTCTTTTTGCCGGGCAGTCAGGATCTCACGCCGAGCCTCCACCTCCCCAATTACCGTGCTACCGAGAAGAAAAACAAAGAACACCCACAGCATTCTCATTGCTCACCTCCAACTGACGTCCCCCGTCGCCGTCTACCGCTCTGGTAGTCTGAACGAACCCTGACATGTACTGTACCCAACCCTACAGCACCCATGCAAGGCAAGTTGAAGGACGATAGGCCGACCTGTATAATCGCGCCATGCCCTTGGATGAACAGATTGCCTTTGTTGGCGGGGGGAATATGACGGAAGCCCTGGTGGCGGGACTCCTGAAGGGGAAGGTGACCCGTCCGGACCAACTGTTCGCGACGGATCTCGCTTCAGAGCGATGTGCCCATCTTGAACAACGATACCGCATCCGGGTCGGAAAGGATAATCGGGAAGCCGCAGGCTGGGGCAACGTTCTTGTTCTCGCAGTCGAACCTCAAGTGCTTGACGAGGTCTTAGGGCACATCTCCTCTTTCATCAAACCCGAGTGCTTACTCGTCACCGTTGCAGCGGGATATCCGATCGCCCGAGTTGCCGCTCACCTCAAGTCGGCAACTCGGATCGTGCGCGCGATGCCGAACACCCCCTCATTAGTACAGGCGGGGATGACGGCCTTGAGTTTTCCCCCCGGAATTTCGGAGACCGACCAGCGTATTGCGTACACCATGTTTGAAGCAGTTGGAAGAGTCGTGACGATTGAGGAACGTCTGATGGACGCCGTGACCGGGTTGAGTGGCAGCGGCCCGGCTTATGTCTATCTGTTGATTGAAGCCCTGGCGGATGGCGGCGTCAACATGGGGCTACCACGTCAAGTGGCTCACCTGCTTGCTGCTCAGACACTGCTTGGCGCGGCCCAGATGGTACTGGAATTAGGAGAGCACCCTGGACAGCTTAAAGACCGGGTGGCATCTCCCGGTGGGACGACTATCGCCGGCATTCATGAGCTCGAGAAAGGCGCGTTTCGAGCGACCCTGATGAATGCCGTCGAAGCGGCGACCCAGCGTTCAAAGGAATTGGGGTTGGATGCGTAGAGGGACACGTCATGTGCGAATCTCGTTACACGTCACGGCCTCGTCGTCACTTATCACTTTTTACTAAGGAGTCATGCCGTGCAGTATTGGGTCAAAGTGGTCTTTACTGACAATCAGGAACTCATGGTCAATGACGCCATTCGACATACCATCAGCGACGACATGGAAGTGTTGGAGGTGGATTCGTCGAAGGAAGTCATTATTATTCCAATGAAACAGATCAAATACATCTCTTGCGACGCCACGGTGTTCGCAAAGAAACCGGCATCGAATCAATAGTCTGTTGCAACGCTTCGTGCTATCTGTTTCTAGATCGCCTTCTTGAGTCGGACGGGAACACAGGTTCCCTCACAGGCATGTCCTGAGGCATAGTGTTCCCATCTAAAGGCTAGGATCGCTGGTGTCCCCATCACAGGTCGCGCTCCCTCATAATATTATGATTGGCACGACAGCTCAGCCTGGAGGGCAAGGGCCTTTTCCGGCAGTTGATCACTGACGCGGATCTCTCTCGAGACCATGGTGAACCGCGCAAAAATTTCGTGGCTTTACGGGGCGTTCGAGCCCCTGCGAAGCTGGTGGCGATTCAAGCGGTGGTTGTGGAAACTGGACAGTGAAGAACGAGCGCTTCTGGAATTTTCCTGCGAGCGTGAAGAGGAACGGTCAAGACAACTTCTAGACCTTCAGATCCAACGTCGTCAGATTGAAGATTCCCTCCTACTGAAAAAAGCCCGAACCTACCGAATTCCGACCCCGCCTCGTCCCAACTCTGCTGATTTTGGACACACGGGACCGTCTAACGCATTTTGGGAGCCGGCCAGCGTCGCCACCCCCTTTCTGCAGCTCACCGAGAAGGGAATCAATCACCTTCGCGAAGAGATTCGAAGGGAGCAAAAGGAGCGTCGCGAGAGAGTCTTGAGCTGGGTCTTCCCCGTACTCGCGATGCTGACAGGAATTCTCGGCGCGCTGACCGGCCTCCTGGCTGTTCTGTCCAAGTAGCCCACCTCCTCTTGTGATACTCCAACCCTGCTGGCACCTGTGCCCATCAAGCCGGCCCTGCCCACCACTGGGCAGCTATCCACAGAGCGAGCTCACGTGGTGAG
>JBFJQA010000044.1:0-17803 GCA_041616875.1 Nitrospiraceae bacterium | reverse complement strand
TCTACGCTTCGGTCATCGGGGAGGCTGAAGACATTGTCTCCGCACTCCTCGGCTCTGGGGTGGAGGAGGTGCACTTGGTCGGCGAGTTGCGCCGACGAATGGAAATTGTACAATCCATTTCGCTCCTCGTCGGGGCATCAGGGCCACAGAAGGTGTTGGATGCGCTCACACAACTGGACGGTCTGACCGAGCCAGCCCTCAGTGCAAGGCGAATCACTGCAACATCCCCCTCCGGTCTGCCGATCACGGTCACCTTACGAGAAAAGGTGACTCCCCACGCCCTGTTGCTTGCTACCGGCAGCGCAGAGCATCTGGCAATCCTGGAGGCGCGGGCCGCTCACATGAACGTTCCCTGGAATCTTGCCGAAATCGGTCAAGCGGATTGCCTTCCGGAGGCCACCTCCGAAGAGGCCCTCTACGCACAGGTGGGCCTTCCATTTATTGAGCCGGAATTACGCGAAGGATTCAATGAGATAGAGATGGCAGAGGCGGGTCGGCTCAGGCCTTTGGTGGAAACTGGTCATATCCAGGGCATCTTTCATAACCACACGACCTACAGTGACGGATCGGCTGATTTAGAAGAGATGGTTGTCGCTGCGAAGACCCTGGGATACAGCTACATCGGTATCTCGGATCATAGTCAATCAGCGTTTTACGCAAATGGCCTCAAGGAGGACAGGATCCGTGAGCAACATGCCGCGATTGATGCTCTGCGGAAGCGAGTGGCAGGTATCTCCATCTTTAAGGGTATCGAGGCAGATATCCTGGCGGATGGAGCCATGGATTATCCAGACGATGTGCTGGCTCGCTTCGACTTCGTGATTGGTTCCGTCCATAGTCGATTCAATCTTTCTGAAGGAGAGCAGACGGCACGGGTAATTCGAGCTTTGGCCAATCCCTACGTCACGATGCTGGGGCACCCGACAGGCCGGCTGTTACTTTCCCGGGAAGGCTACCGGATTGACATGAGAAAGGTTGTCAACGCTGCAAAGGAGTATGGGAAGGTGGTAGAGGTCAACGCGAATCCTCATCGACTTGATCTTGACTGGCGGATGTGCCGTTATGCGAAGGAGCAAGGCGTGAAGGTCAGTATCAATCCGGATGCACATGCGACCGATGGGCTCGAAGATGTCCCGTTCGGTGTGAACGTCGCACGAAAAGGAGGGCTGGAACCTTCCGATGTCGTGAACACCAGGGACGCGGAAGATATTGTAACTGTGTTTTCACCCAGGCCGTCACGTACGTAAACCTCCGCAAAGGGAGCATTCATGCTTGCGACGCGCATTCAACAAAAGGAAAGCGTCTTTTACTTCATTGCCTATCGGGCATCAGACCTGCTGGAAAAGGCGCGCTTCACGAGCCGGTACTATTTTGAGGGGGAAGAGATCGAGGCAGAGAAACCGAAAGAAGATGACGAGGTGGCCAAGTTTATCGCGGGTATCGAACGAAGCGAAAAGGGGTTCCAGCGGGCACTGAACAAGGTGAAGATCAAGCAAATCGTGAATTTTTATGAGACCGCTGTGACTCAGCCCCTGGTGCCTGGAACCATTCTGCTGTTTACGGATGAAACGCTCCGCTTCCAGAGGATGGGAGATTCTGAAACGGTAGGCTTTCTGAGTGAGCCGCGAGGAAAATATTTGATTATCGATGGTCAGCACCGTATCGCCGGACTTCATTTTTTTCAGGAACGGCATCCCGAGGTGGCTCGCCGAATGGAAGTGCCCTGTGTGTTGTTTGATGGGCGGAGCGCAGATTTTGCCACCGAGATGTTCGTGATCATCAATTCGACCCATACGCGCATTAACCGCTCGCACCTTGTGGACCTGTACGAGAAAATCACGTGGGAGAGCCCGGAAAAGAAGTATGCAGCGAAAGTGGTGAATCTGCTGTATTCGGAAAACGACTCGCCACTTCAATATAAGATCAACCGGCTTGGGGGCCGTAGTCGAAAAGAGAAGTGGATTCTTCAGTCCGAAGTGTTTAATGAAATCCACAAGCTTGTCACGCAACATTCACGTTGGATCGAGAACCATCTGGGACCAAGGCCGGACAAATGCTATGCGTTGGTGCGGGATTATTTGAAGGCGGTCAAAGAGGTGATGAACGAGGTGTGGGGACATAATGAACGCTACATGTTTACACGCGACGTTACCCTCAAGGCCCTGATCCGGGTGCTTGGGGATCTCTTGCCTGATCGTAAGATGCTGGGACAGTGGGAGGCCGATCATTCCCCAAAACCCTTTATCCCAACGCTGACCCCATGGGCCTCCTTGACGAAGGAGTTCCGGGCGGACGGGTTCTATGAACGCTTTCCTGCCAAGGGACAACTCGAACGTGTCCGACGAATACACAACCGTTTGCTCGACGCGATATTTGGGTAGGACCCGGTCCTCTGCTCTGAACAGATCGTGAATCATGCGCTGGCCTCGCGGTGTCTCCTGGCCTTGGGAGCCCTCCTCATGCTCCGATCGAGAGCGTGCCTGCCTGCGAGGTGCGCCTCTTCCTGTCACTCTACTTCCGTTGATGGCGGCTCTTATGCTGTGTCCAGAGGTGAGTCTTGGTAAAGGAACGAGGGAATCTGTAGAGGTAACAGTTGAGGCCGATGGCGGGTTCAGGGCTCGTGGTGCCTTTCAAATCGCGGCCGGGCCGCCAGTGGTTCAAGCCATCCTCACGGATTACGAGAAATGGCCGGAGCTGTTTGAGACCAACCTTCGGATCGCAACGGTGGATCGCGAGGGCGACCGTGTGGTCGTTGAGCTGTTCATTCAGCACCTTCTGCTGTTCAGGGAACAACGACTGCGCTGTGAGAATTGGGAGCTCCCGGGTGGAGGCCTGCGGACCACCCGCCTGGAGGGTGATTTCAGGCGATATGACCGGACCTGGAAAATTAGGTCAGAGGAAAATGGGGTACAGACGCGTGCGGAATTTGAGCTTCTGATTGAGGTCGACACGTGGGCTCCCGACTGGCTGGTGGCCTGGAGTCTTCGGAAAGAGCTTGAAACTCATTTCCGGAGAGTGAAGGAAAAAGCTGAAAAGAGAAAAGGCCTCGACTTAGGAGGGGAACATGAACTCAACAAGCTCGGCTTTCTCGAGCCCCTTCTTGACGATCGTCGTCAGGTCGAACCTCTTTTCAATTCGTCGAATGTGGTCCAGGTTGGCCCTGGTCGTCGGATGAGGAGGCACAAACAGGCGGCAGCAGTCCTGGTCAGGTTCGATGGACGTTTCAAAGGTTCCGATCTGCTGGGCTTGTTCCATGATTTCGATTTTATCCATCCCAATGAGCGGGCGAAGAATCGGTAACTGGGTGGCCTCCTCCACCACACCGAGGTTCTCCGCGGTTTGAGAAGCTACCTGCCCCAGACTATCTCCGGTGACTAAGCCCCAGCAACCCTCCTTCCTAGCCAGTTCTTCGGCAATTCGCATCATCATCCTGCGATAGAGTACGACTCGGCTTGCCGTCGGCGCGCCCAAGACGATGAGCCGTTGTATTTCCCCAAACGGAATTAAGTATAGTCGGGAGTACAGTTGATACTGGGTCAAGAGGTCCACGATGTCCCGGACTTTCTCCTCAGAGGCCCGACTCACATAGGGACGGCCGTGGAAGTGGATAAACACGGCCCTGCATCCGCGTTTCATCATGCGATAAGCAGAAACGGGTGAGTCGATCCCACCAGAAATGAGGCAGGCCACCCTGCCGCTCACCCCTACGGGAAGGCCACCTGGACCGGTCGCACGTTGAACCGAAAAAAAAGCTTCGTGGGTGAGCAACTCAACTGTAATGGTAAGGTCTGGCTTGCTGAGGCTCACCCGCTTGCTGGTGAGGGAACACACATAGGTCCCAATCTCCCGGTCTACCTCCATTGAGGTGAAAGGGAACCGTTTGTCGGCGCGTTTTGTGGAAACCCGAAAGGTGGTGAAGGGAAGATCACGGATGAGACGACCGACGGCCAGTTTGAGGTTCTCGAGAGGCTGAGGTGCAATCCGGTTGATAGACACCGAGTAGGCTAGCGAGAAATGCGCTATTCCGAACACACGACTCAGCCGAGACTGGACCTCATCCCATTTGGGCCCTTCTCCCAGCACAATGCGGATGCGGCCGGTGAGCGCGGTAACCTCTCTCACGCCAAGGTCGCGGAAAGTGTCTCGGAGATGACGGACCAAGCGCTGTTCGAAGAAGGCGCGGTTTCGTCCCTTGAGGGCGAGTTCATGATAGTGAACAATGGCGCAGCGTGTAGACGTTGTGACAGGCATGGGGTTCGTGGTTATGGACCAGAAGGTGACACGCGTCGGTGCCTTGGATCAGGGGTGGCTGGCAGCCTTTTCGCTGATACCCTATTGCCCATGGTCTCTACCCTTGGGATTCAAGATAGCGTTCTGCATCTATGGCGGCCATGCAGCCAGTACCAGCAGCGGTGACAGCTTGGCGATATTTGGAATCTTGGACATCGCCTGCGGCAAAGACCCCTGGCGCGTTTGTGGCGGTTCCGTTTCGCGTGCGGATATAGCCCTTCTCATCCATCTCGATCTTGCCTTTGAATAAGTTTGTGTTCGGGCTGTGCCCGATGGCAATAAATACACCGGCTGTGGACAGTTCCGAGGTCTTGCGGGTCGTGACGTTTTGCAGGCGAACTCCCGTGACCACGGGATCGCCCAAGATTTCCTCCACGACCGAGTTCCATACAAAGGAGATTTTCTCGTTCTTGAAGGCTCGCTCTTGCATGATCTTGGAGGCCCGTAGCTTATCCCGCCGATGCACCACACTGACCTTGGTGGCAAATTTCGTAAGGAAGATGGCCTCTTCCACCGCGCTGTCGCCACCACCAATCACCACGAGTTCCTTCCCCCGGAAGAAAAAGCCGTCGCACGTGGCGCATGTCGACACGCCGTGTCCCATGAGGCGAGCTTCTCCAGGTACACCGATCTTGAGAGCCGAGGCCCCGGAGGCGATAATCAAGCTTTTGGTTTGGACAGCTTGCTCGTTCTCGATCGTGAGGGTGAAAGGCTCTTGTTTCAGATCTACGGCGGTGACCTCTCCGACAAGAAATTCTGTTCCAAAACGCTCAGCCTGACTGCGCATCGCTTTCATGAGATCTGGTCCCAATACGGCATCCTGGAACCCAGGGTAGTTTTCTACCTCCGTGGTGGTGGTCAACAGCCCACCGGGTTGGGCGCCCTCGATCAAAAGGGGATTCAGGTTCGCCCTCGCCGCATAAATGGCGGCGGTCAAACCCGCCGGTCCAGATCCGATGATGACCACTTGGCGCATGGGGAGAAAATCTACCACAGGATGTCGGAGTTTTGCATCCAGGTATTCACAACATTAGCGGTCCTGGCTCTCTTCCTTATCCCACTGCTGCCGAATGGCACGAGTGCGCCGCTGTTGTTTTTGAAAAGCGAGGAGTGCGAGCAGCGTGATTCCCAACCACAAGGCGGCAGTGCTCGTCGCCACAGGAATCCAGCGATTCCATAAGGTTTGCTGCTTCCAGAACTGTACCTCCGCTTCGGCTAGACTGATTGAGGTGACCCGCGAGAATGCCTCTGTGAAGGGAACGTCCTTCGCGACGAGTGTGAGTATTCGATGTGGGGCCATGGGGCCCCAACGGTGAAGCATATTCTGGACAAAGGCTCCCGCCAGTACATACGCCTGCCTCGCCGAGGTTTCATCCTGTCGAAAGTATCCATCCAGCTGCTCAAGAGAGGCCCGCTGGCCGCCGACCATGGCCCAGATCAGGAAGGCTCGATCTTCGAGATCCCACCGGTCGGCAGCAATCATGGCCAGTCCCTCGTCGAACCAACGAGGGAGCGCTCGCCCCTTGGTGGCTCTGGCAATCAGAACATGCGCCACCTCATGGGTCAAAACGGATTCGAGGGATCGAGAGGGATACGAGGGCACGCGCTCAGGAAATAGGACAATGACACTTGACGGTCCATTTGCATACCCAACAATCCATGAGGGAACGCGGTCGGCCAAATTGGAGGTCTCCTTGGCCAGGATCACCTGAATGTGCGCGCTGGAGTCGCTTGGTCCGATAACCTCTAGAGCAGCTTCCACGCTTCGCGGGTGAGTCTCGCGAAGCCGTGCCACCAGAGGCTGCAAGGTGTCAGGCGCCAGGAAATTGAGGCGAACCAGCGTTGAAGTCTCAGACTGGTCAGCGTGGGGAGCCGCAGGAAGAACACTGAGGGAGAGGGTTAAGAGCAAAATGAAGAGGACTGACCTCATCCCAATGAGACTGGCCTACCACACCTCTGACCGAAAGCTACGGCAAGCGAGCTGATTCTGTTGGAGTCCCCGGAGCAGCTGGTCCCGAGCAATGGAATTTCCGCACATCCTTACGTGGAGATGTGGAATCTCAGGTGCGATGGAAAGTAAGGAGCCCAAGTCAATGTGTTCGTCTCCGATGTCGCCCACCTGAGCGCGTATAATTCTTCCTTTGCCGTAGGGCCAATCGGTAGGCCACTCGCGTGTCAAGACCGGATAGTACCGAAAATGGTCAGGACATGTTCGCTCTAGTTCCAGCAGTTCCTCGTGCTCCATCAGCTGTCTCGGGTTTCTGACACTCGCGACCAACGTGAGGTGAGTGCCGGGGTGTTCGTCGGTGCGTCCAAAGCGGTGCGCTTTCATATGACGGAGATACGCGAGGAAGGGCGTGATTCCCGTTGAAAAGGAAAGCGCAAGGAATCGCATGGCGGGCCACTGATCATCGGGCTCCAGTCTGAGGTTCGTCGGCCCGCACTCTGCGCTATTCTCAAACAGAACTAGTTCTCTCCCTTCACGATTGAATCCAACACGGATGTCTACCGACCCGCCTGCCTGTTGCAGGGCTGCTACCTCGTCCGATTGCCACCACATGGAGGTGTCGGCCTTTTCCTCGTGGGTATGGTTGATGATGGTTTCAAGGACCCTCTCCGAGGTCAAAGAGCTGTTCGACCGGGTATACATCCTTCTTCGTATTTTTCGGGTCCGCGCGCCGAACACCCGAGCCAGAAAGGCATTTCCGGGTCGCAGGACATCGCGAACCACGTATGGCTTGCCCTCTACCTCATGCTCGCGTGGCAGGGTCAGCGCCACGGCACAGATCTCTCCAGGATCGATTGTGCGCCAGCTAGAAACGACCGCCGGGATGAAAAGTTCTCTAATCTGCATAGACTGACGGGCTTGTTCCCCTTGCACTTGTCGGTACAGGCGAATGGCCCTGCAAGATGCCCCGGCCGTGTCTGTCCCCCTCCACAATAAGCCAGGCGTTCAGTTGGGCTCCAACGATTCCATTCGGAAAGGCGTATCTTGGTTCTCGTGTTGCGTCCTCAAGATGCTTGGAGTACGTGCTGTCCCTCTTTTCTCGGATCCGCGGAGACGGGGTAAAGGGAAAATGCCTCGATGCTCTCTCGGAGGTTTGGCCATCCGCGGAGAACTCCACCGCGCTGCCGTCAATGATTACAGGCTGCCACGTGACCAGCGGGGTGGAATAGACTCATCATAGGCTAATTGAACCGTCTGAACAAGGAGCCCGTGAGCGAAAGGGAGGTACCTCGGCGGCCTGAGAGAAAGGCATCTGTGCAGGGGCTTGACAGTGTTTAGTGAGTGCTTTTAAAGAGTATGTGGAACATCCTCATCACAATCAAGGTCAAAAATGAGAAGGCCAGTGATCGACATTAAGCGCAGCACAGAACGATATCACACCAAGATCGGTTGGTTAGATTCTCGCCACAGCTTTAGTTTTGGGTCACATCACGACCCGTCGAACACGCACCACGGTTTGCTTCTGGTGAGCAACGATGACATCGTCAAAGCGGGAACCGGGTTTCTAACCCATCCTCACAAGAATATGGAGATTGTCACCTGGGTCCTCGACGGCGAGTTGGAGCATAAGGATTCGGAAGGCAGTAAGGGCACCATTTATCCCGGTCTGGCTCAACGGATGAGTGCCGGAACCGGCATTTGGCATTGGGAAATGAATCCCAGCAGTACTAAGGACGTGCATTTCCTTCAAATGTGGGTCGTGCCTGATCAGGAGAACATTCGTCCAAGCTATGAGCAACTCGATATTAATACAGCGCTCCTAGGCGGTGGACTGATTCCGATTGCGTCTGGTGGAGGGCATGAGGCGGCAATCTCCATTCGTCAAGAAGGAGCCGTTCTCTGGGGCGGCCGACTCAAGGCGGGCGAAACCGTTACACTTCCCGATGCTCCATTTGTGCACCTTTATGTTGCCAAGGGTGGGGTGGAGCTGGAGGGGGCTGGGGCCCTGGGGGCAGGCGATGCCGGTCGACTCACACGTGCAGGGGCCAGGCTTCTGACCGCTGGATCTGACGTCGGGGCGGAGGTATTGGTTTGGGAATCCAGATGATCGAAGACCCTGCCCGAGGGCTCCTGGAAGATCCCTTCGAAGAAAGGAAACGTCATGAATAAGAGGATACGTCACGATATCGATGATCGGCCTCCGGTGGCCATCGGTCATGTGGATTTGCAGGTGAGCGATGTGGGGAGCGCGACGGACTATTTTCTGAATTTAGGGATGCGCCATGTCCACCAAGAGGATGACTTTGCCGTATTGGAGTTACGAGGAGGCACTCATCTGGTTCTGGAACGTCCCGAGGAGCCTCTCGCTCCTGGTCGTGAAGTGCCATTTGACCTTATGGTCGATGACATTAACGTGACCCGGCAGAGATGTGTTGAGCTGGGTATGAACCCCTCAGAAATGGAAACGGGCAGAATTCATCGTTCCTTTTTTCTCGCGGGTCCAGATGGGTATAAGATTCGAGTGACTTCTTCACATGCGTCAAGTAGGCCAGTCTAATGAGGATCCTCTGCCAACGTGTGGGCGTATGGCGTCATGCGAGCCCTATCGTGGTCAACAATCGGCGCGAATTGGGTTTGTGATGGCGGCACATGTAGCTTCCCTTTCTCTGGCGGCTCGTTTCTGCATCCTTGGCGTGGGATCGACTCTGATGCTCAGCCTACTTGTTACGGAGACCTATGGCAATGCTGTGCATGGAACATCTCTCCCTCAAGAGACAATACTCACTGCCAGGCTGGCGTATGCGTCTGATTACTTTTCATTCGTTGGTGAGGATCAACAGGGGCATGTGGCGTTCGCGTTAGATAACAACCGGGGCCGGGATGGGGAGCAATTTCAGGCAGAACATTTCCTTGTTCTGCACGAAGAGGGAAAAGGCTGGATCGAGGTGGTTGGGAACGGTGCCTATGACAACCTTGAACGAGCACTTCTCCAGATCCCCGATTCATCCTACTTTCAATTTCAAGGAACCCCACGCGGGGGAATGACGATCAGAAGCGCGAAAAATAACCTCACGTTGAGAATCCAACCCATTGTCAAGCGCGAGCTGCGGGTTGGGGAGCACTCAGAGTTTTGGATGGGGTCAGCCCCGGCGATCATGGAATGGGCAGGCCGGAGGCTAAGTGGACGGATTATCTACGAATACCTCCTTGTCCTGAATTTCAATCGGTTGAGCCGAACTTATGTTGGTCTGTGGAAGGAGTTTCAGGGTTTTTATATTTCAATCGCAAACCAAGGGGATTTCTATCTGCATAGCCAACAGAGCGACAGGCTTGCCCCTTTGGTCGGGGAGTTGGTTGGGTTTGCAGTGTTCAAAGGTCATGCAGATACGTTGCACGACATGAACCTGGAGGTCTTGAACAGAAGGTACACACTTGGATTGTATCGGTGGCCAACAGAATGGAAGGTCAGGTGGGGAGGGGCGAATAGCCCCGGTTCGATGAGAGTTGTGCTGTCCGACCGCAAAGTACTTAGTAATTGGGTCATCGGAGGGTTTGCTATGGGAATCATAAAGGGTGAGATGGTGTACAATGGGCGGCGATGGCCTTTCTATGGCCTGGTTGAATTGCTGATGTAGTCCTCCTTTGTCGGATCCCGTCCTATGAGTCGCCGCGCCTGCATTGTACACTCGACAGCTTTGTGATTTGAGTTCAAGCCTCGCCTGGCGACTCCGACAGGTCTTTGGCTGATAGTGCGACAAACCGTGACCTCTCAGGCGATGCCGAGTTGTTCGTTGCTCGGCCGGCCGCTGCTATCAGGGCTTGCAACTGGCGACCAGGGAGCTCGTTTAGGGCTAGAAGGGTTGTGATTTCAGACTACGCTGGCTAAATATTGGGCTGTCTTGACCTGGGATTTGACCAACGTACATAGTACATCACTGTCGGAAATTTCCGGGGAAGTCCACAACCTTCATCACGCCGAGGGGATTGGGGTGAAACCCATGGCCTGGCTGGGTATCGCGTTGTTTGGGTTAGCCTGTACCGCCACCGTTGAACTTCGAAATGGGAATTTCGATGGAGAACAGTTTCACAACCAGGCGCCATTTCACGACCACGGATTTTTCGAGCTCTTGCAATGGAAACTTTCGTTCAGCGGCGAGAAATGGCCGGAATGGATCGACAGTGAATTCCGGAAAGTTCCACAACAGCGTGTCAGAGATGGCCACCTATCGGTTACCTTTATCAACCATAGTACGGTGTTAATCCAGTACCAAGGCGTAAACATTCTCACCGACCCCATTTGGAACACACGGGCCAGTCCCTTCTCGATGTTTGGCCCACGGCGCGTTCGGAACCCAGGTATCCACATTGAGGACCTGCCGCCGATTGATCTTATCCTGATCAGTCACAATCACTACGACCACTTGGATATCGATACGCTAAGAATGCTCTCCAAGCGATCTGCTCCCACCGTCGTGGCCGGGCTAGGCAATAAGCCCATATTACGGAAAGCGGGCCTGAATAAGATTTACGAACTAGATTGGTGGGAATCGTTCCAATACCGGGATCTCCAAATTGTGTTCACCCCCACTCAGCATTTTTCGGCCCGTGGTCTCTTTGACAGAATGAAAAGTCTTTGGGGCGGATTCGTGATTGGGACATCGGCCGGAAATGTTTACTTCGCTGGAGACACGGGGGCGGGACCGCATCATGAGCAGCTGCGGGAAAGATTTCAATCCTTTCGGTTGGCTCTGTTGCCGATTGGAGGGTACGAACCACGCTGGTTTATGAAAGCCGCGCACATGAATCCGGCAGAGGCGGTGGAGGCTCACCAGATTCTGAATGCAAAGGTGAGCATGGGAATCCATTTTGGGACTTTCGCGAATCTCACGGATGAAGGAATCGACCAACCGCTCAAGGATCTGGAGGCAGCGGTGAACGAATCGCGTATTGACCCGAAACGCTTTATCACCCTCGGCTTCGGAGAAACGAGGAGTGATTTGTAAGCACATCCAATTGGGGCACTGCCAGAGGCTGGTTTGAGTCCCTGGTGAGATTCTGTCCGGCCGCGTTCTGCCCCTGAAGGTTTTCAGCCGAGAGTTTCAGCGCGTTCGTGCTCTCTATGTCGCCCTTCAACCTGTTCGACGCGGGCATAGAGTTCCCGTGTGCCTTGACCGAAACGCCAAGGCATTTCACAGTCGGACCACTTACGTGAGGGAGGGGATTGCAGAACAGACCAGGCGAGTCAACACATGGCCGGCCAAAGTGCCGAACCGACGGTGCAGTTCATAGGCATCGGTTGCTCAGGTCACGAAGAAAGGGCTTGGACTCTAGATACGTGTGGTTCCCGTCGTCCTGTAGGGTGAACCTTCGTGGTAGATCGTTCTGGGGAGTTGCGATCAGATTGGTTTCGGCGCCGTGCACATCAATTCGCCAGGTGCCGGATTCCCGAAAGCCGCGCTGAGGCTGATCCGGCGAGGCTGGACTCACCTTGTGCATTTCATGCAGAAAGCTTCCGTCGTCGCACAGGTGCCATTCTTCCGGGATTCGAACTCCGGGCGTCATCGGAGCCCTCAGCATCTGTCCTGATAGTCGTTCATACCAAGCCCTGAGTCGCTCGGCTGTCTGGCGACTCACAAACTGTGTGGATTTTGCCAGCTGGTCCACGAGGGTTTCGTAATACTCTGCCTCCTCCTTTGGTCCGGCCATCAGGTACACGACAGCGTGACCAGCAGTACCGAGGAGGGCGACCGCCCTCCCGACCTGATCTCCGTGGAGATAGGAAGCGGATAATCGCGAGCCCTTTCTCTCTACCGGTCCCGTGGGATCAAGGACATACGCGGCCTCGAAAGCCTGGGGCTCAGCCAGTCGAGATTCCAAATCGTCCAGCGTGACCTCATCGAGCAGCAGGGCGATCCCAATGCCAGGTTTCCTCGCCGAGTCCATATGCAGAACCTGGCCCCCGGCAGGCAGCCTCATCCGCCAGTCTCGTGGCACCATGAAGGAGATTCCCAGGAATGGAACCCGCAGCCGGGTTCCCCCTTGATAGAATTGGCCGACTCTCAAATCCTCCACCTGTACTCGGGGGAGTAGGGGATCGATGCTTGAGGCGAACGACCACTGAGCTAGACTCGCGGCCAGGATCGTGACTAAGAGTAGTCTCGCATGCGGCCTACCCCAATCGCCCAGTGAACCCTTTCCTCTTTCCGTCCAAGCAGTCATACGTCTCGCGGGATCAGGAATTGGGCTGACGGTGTCTTTTAAGCCCTGCCAGCTTACTGTACAGTCTAACCTACTCATGTTATAGGAACCAGTGCACCCGTATGAGCATGTTTCACAATACCGTGATGCCTTGATGAGACGCGGCGGGATTATGTCCGGTTGGCCTCACTATGACACTCAAGATTTATCGTTCGTCTCCCAGCCTTGCGCGTTTCTCTCACGTCGGTTCAAAACTGTACGGGCACACTGACCCGGGGGGTGGGGTTCTATGAAATTCGATTACAATACGTTTCTGCGAAATGTCAAAGAGTATGAGTTCAAAAGGAAGTTCAGTATGAATGAGCTCGCCAAGAACTTTCTCCAGGGGCTTTTGCTCTTGGTTCCTGTGGTGGTGACCATTTATGTGGTCTATTTCGTGCTCACGGCCATCGACGGGTGGCTCAATATTCCCGTTCCTGGCGTTGGGTTCCTTATCACCGTGGGGATAATCATTTTGGTCGGACGTCTGGCCTCTAATGTGTTTGTGCAAGGGGCATTGAAGTCCATGGACACGGCTCTCACTAGGACACCGTTCGTGAAACTCCTCTACACATCCCTTAAGGATTTGATTGAAGCGTTTGTGGGGGAGAAAAAACGGTTCGACCGCCCGGTGATCGTCACGCTGGCGACAGGCGGTTATCCTGAGGCTATTGGATTTGTCACAAGGCAGAGCCTTGAATTTCTTGGACGTCATGACCATGTGGCTGTCTATTTTCCGCAATCCTACAATTTTGCCGGCCATCTCCTGGTTTTTCCTCGAAGCCAGGTTCGACCTCTTGAATTGGAAAGCTCCGAGGTCATGACCTTTATTGTTTCTGGTGGAGTGACAGGTGGTGACTCCGGGATGCCCCAGGTCGAAGGAAAGGCCTAGGCGCTACGTGGAGGCATTGGCAGTCACCCGGACATCTACCGCGCTGGTATACCCTCATGCGTACCTTGCTTTGGTGGACTCATTTCTTTACTCTCCTTCGCTAGAATGTCCCGGCCGAAAAGAGAGATGAGAAGGATGAATGGCGGGCAGTGCCCCTCGAGGCCTTGGCGAAGGAGTGTCTAAGGCTACGCAGAGTTCCCCAATCCCTATCGGGAGGCCCTGCACGGGAGCGCGGAGAGCTTCACACTTAGCCGATGTCGAAACTCTCATGTGGGCGAGCTGTTCTGTTTATGGCCTCCTTACTGGCGGGAGTTCGGGAAAAACGGAACGGCAAGCCTCGATCAACACCTGAAGAAGCTTCTGACGTAGCTCCAACCCGGAGGCATCACACATCACATGATACCGTGTGTTGATGATGAGATCCCACGCGTAAGGAATGTGCCGCCACGAATAACTCGCGGGGTGGTGATTCTTTGGACTGTTGCGCTCCTTTTAGCTGCGGTTGGACCAGCCAAAGGTCATGCGATTCTTGTCGAGTCTATCCCCGCTCACGGCGCTGCGCTTGAAGAGGCCCCGCAGGTCATCATTTTGCGCTTCAACGCAAGATTGGAACCGTCCATGGTCCGCATGAATCTTGTCGACATCAACCGGGTCCAGACTCCCCTTGATACGACGCAGGACTCGACCGTTGACCGGATCGTGGTCAAAGTTCCTTCGCTGTCGCCGGGCGTCTACACCTTGGCCTATAAGGTGCTGGCTCTCGACGGCCACGTGACCGAAGGGTTTGTCCGCTTTACCGTCCTCGGACACTGACTGTATCCCATGACCACACTTCTCGAGTTCATCAGCGGGCTGCTGGACGGCGTTGGTCTGGTTATGCTTGCTGTTACTGTGGGCGGAGTCGGATATACACTGTTTGTTCTGGGCGTCACCCGCGATCTCTCGCCGATCCGAAAACTCGCAGCGGACCAGGTCTTAAGGATGACGTGCGCTAGCGCTGGCACCGTTGCGCTGGTTCGTCTTGTGCAACTCACGCTGAAGCCGTGGGCGCTGGCGGGCGCGATTGGTCGATGGGACCTTCAGGCATTTGCGAAGACGCAGGTGTTTCAGTCGGGAATCGTCAGCGTCGTCCTGGCCCTTTGCTTGGGTGCCGCTGTGTTCTGGGTGCGTCGGGGTATCGAGAGAGGCTGCCGCTGGAGCGTGGTCCTCATTCTGACAGTTCTGTTTATGGGAAACGAGGCGTGGCTGAGCCACGCCGCCAGTCGAGTCGAAGGTGGTGAATCGCTGATGGCCGTGACGGTCTTGCATATGCTTGGTGCTGTGGTGTGGGCCGGTGGGATCACCCACTTGTTCCTGTTCTGGCGAATGACGCGACATCATCCGGAAGCACGCTCCGTCTGGCCGGAGTTGGTGGCCCGGTTCTCTCCAGTTGGAATTCTCTCTGTCGCCCTGATTGTCGGGCCTGGGCTGTACCTTGCCTGGAGCTATGTGGGTGATTGGAGCGGGTTGATCGGCACCGGCTACGGAAACATGCTGATAGCAAAAATTGCGTTTTTTGTCTTGGTCCTTGCCCTCGCGACGCTTAATCTCCGTGCCGCGCGCGTATGGCGACGCACAGGCGATGCCCGTACATTGAATCAGGCTGTGCCCATATACATTGAGGTTGAATTGGCTCTTGCGACCGCCCTGCTGTTTACCGCAACGGCCCTGACGTCATTTCCACCAGCCGTCGATGTTCCGGAAGACATGGCGACCGCTGCTGA
The DNA here is from genome assembly GCA_041616875.1 of Nitrospiraceae bacterium. GTDB lineage: Bacteria > Nitrospirota > Nitrospiria > Nitrospirales > Nitrospiraceae > JBFJQA01. Next base: position 2,673 of record JBFJQA010000044.1, on the reverse strand, counting down.
GATCTGGATGATGTTCAGCCCGAAACTCCCGCGGCTGAACGGGCCGGAAATTATACTTATTGAAGCGCCGGAGCTCACGGATCTCACCACCGGGGAGATTGGTCAGAAGGAAGATCTGAGCTGGGATCGTTTCAATCATAACATTTCCGGAGTCATTCTCCTGGCCATGGCAGCCGTTGCCCTCCTGGACCTTCTGGGAGGTGTCCCGTGGGCGCGTCATTGGCCTTTGATATTCATCGGGTTCTCGGTGCTGATCGTAGTGTTTGCCAATCCCGATCACTGGCCCCTCGGGAAAGCAGGGTTTGTGGAGAGTGTGCAGGAGACCGAGGTCGTCCAACACTGGCTCGCCGGGCTGGTGATCTTCGGTCTGGGGTTTTTCGAGTGGCGTGCCCGTCATGTCTCTTTCGGCGCGGTCAATCTCCGCTTCGTCTTCCCAGGTCTCTGTATCCTGGGGGGGATCATTCTACTCACCCACTCACACGCGATCTATGAGCTCAAGCGGGAGTTCCTGGTTCAGAGCACCCACGTTTCGATGGGAGTTCTCGGGGTAGTGGTGGGCTGTGGTCGATGGCTTGAGCTTCGCATGCCGCCGCCATACAACCGAGTTGCAGGTTTCATTTCTGTGGCTGCCATGATGCTCGTTGGACTGATTCTGTTGTTCTACACAAACCCGGACCTCCTCGAGCTCTAAGACACGGGGCGACACCGAAAGTTGTCTTTTCGGATGCCCTGATAGTCAGACAGCCTTAGGGGTATGAGGAAACGACCTGCCTCGGTGATTCCTATGTGCCGCCGTTTTGTCTTGCTTTCGGGCTACGGGTGAATCACTCCCTTTCAGCGTTTCGCGGTCACTACTGCCTTGCTGGCCCTGCGTTTTCAGAAGAGCTCTCAATGAGCGGAAAGCCCGTAACATGTTGCCGTACGAGTAGTGCGCATTCCGTCCGCTAGGATTGGGCAAGAGGAAGACCTGGGCACCAGCCAGCCTCTCGGTTTGCAATCCAGGACTAATCCGACTCGTCGGCTTTTTGGACCTGTCTGGACAGATCATGCTGTCGGGAAACAGTGCGGAATACAGTGTCATGCCAAGCAGGACGACGACAGGCGGTTGATATCGCCGTATTGTTTTCAGGAGTCGTCGCCGTCCATCGGCATACTCGCGCGGTGTTAACGTGTTTATGCCAGGAGTTGGCCTGGCGACCACGTTTGTGATCCCGAACCCCCACTCTGGTAAGCGCCAATCCTCTTGGTAGGTGAGAGAGACCGGCACAAGGTTTGATTCACATAGCAATTTCCAGAAGCGATTTGAAAATCCAGCAAAATGGTGTCCGACTTCCGAGGAACGCACTCCGGGATTAATACCGACAAAAAGACATTGTAGGTCAGGCCGAATGTAATCCGGAAGCCTTCGTCGGCTTTGGTTTGTCATCCTCTCCTCGGACTGTAGGTGGGCTCGCATCGAGGGAGTGTCGCCACCAACGCTTGAGTGGTCCGAACGGCCGCGCTTCACGAGACCCAGGAAAAATCTTGAAGACGAGAGTACTAACAGACGAAGCGCCTAGGCGCGAAGGCCGTCGGTGTCAAAAAATGTCATGTGAGAATCACGCCGGTTCTGTTACTAATTTCAATTAGTTGACGTGTCCCTTGAAAAAACGCTCTTGCTGGGCTGCTGCGCCCGGTTCCTAAACAGACGTGCTTGGCTTGCGTGTATCTATCTGTATGCTAGGGTAAAGGTAGCGGGAAAACCCAATCATTCTCATGCTTGGGCCCTTACGGCAGGTCGCCGTCTGTGCAATCTAGTTAGGAGGTTACACCATGTGGGTCTATGCGATCGCAATTCTACTTCTGGGTGCAGTTACCTTATCGTCCGAATCGGCAAGCGCGGGGATGAGTGTGGTTGATATGGCCTTTGCTGGGGATATTCAGGATCGCGATCCTCACGGGCGGCTTGAGCCCGTTGGCTCTTGTGAGGCGGGCGACAATGCGCCATCGGCGATTCCTGTCTTTGACTCCACAGCTGCTGAAACCATTTTCTTTTGGAACAAGGTCCAGGCCACGACTCCAGGTGTATTACGCCACAGTTGGTATATGAAGAAGGAGAATGATTGGAACGAAGCCGCAACGATAGATTTGACCTTGGGGATGTCCTCGGGCTATCGCACCTGGAGCTCAAAGAAAATCGTTCGCGCATTGCACGCTGGCGAGTGGAAGGTGGAGGTGTCCGCTTCCGACGATCCGAGTCAGGTTCTGTGTACGGCGCGTTTTCGGGTGGAGTAAGGGGTATCTTGTCTAGTTGGCAGGGTAGTGAAGTCATTCATTCGACAGGAGGCCGAGCAGCCGCCCGGCCTCCAGTCTCCCGTTAGCTAGAGAAGCCTCCAAAGTGCTCGACTCATCTCACGTATTCACCGGTCATCCCGCCCTTCCTTTTTGAGCTGCTCTTCCATTTGGACATAGACTCTCCACCCTTCCCTTCCCGGCGGCCATGAGTTTCCATCTGCGTGCGGACAATCTATCTCTGGCGAGAAGAATCAGTCCGCTGGGGGGAAATGAGATGCTGGTAGGTACGGGGGATGACTGATTGTATCCCGTAAGGGACCCCGGTTCGAGGCCGAGTTCAGGCAAGCGCTGACTGAAGCTCAGCGGCTTGTTGGCGGTGAGGTGACTTCTGAGCCTGTG
>JBFJQA010000043.1:0-17900 GCA_041616875.1 Nitrospiraceae bacterium | reverse complement strand
GAGTTCTTGTGAGCGTGCCAAGCGACGCAGAAGATGGGGCAACACATACCGTATGGTCAGGCCCAGGCCAACCAATAGGGCCGCCCCTTTCAGGATAACGACGAGCATTTCCTGCTCGAGGCTATTGGCCTTTTCTCCGGCTCCGAGAGCGGATAGGGCAATCATCACTACGATGGCCACCACATCCTGCACGATTAAAAATCCGACGGCGATTCGACCATGCAGCGCATCAATCTCACGCTTGTCCGACAACAATTTAACGATGATAATCGTACTGGAAAATGTCATCGCCACGGCAACATACAGAGCGGCCACTGGAGTAAACCCCAACCCGAGGACGATGACGTATCCAACAATGGACGTGAACGTTACCTGTCCCAACCCTGTGGCTAATGCCACACCACCCATCTGTCGGATCAAGTGCAGATCAAGCTTCAGTCCGACCACGAACAACAAGAGGGTGATGCCGATCTTGGCCAGAAGGTCCACCTGATCCGCCGAGTGGACCCAATTCAACCCAGCGGGACCACTCAGGATTCCCACGGCGATGAAGGCAATGATCAGCGGCTGGCGCAGGCCGGTCGCGAGTGCCCCCATGACTGCGGCAATCAACAATAACGCCGCGATTTCATAAAAGATATTGGCAAAGGGCAGCACGGTATTCCTCAGTACTTATCAATCCTTGCAGAGGCATTCTACCTCAACAGGCTTCCCTGCATAAGCGATACCCCGGTATCTATGGTGCAAGCGGAGTAATAATGGGCTCAGGTTGCAGTGATGAGGAAGCTAAAGAACAGCGCGGCGAGAAATAAAAATGCAGCGCCCAGAACCATCCACTGTCCCAGCCGTCCTTCCACCTCTTCAATAATGGACGAAATCCATAACCCACTCTTCTGTGGAAACCAGCGGGAAACAAGATCGGAGGGCCACCTTTTTAAAACCATTCTGGGGATGACATGCCAACGTTCCTGCGTACGGTGCACCAACCATTCTATACATACCACCAGATCGCCGGGCGGAATAGGCAGACCGCCGCAACGCCCTGGCTTCCGCTCTAGCCCCCATACTAAGAGCCCACCCATCAGGAGCGGCCAAAGGCTTCCCCAGACTGCAATCGGTGACCACAAAAGGGCCGAGGGCTCGAAAAGCGGATTCCAGGGGACAACATAAGATGACATTCCTCCACAAAGAAGCAAAATCGCCCAGGGTAGCCAGATTCCCGTCGTCAATCGGGCACCATGTGGTATTCCTCGACTTTGGGCCGGCGGCCAGGCCTCACGCAGAAAGCGGCCCATCAAGACCGTGATTCCAATGGCCGCAATGGGTAATAACCAACTTACTTGTTCGGCCCATAGTGTCATGGCCGCAGTACTGTGAAACATGCCTTTCAACACCGCCCCGCTGGTCAATGGAGCACCTGCCAGCGTCAGGGCCGCCACGAAGAACCCAATTCCCACCATTCGACCTTGCCACACGGTAGCCGAAACCATCTGCGCAACGCCCAACCCAAGAAACAGTGCGCCCATGACCAGTGCGTGGTGAAGAGCATAGGGCGCCAGCATACCGAGGGTCAGCGGCCGACCTTCTGGCAGCATCATGCCGATCCCGAGACCAGTGGTCATCAGACCCACTTGGCTGATGCTGGAATAGGCTAAGATTGTTCGCGGATTTTTCTGGGACAGCCCTACACTCACACCATACAACAGTGCAATAGTGCCACTCGTTATGCAGAATATGCCCCATGCCGGCAGAGAAATCTCGCCCAAGGGGAGCAGACGAATACATCCTAAGAAACCGGCCATGACCATCGACCCACTTAAGACGGCACTTGCTCCGGTGGGCGCGCTCGAATAGGCAAGTGGTATCCATACATGGAACGGTAGAACCCCAATCTTGATGCCGAATCCGGCGAGGAGCAGAGTAATAATAAGACTTCGTGTCGGTGCTACCGCCACCGCATGGGGAACTCCTGTGATCTCCTGACTCCCTGCGGCCGCCGTGATGAGCAAGACCGCCTCTACCAGCAGGGCCTCTCCAATCACAGCGAAGATCAGATAGATCCGCCCAGCACGTTGGGCTGCCGGGTTGTCCTCGTAAAGAATGAGGCCATAGGCAGCAAACGTCATGAGGGCATAAAACACGGTAAAGGTCGGAAGATCCTGAACTATGAACAATCCAAGTATTCCGGTCATTGTTACCAGATACGCAAAGAAAAACCGATGATGTCTCGGATCCTGGGATAGGGAAACACGAGCTGAAACGCCAGCTAGCGTCCATAGCAAAGAGGTGCCAATCAGAACAATTCGTCCGACTTCGTCGAGACCCAGTCGCGTTCCGAGCAACAACCAAGGCAACTCAACGGCGAAGTGAGACGGACTCCAAAACGCCAGTCCAAGAACTGGAAGTGCCGACCATGGCGCCAGAGCAACCGCCATCGGTCGCAGGCGGGGGAATAATACTGCTGCGGCCAGTAGAAGAGGCAGGCTGATAATCACGAGAATGGTCATCGGTAGCCCAGCAGGGTTTCTGTCAGAACAACAATCATGGCCGATATTCGCGTTCCGCGATCAGCTTGGCCCACTCCAACGGACTAACCACGCTGCCCGCGAATACGCCGACCGCGAGGATGACTACGGCCGTCAGCAAGGTAGGAGCCAACAGACTAAGCTTGGTTTCAAAAACACCTCGAAGCTCCTTCTCCGTCCACACTTCTACTAACGGGGGCTTAAACCAAGCGGTATACAGGATAGGCAGGAAGTAGGCAGCATTCAGGATGGTACTTCCTGCCAGTACGGTCAGCACCCAAGGTTGCCCCGCCTCCAATGAGCCCAGTCCCAGATACCATTTCGTGATGAATCCCGCCAGGGGTGGGACGCCGATCATTCCGAGTGCACCCAGAGTAAAGGCCGCCATCGTCCACGGCATACGACGTCCTACCCCATTCATCTCGCTGACACGATGGATCCCCAATGTCTCCGCCAAATTGCCGGCGCAAAAAAACAACGTGATCTTCATGATCCCTTGGTGAACCAGGTGAACGACCCCACCGATGATCGCAAAGGGGCCGAATAGGCCGACTCCCAGAGCCACGTACGACACTTGGCTGACAGTCGAGTACGCCAATCGACGCTTGAGATCATCTTGGGCGAGCGCACGCAATGATCCGTATACGATAGTAAGAGAGGCTACAAAGGCCAGTGGAGTGAGTAATCCCAGATCGGCAGCCAACTGAATACCAAAAACCTCATACACGACGCGCACAATACCAAACGCTCCAGCTTTGACGACTGCCACAGCATGCAGCAAGGCACTCACGGGAGCAGGGGCAACCATGGCCACAGGAAGCCAGCCATGGAGCGGCACCAGCGCAGCCTTGACGCCAAGCCCGGCAATCAAGAGGGCAAAGATGATGCGCAGAGCGTGATCATGCTGATCCGTCAAGTGCGTTAAGGACCCGCCGTGCATGAACTCCACCGGTCCTGTTAAGACAGACAGCCACGCAATGCCCGCCAACAGGATGGCCCCGCCACCCAGGGTATAGATCAAATACGTCCGCCCGGCCTTCAGGGCTCCGGCAGTCCCCCGATGGATGACCAACGGGTAGGTCGCGAGGGTGAGCATCTCATAAAACACGAAAAAGGTCAGGAGGTTTCCGGCCAAGGCGATTCCCATTGTGGCCGTGACGCATAAGCTAAAGAAACCGAAGAATCTGCTCCGGTTAGGGGATCCCTCCAGATACCCAATGGCGTATACGGTGGTGAGCAACCACAAACCGGCGGACAGGGTCACAAACAACAACGCCAGGGCATCGGCACGCAAGACCAAGTCCAATTCTGGCAAGAAGGGCAGGCGTGTCTCGTATCGATGTCCATGAAAGACACCCCAGAGCATGATCCCCACCAGCACCAGCTTGACCGTCGCCCCGGTCACATTCAACACCGTGCGCGTAACGGGTTGTTCCTCCCTCAGAAAGAAAATCACCAGGCCGGTTATCAAAGAAGTCAGAACCACGAAGACGGGAAGCCAGGCCTCCACGGTCATCGTCCACCTGAGATCAATTCGCTAGGAAAGGGAGCGCCGATTTGCAACAGGGTTAAGGGTATCGTCGTGGCCAACCCCAGCAGCACGGCACAAAGCGCTAGCGTCAATGCGATGAGTTCCAGACTGTAGGGGATGGCTTGAACCGATCCGTTGACCGGCACTATGGCAAACGCCCGTTTCAAGACCATGAAGATATAGCCTGCCGCCATCAACCCGCCCCCAAGGATGATTCCAGCCCACCACCATTGCCCACTTTCCAAAGCCGCTCTGAGCAACAGCCATTTGGCCACAAAGCCTCCGCTGGGGGGAAGGCCCATCAGACTCATTCCGCCCAGTCCAAAGGCAAACAAGGTCATGGGCATTGACTGAGCCAGGCCATCCAATTGTCTGGTGCGATCATGTCCTACAGCCAACATGATGTTTCCGGCAGCTAAGAACATGGCGGCCTTGGCGAGCGCGTGAGACAGAGCGTGGTATATTCCACCGCTCCAGACTATGCCCGCGACAGCAGCCATATCGGCCAACGGAAACAGCAGAAAGAGATAACCGAGTTGGGCCACTGTGGAATAGGCCACCAACAGTTTGAGCCGCTCCTGGCGGAACGCCTGCAACGAGCCCCAGAGAATGGCTCCCGCCCCTAAGACCCCAAGGAAGTGGCCTGCAAGAGGTGCGAGAAGAGGATGGAAAATTTGAAACCAGAGTCGAAGGAGCACGTAGAAGGAGGCCTTCACCACCAACCCTGAGAGGATCGCACTGACTGGCGCAGGCGCGTTGGCATGGGCGGGCGGCAGCCAGATGTGCAGAGGAAACAGCCCGGTCTTCAACAAGAGGCCGAGAGTGATCAAGGTGATGGCCACCCACGTCGTGGGACCGGAAATCGCGACGCTCTGCAGCGACTCAAGATCAAGAGTCCCAAAGGCCCCATAAAGGAATCCAACGCCGAGTAAGTACGCCAGTGAGCCCAACAAGGAGACCAACAAGTACCGCATGCCAGCCGTCAGGGCCGCCGGTCTGCCGCCCAATGTCATGAGTATGGCCGCAGAGAGGCCTAACAGTTCCAACGTCACATAGAGATTAAACAAGTCTGCCGAAAGGAACAGGGCATTCAGGGCCGCCCAGAGAAAAAACCAGAGGGGCCAGAAGGTTTCATAAGTTACCGAAGGGCGACTCGAGGTGCTGAATATCGCGCCTGCCTCGTGACGAAGATAGCCCCACGCGTAAATACTGGTCAGGACAACCACAACTGCGCTCATGAGCAACATTGAAATCGTAAGGCCATCCGCATACCAATCGATTCCCAGCGGTGCTTCCCACCCACCCACAGGGTAGCGAAGGGGACCGTCCTCCCACACCTGACCGGCTAAGCCGCCGACGGCCAGCAGAATTCCACCAGCGGCACCGGCAACAATCCAAATTGTGGCGTATCTTCCAAACAGAAAAGAGAGGCAAGCCGCCGCGATGGGCACAACGATGGTCCCCACTGCCCAAGTCATCGGTTGCCGATTCTGGGTTGGCGAGGAGCACTCATTTCAAGCTCCCCTCGGGAAGAGAGGTACGACCGGTCTCCGTGTGAATATGTCTGGCGAGTGTAAGCGTCAGGGCCGTCGCGCTCACCGCCACGACGATTCCGGTAAGAACCATGGCATGGGGGACGGGGTCCGGCATGAGACCAGAATCGCGCCGGGCCACAGCAACCAGTAGAAGGAAGATCCCGCTCCCCATGATATTGATCGCGAGGATTTTTCGAATCAAGTGCGCATGGATCATCAGGGCATAGGTGCCTAGTCCAAACAACATCACGCCAGTCAAGGCGTACAGCTGAAACTGGCTCATGGATGTTCCTTCGTCACATCTCTTGCATCGGGGCTGTCGAGGTACAACGCGGCCAGGGTCAACCCAATTGAGACGGTGAGGGCAGCTTCGACCAATAGAATCAGGTGATTAGCCCATTCGCGGGGATATTCTAGAAAATGTCCATTGGTGGCCATAGCCCCCAATCCAACACCCAGGAAGAGAGCAAAGCCCATTACCAGGACCGCACGAAACGGCCATCCTCGAAACCAGGTTGAGAGAGCCAGGTTTGATAAGAGGATCAAGACTCCTGCCGCCCCGAGGACGGCTCCCGCTTGAAACGCGCCACCGGGCGCATGCGCACCCGCCCAGAGGAAGTAGCCTGCGACCAGGACCATGACCGGCACTAAGAGCCGGACAAGAGCAAGCAGGATTGGTCCAGGAGCGGACACGGAGAACCTCCGTCTTTGATCGGGACTGCGCAAAGTCCCAATGCCAAAAACCGCCACCAGAAGTACGCCGATCTCGAGTAAGGTGTCATACCCACGAAAATTCAAGAGAACCGCGGTGACGGGATTGGTCACACCGCTTTGGTGCATATTGGCCTGGATCGTGTCCACGAGCTGGACAGGCGCGGGTGGGACGGAAAAAACGGCAAACCCAAGGGAGAGGGTCAGCCCCAGCGTGAGCGACAGGACCAGGAAACGGGTCAACACGAAATGGGGCTGTGGCCTATCGGGGTCGATCATCGGGACATTCCTGTGGTGCCACTTTAGCGGACGGATCACCGGGTTTGGCTGTGGATCCCAGATGACTGAGGGTCGTCAAAAACAAAACGCCCGTCAGGCCAGCGCCGATGGCTGCTTCGGCCAAGGCAATATCCGCTGCTTCCAATCGGACCCACGTGAGCGCCATCAGCAGGCCGAACGCGATGAACAAGACGACAGCCTTAAACAAATCCGTGATGGACAGCACGCGCCACCCCAGCCACACCAACGTGACCGCCAATACGCCGTCAAGTAGCCATGCGCTCTCGTTCATTCCCGCCTCCAAGGCTGGATCCCGATGCGAAGTGCGGTCCTGGCAATCAGATGACACGTGGTCGCACTGGCGAGGAGCGCCAATAGCCAAATCAAAAGAAGTTTCAGCGCGGCCGCAAGAGATTCCGCTTCCAAGGCGAGTCCTGCCGTCACGAACCCAAGGCCGACGTTGTCGGCCTTCGTTAAGGCGTGCAACCGAGTGTACACATCTGGGAACCGCAACAAACCCAGAGTTCCGGCAAAGAAAAACAAGGCGCCCAGTAGAGCCAATGCCAAGGAAATCCACTCAAGGAGATTCAGGAGGTTTTCTCCTTTTCTCTCGCTGGAACCCAGACGCGGCGAATGAAAACCACGATAGAGACAGCGGCAAGGAGGGCAAAAACAAGAGCCACATCGCGAAGGGCGGGCCGGCTCATCCCTTGTGCGAGCAGTAACAATATCGCTACACCCGTCGTGCCGAATAGTTGCGCCGCCAGCATGCAGTCAGCGGGAGTTGGGCCTCGCAGGATACGGAGGAGGCCAGCCACGAGATTCAATACTAGAAACAACGCTAGACTCAGATACAAATCATCCATGACACTCATCCCGTGGAGAGTTCCCCTTCGATACGTGCAGGCCAAAGAGACCGCCAATTAGCAATTCCAATGATTGCAAACTTTCCAGTGAGGGAAGGCGGTCGTCAAGGATATGAACAGTCAAGCGGTCATTCTCCAAGTCAGCGCTGAGAGTACCCGGTAAGAGGCTCACGGTATTGGCGAAAAAAATACGAGCCGGTCCGACCGGCAGGCGCAGCGGATAGACGAGCAACCCGGGAGTGAGAGGGCACTGAGGATGAAGGGTCCGAAGGGCGACATCGAGACCACCACGCCACGACAGCCAGAAAAACACGGGAAGGAACCGCGCCATGCCAACGAAACGCCACCTCCAAGCATGAGGGGACCGCAACAACAGACTTGCACAGGTCCCGGCAATGAGAACCGGAATCCCAACTCCCCATGAGGCCTCGTGTCCACTAGTGAGGACCCACCACAACACCGCCATGAGCCCGAGGCGCGGAACCGCAAGACGAAGGAATCGCTCTAAGGGCATCGCCTGGCCTCGATATGGTGACGTCATCCTTCCGAAGCCCTCCCCCTTACCCTAGTCCCACCTTCAGTTTGACCTTTCAGACATCTGATCAAGTCTTTTGAGCACACCAGTCATGTCCAACAACACTAACTCCGCCATTGATCGATTGCCTTTTTCATCGCTACCCAATTGATCTGCAGGTAAGTGTCAGGGAAAGACAACAAAGCGCTCCATCTTTTTCTTTCTGATGGATAGTTCAGTGAATCACAGTGTATGATAATCCTACCTAACTTATGGTTTATTGATCATCGGGAATCACTGCGACCACCTTCCCTTCTACCCCGCAATGCCGCTGAGATCAGATCGAGAAACAGCTCCACTTTTGGTTACCCATGAAAAATCATCCGGGCCTAAATGCTCTTCAATGTGGATCGTCGCCAAGGGATTGTGGTCACTCCGCCCTTCGCTCGCTGGGTCCTCGCTCCCTGCTTTTTTTGCGGGGGAGGCGATAGGCATTTGCTTGTGAGGTGGGCAGCTGCGACAGCCTCGAGCAGCCCCACTTCGCGCCTCTGCGTAGCTGTTTCCCCTCCCCCTGCCAAGATCCTGCTGCGCCGTGCATGGCCGAGCGCGGATCGCAGGCGCTTTTCGGGACGCAAGACTACATAATCGGGGGTCTCGGTGGGTGTGATGCGGCCGACCCGCGCAGCCAGTCACCGGTCATCGTGGAAGCTGTGCTGAGACCACGCGGTCCGAATCTGCTCCACACGGCTGCGATTGGCGCCGAAGTCATAGTAACCGACGCGCGAGGCGGAGCGCACGTGGATCACCGGCTCCGACTCAGCAAAGAGAAACTCCACGTCATCCACAAACCCGAACACTGTCGACCTGAATTCGGCATAAATGTACCGTGGTTCGTTGACCACGATCGTGACCCGGTTTAACCCCTGCAGGATCTGAAGAAGTCTCTCCTTCGCTTCACTTTGACTTGCCTCGTACCGGAGCGGCTCGACGCGATGGTCAGGATCCGAGGCCAGAGAGGACACGCAGTTTGGACTGTCCGGACAGGGTGTCAGTTTGCGAGTAGCGGCCATCTTTCCATCTTTTCCCTATAGATCCCTTCAGTGGCCCCCGCGGGTCCGCCCACGCGAAACGGCTACGACTCTCTGGCTGACACGCTAGACCGCATCTTGGCGCACGCCAAGTCGGTATAGCTGAGCATGCCGACCAGCTTCCCGTCCGCCTCGACCACCGGTGCGTGCTTGATCCGTTTGCGACGGAAGAGCCCCATTGCGTCACGCACCGTTTCGTCCCCACGAATGGACACGACCTGTTGCGAGGCGATCCTCACCACCCCCTCCTGGAAGTCACGACCTTCGGCAATGACCCGATAGAGATCCGTCTTGGTGACCAATCCGGCCAATCTGCCGGTCGGATCCACTAGCGGCAAAGTCCCACGTTGGGTCTCGGCCAGCAGCTGGAGGGCGTCCGCAATCGTGCCAGACTCGGGCAACGAGGCAACGGGAGACGTCATGATCGTATTGACCGGAGCTGCCAACAGCTCAGCCGGCCAGTTTGCGGTACCCAGCTCTTCTTCAGGACGAAACCGCAAGGACGTCTCGCGCAGCACCTGGCGGAACAAACCAAAGCCTTCGAACACCGATCGGAAATCGCGTGCCCCGAACACGAGCAGGGTCGCGGCGGTCTTAGCCACCGCGGTGGTGGTGCGCGCAGACTGGCGCAAGAGCGAGCCCTCACCGAAGTGCGACCCGGCCTCGAGTTGCTCCTGGAAGAGAATCTCACCGTCCGGAGACTTCCTTGTGAGCTCGATCAGTCCCTGTTCAATCAGGTAAAAGTTGTTGGAGGGATCGTCTTGGTAAAAGAGTACATCCCCCGGCTCAAGATGACGCTGGACCATTCGGTGCGTCCGCCCTAAATCCAGATAGTTCAGATCACGTGGAAAGAACAGCTCGAGCGTCCAATCGATCACGACGCGCAGCTTGCGATCCATGCCGGGCAGTTTCATCAAGTGGATTGTTCGCGTCAGCCACCAGGCAAAAAATCCGCTCAGTCGCAAGCCAAGAATCGAGCATACCCCCTTGTGATGCCCCACGGTGGCAACCTGACCAAGCATCGTAAACCGGAAGACGCGAAGCTTCCCGTCCCCACATGATCGAACGATGTTTCGCGCGGCGTGCACGCCAAGCTGGTTGGCCGCCTGAGCCGTTGGTGGAGTCCTGCCACCGCAGCCGTCTGGATTCTCCGCGCAATCCCCGATAGCCCATACATTGGTGAATCCCTTGGCGCGCAAGAACTCGTCAGTCGGCAGCCATCCTTTGTGCCGATCAGCAACCAGCGCACGAATCACCGGATGGGGCGCGTTACCAATTGTGCACACCACAGTTCTGGTGTCCAACCGCCCTCCATCGACCAGCCTAAGGTATTCACTGCCCACTGAGGCTGCTCGCTTACCCAGCAGCACGGTCATGCCCCGATGCTCGAGGGACCGCAGCGCAAATCTGCCGAGCGGCTCATCGAGCTCTGGCAGCAATCTTGTCCCGGAGTGGACGAGAGTCACGCGAAGCTCCGATGGATCCAGACTCCTATAAAACTTCGTCACAGATTGGCCGAGATCCAGGATCTCTCCCGCCGTTTCCACGCCGCTGTACCCGCCGCCGACTACGACAAAGTGCAGCAGGGCTCGCCGCTCCGCCGCATCCGACTCAGAACTGGCTTCCTCAAGACGCCGGATCAAAAGCTGTCGCAACTCGAGTGCGTCAGCCAAGGTCTTAATGAAATGCCCGTGCTCCATCATTCCTGGGACAGCCTGCATGTTGGTACTGCTGCCGAGCGCCAGAACTAAGTGCTCCGCCTGGATCGAGCGGAGGATAGCCCCGCTTTCGGAGACTAGCTCGACCCGTCGCTGCTCCGGATCTATTCTGGTGACCTCCGCCCGCTGGACCTGGCAGTGGCGCAGCAGCACGCGGATAGGGTTGATTACGTGCCGCGGCTCGATACTCCCTCCCACAACCTCCGGAAGGAACGGCTGGTACAAGAAGTAGTTCTCCGAGCTGATCAGGAGCACCCGTCGTGCGACCTCCTGCCCCCACGCTCTTTCAAGTCGCTTCGCACAGGCCAAGCCGGCGAAGCCGCCCCCAAGGATGACGACATCCCACCTGTGCGAGGGGGACAGTCTTGTGATCGGAGTTGGCATATGAATTCTAGAAATCCTGTCTCGGTAATTCGGGAGATGCAGCACTGGAAACCCTCTCCAAATCGAACTCCGGCGTGCCAACCGTTACGATCCCGAGGTGCCCGTCAATCGTCACCTGCTCACCATCTTGAATCAGATGAGTCGCGCCCGCAATCCCGTTGACGCATGGAATACCAAGCTCTCGGGCGATGATGGCCCCATGAATGAGCATCCCTCCTCGACGCTCCACAATGCCCACCGCAAGCGGGACGAGATGGGTCATGGTCGGTTGAATCGCGTCGCATACGAGGATCTCACCAAGACGAAACCGTCCCAAATCCTCTAAACCTTGCACGATCCGCGCACAGCCGGTTGCAAACCCTGGCGACGCAGGCTGACCAACCATCTGGCGGGGTCGCTGTCCCGGATGAGTGTATTCAGAATAAGCTTCAGACTCTTCGTCAAGGATTACGAACTGGAAATGCTTATCTCGGAGAGCCTGAACTATCTGCGCAACCGTTCGCTCGCTGGCCGGCATTCCTTGCAGACGCCCCGCGGCCCGCATGCGGCCCTCCCCCACACGGAGAGCCCGGAGCAACTGGCTCTCCAGTCGGCCGAGCAGAACATTGTCATCGTCACGGAGCCGCCAGCTAAGCCGACCAATGGCGATGACCTCCGCCGCTTCGTCCCGTCTAGCCTCTCCCACCGCAGCAAAAAGCCGCTGTTGTATCCCATCCGCACTGTCGGGAGGGGGATCTCTCACCACTCTTTCCTCAACCCGCGCGAATTCGAGCATAATGGTTAAGATCAAGCCTGGACGCTCTGAAAGCCGCTCACCGACGTAACAGGTGTCCATATACTCCGCAAGGAACTTGCTAAAGTTCCTTAAGAACGACTTACCACCCGGGACCCTTCCCACGCCTGCCAAATCATCCGTCAGGGTTACCTCCTCATCCCGGGCGGCGTAACGCCCAAGTAGCGCCCGCAGTTCTGAGTTGCCGCGCACCTGATCAGCTAGTTCTCTCAGAACCTGATTCCGACGTTCCGACAGAAAATCTTGGCGGCGGACAAGCTCAAGAAACTCATAGGGATCCTTTGGCTGCACCGCATCATTGTAATAGGCTCCTAAATACCGGACCCCATGGGCAAAGGGAATAAACTCCTGCTCGTATACCTTCCTCCAACGGGTCAGCTCCGCCGAACGCTCCTCGATCGAGATAGCGAGCGACCGATCATTCAAGGATTCCAGATCTTCCTCGGCGAATTTGCGCCCAAGGCTCTCCAGAGCGGGGATTAAGTCGTTGGCGACTCGGTCTGCTAGACGCCGAAGACCTTCAAACGCAGGCCGCAGGCTCAGGTACCACTGCCTCTGATCTGATTCCCCTGCAGACACTCCCGACGTAATAGGGCGAGCCTGCAACACCGTCAAGTCAGACGCACACCCAGTCCATTCAACGTCTGGTGGCCAACCCAGATACTCCTCGACGCGTCCGAGCACGCGGTGAATGTTCTCAATCTCCAACTCTTTCAGCAAAGGACTCTTCGATTTGGCCGGCTCACGATCGCCCCCACGCCATTCGATGATGTCACCAGACGACTTTCGCAACACCCAGCGATCAGGGTCCACAAGTCCGTCTACTAACCCTGAGCAGGGCCCGGGAACCGCTTCAATGATCTCTCGATCGACAGCTTGATTACGCGGATCTCGACCAAAGGCTACCCCCGATGTCTCCGCGGACACGACCTCCTGCACGAGCACGGCCATTCGACTGGTTCCAGGATCCAAGTGCAACTCCTTGCGATACAGTAACGCCGCGTCAGACCACAGCGACGCCCAGACTACGCGAATCGCATTATGCAGGCCTTCCTCACTCCTTACCCCCAATACTGACTCGTGCAGCCCGGCAAAGGACCGATACCGGGAATCCTCCCCGGGCGCAGAAGACCGCACCGCCAGGACGCACTCTCTGCCCAGATGGCCGTACGCAATTCGAATCGCCTCAGCGATAGGGCTCGCCATGGTTCTGCTGAGGAAGGCTGAACGGATACGCAGTGCGGCGTCCCAGATTTCTTCCCAGCGTGAGGACTCAAGTGGCTTCCGCCCTAGCTCCATCCGGATCGTGTCGGCCAAACCAGAATCCTCTATAAAGCGTTCGTAGGCGCGGACAGTCACGCAGAACCCGCGAGGGACGGGCACCCCCGTCCTCAGGAGGCTCGCCAAGGTAGCAGCTTTCCCTCCGATGAGACCCTGAGCCTCCCCAGAAGCTTCGGCCAGCGGGATCACCCAGGGATCTGAGCGGGCACCCACTGTTGCACCTCTTGAAATCTCACGACGTGAAAATATCTTGCGATCTCGACGCGAAACAGTGCGACTGTTGGGGCACGGACAAAGGCTTCAAGATAGGAATGTCGTCGTAGGAGAAGCTGAGACCAGCAATCGAATTCCGATCCCCCAATCACGCGCGTGGCTCTGCCTGTCGCCGTCACCGCCTCAACCTCCATCATATTATCAAGGTGCTTGCAGCGATTGTCGACCAGTAGGGCGACGCGTTCACACTTCGCAAGCAATTGAAACTTACGGGTTGTTACCGGGGTTGAAAAGACCGCTGACCTTAGATCATCGCTCACCGCAAACGCCACCAGGGACCCATAGGCTTGATCATCCCCTTGGGTGCACAGGACGGCAAAGGGTTGTGATAGAAGAAGACGGCGGATGCGCTCGGGAAGAGCAGATCCTGTGCTTTCAGAATTAACTGAGTGGGGAACGAAATCCGGACCCAGAACAGGCTCATCAGTCACGGCATTGCACCTTTTTCGTCACTCCCTCACCGGCAAGAAAGTCCACATAGGCCTTGCGTCCTCACAATTACCAACGCATTGTGACGAATCAGCAATTTTGTTGCCAGACCAAGACATTGAAAGCGATCGCCAATGATGCCCGAAGGCGGGCAGGGTCGCCAAGATGGGCACCCACGCAACTGTAGTCTCAGCGAAAGCCAGGCCAGGCTGGTGGAAGCCAAGGAAGCACCAACACCAACCCACATTGAGTATCAGCTGTACACCCCATAGTCTCAGCGGGAAGCGTCCGCCCACCTACCGGGTCACTCCCGTCAGCAACATCAGTCGTCTGGAACGATCCAGGACGGTTATGTGCCACCGACTTCGTTCATGAGACTCGGCGTTACCACCTTGCCAGCCTCCAGAGTGGCTCCAACCTTGCCGAAGACCTTCGCATCGCCCTGTCTCTGTTTTGCGGAGCGCCGGCGGAGAGCCGCCAAGGGGAGACGGAGGCGTGGGTTCTCGCTTAGGCTGCCCTGGTGCCGAGCGAGGAATGCCCAATACAAGCGCGTGATGGGACAGCTCTTGACCGGATCAAAGTTGCAGCTCCCACAGTAGTTGCTCATCTTTGCGATGTAGGCCGCCCCGGATACATAGGGTTTCGTGGTCATGAGATCAGCCGTTGCATATGTTCCCATACCCAGCACGTTAGGCTCAACGACCCAGTCGTATGCGTCCGTGTAGGCGATCCAGAACCAATCAGTGAGCTCACGTGGTGAGGTATCTAGAAGTGTTGCGAGGTTCGCCAACACCATGAGTCGCGTAATGTGGTGACTGTAGCCTTCATTCCACACATCAGCGACGACGGTGTCGAGGCATTTGAGCCCGGAACTCGTCCCCCAGAAAGCTGGCGGCAGCTTCCGATGAGCTCCGAGATACGATGGCATGGCCGTTCCGTCCCACCCTTCGTGTTGGACGGGGGCCGGCCAAGGGCGCCCAGCCCACTGCGCATAACCTCCGTCACCTGGTTCGCCTTCGATCGTAGGTTTTCGTCCTGGTAGCTGGCGAAACCCGTCCGTGGCTACATGGACGTGACGGACAAATTCTCTCCACCCCAACACCTGCCTGATAAAGCCTTCCTTGCACGCCAACGGCACGTCCAGGGCTTGGACATCACCCACAACGTGAGCCGGCAACAGGCGGTGGATATTCAGCAGAGCTGAGATCCGCGTGTGAAACAGATTGTTCGACTCAAGGGACATTGCGTCCTCATAGGGACCAAAATGAGGCAAGCAGGATACTTTGGCCCAATCCCAGAGCGCGCGCGCCTCAGACTCGGCGGCAGGAATGGTTTCGAGATCGAGGTGTCCCGGATGATGGGAAAAGTGGGTGTGAATCAACTCCTCGACTTCGGCCTTGATCGGTTCGGATGCGAAGACTGGCGGGATCGGCGCTGGCGGGTTACCCTTCCAGGACCTCCGGTTGGCGACGTCAAAACTGAACTTTCCACCGACCGGCTTGGAACCATTCATCAAAATCCCGGTTTCCCGCCGGACAAGTCGGTAAAAGCTATCCATCCGCCACGGAGGCCTCGCCCCCACCCCGCGAAGAAACTGCTTCCTTACCGTGAGCCAACCTTCGTGCGGGACAACGTGCAGCGCACCGCTTCGAGCTAGAGGTTCAATATCGAGACGCAGCTCCCGTTCAGCCGGTTCCATCACGCTCAGCGGTCCTAGTTCAGAAATGAGTGGTCCAAGGGCAGTTCCGTATGGCTCAGCCGTCTGAATGTAGCGCACCGCAACGCCCCGCGCTGCCTGCTCCAGCGCGAAGTGCCGGAGGTTGCACAGGGTGAAGGCTAACTTTTGCTTGTGATAGGGGCGCCGAGCAGCCTTCCAATGACTCTCAACAAGAACAATACCGCTACGACATGGATCCTGTCGGCTCAGCGGGCCGATTTGAGCAGAAAGCTGGTCCTCTGGTACAAAGATCCACACACGACCGCTGGGGTCGGATTGTCGTTCAGCAAGCTGCCGCATAAACGCACCCGTACCCGCCTGACCGAGCCACCGTGTATTCACCATATCTGCGGCACGTGGTGTCACTACCCTCTCTTCCGGCCGGTAACGCTGCCACATCGCTCACAAGGCGTGCTCCCGTCCTCGTCAGGCTGCCGAGCACCACGCGTACGCCCTGTGAGCCACAGCCTGTTGCGCGAGAACCACTCGTAGGCTCGCATGAGTAGCCGGTCAAACAGTCCGATGCGACTCAATCGAGCCAGCCACCCGAGCCCCACTCCTGTCCACATGGCACGGAAAACGTCAACGCCAGTGATGAGCGTCCCGTCGCTCCAACGTGCATGAATGACGCGTCCCAGTTCCGAGGGACTTAACCCAGTTGTGCTCGGGTCATAGGCATCACTCGAGAAATCCACGAATTCGAGCGAACCTGCACGATTGAGCCTCTTCATGATGCTGATCTCCCGCGCACAGATAGGACAGTCCCCATCAAAAAATACTGTGAGCGGATACGTGCCTGGAATCGCCGACATCATCGACTCCTCTGCGCATTATTTGCGGTGATGACCAGCGCCTCGCGCTGGAATGAAGCTGAGAAATTCATCGAGTTTTGCAAAATCTTCCAACACGTGCATCCCTTCTTTCTCCAGAATCTTCCTCTCGGCAAGCGCTCCAGTCCCTCCGGCGGCAATTTCCGAGAAAGGCCGCACTTCCCTGGCAAGTTGCGTAGCCACTGCGTCGACTTCTGACGCTGGCAACTGAACGGGAAAGGACAGGACCGTCAGAGCCGGCCGCACTTCGACGCACAATTTGACGAGATCGGTGATGGGGACATTCGCGCCAAGGTAGTAGACACGACAGCCACGCAGTCGGCACCGATACGCAACGGCCTGAGCCCCGACCTCGTGATATTCTCCGGGTGGGCAGGCGATCACGATCTTTGGTCCATCTTCAGCCACAGGCATCTGGTTCATGACCGAAAAGATTTTCTGCTGAACCTGTCTTGTCACGTAATGCTCGATAGCCGCAGTGACACGACTGTCATGCCAGAGTTCCCCAACCCGCCGCTGCAAGGGCAGAAGAATTCCATGCAAGGCCTCTTCAAAAGGGATGACGACCACTGCCCCGTTGAGTTTGCGTTCGAAGGTGACGCGGTCTAAGGGTTCCAGTGTTCCAAGTAGCTCCGCCAGCAGACGCTCATACGGCGAACCGGTTATCTCCAGTGCCTCTCTGGACGCATGCATCCGCGCGAGTAGCTCCTCACGTCCCAATGCGGCAAGTTCCCCAATAGACTCGCCCTTGTCCAATTCTGCGCGTACATATTTAAGGAGGGAGACATCTTCGTCGGTATAGAGACGATAGCGATTCTGCCCGCGGACAGGCCTGAGCAGTCCGTAACGACGCTCCCACACCCGAATGACATCCCTTGAGAGTCCAGTTAGCTTTGAAACTCTTTGAATTCTATGAATATTCATATGCTTGGCCTAATTATAGCCTGGAACGTCAAATCTCTGTCAAATATTTATCGCATGAACAGTTGACACATTGGACAATGCTTGTTATACATTAGACATAACATTGGACGCAAAGGAATGACAACCTCAAAGGTCAAGGAGGTAACGCCATGAAGAAACTTCCTGACGACATAATCAGCCTCATTGAAAAGACCAACCCGGTACCCACGGAACAGGGTTTTCACGCCCCGGAAAGCTGCTCCCGCTGTGGGGGTTTAATGGTCACCACAGATTGCCTTGACGTTCTGAGTGACAGTGACGAAATCAATTGCCGTGTATCTCGGTGCATCCAATGCGGGGATCTTGTCGATCCAGTGATCTTGCGCAACCGATTGCATCCCCCTAGTATGACGCCGAGGAAGAAGAACCTGAAATGGACATCACGCCGTTCGGTTCCTCTGGTGCATACATTGATGCCCTAGCGGGCGTGCTCGGCACCCGTGAGGGACTGAAACGGGTTCGT
>JBFJQA010000042.1:0-17962 GCA_041616875.1 Nitrospiraceae bacterium | reverse complement strand
CTTCTTGCTTCTTGGCTTCTTGGCCAAGGAAGGCTCGACGGGGCTTGGCAAAGGGCTCAAACTTCAACCTACTAGTTGGTAGAATGCCAGCAAAAAAATAGCTCCCTACCGCTTCCCCTTGCCCCTCCCATTCATGCCCGCTCTGAGCTGTCGAGCCACAGCCGTAAATTGCTTCGGCCCTTCAGCACGGGCATTTTGTAGCGCTCCCTGGATAGCCGAATGAATCAGTACACCTTGATCTTCAGCTGTACCCGGAAACACAATGACTCCCTTTTTCTGCCCTTCCGCCAGCACTCCCACCAACCAGGACTGAACCGCACGACAGGTCACGTGGACTTCATCCTGCATGTCCTTGGATATCACATTATGCTCCACCTGTAGTGATCCCACCGGACAAATCTTGTTGCCAGATTTGACCACTTCACCGACTAACGTGAGATAGGCCTCAAATTGGTCCCACGGATTTTCGTACTTCTGCGTAATCTCTTCGAGCTTATTCAGATAGGACAATCTATACCGAGCAGCTAAGGCCTTCCCAAGGTCTTCCTTGCTGGGAAAGTGGTGATGGATGCTAGCCTTACTAATGCCGATTCGGTCAGACACATCCTGATAGCTGAACGAGCTGAAGCTTCTCGTCTGCAACAACTCCCCGGCGATATCAAGAATCTGTTCTTTGCGATCCTGCATCGGCGCTCCCTTGCATCAATGTGTAATGTGCACAATATACCTACTAGTTGGTAGATTGTCAAGCTTGGAGGCAAGTCTTTTTCCTTGCAATGAACGTGGACACGGTTGACCGGGTTCCCCGACAAGAACCCTTGCGGAGCTAGCGACAAGCCGTGCTGCGCATTCATTCTCATCACAGCACCCTCAGAAGACCGCCTCACAGGGGAAATTGGGGATGGGTGATTCCAATCCCAGCCTTGTGCAGAATGCCCTAGGTCGTCCTGAGAATGAGCGGGGGGCGCGTGAAGGGTTTTCCCTCAACGCGTAGGATTCTCGCATCACGAGTGAGTTCCTCATGCTATCAACAAGATACGCGAAATTCAGTTTCAGCCGTTCAGTCGTTACCCTTCGCTCCGATTTCCTTGTACGACGGCCACCTGAGTCTTTCTTGCGCCTAGCGCCCCCAACTCGCCTGTCCCTTTTTCCCTGGCATCCGGGCACGTCATTTGCTATCTTCGTAAATCGTAAGCATGCGGGAGGCCGGAACACTCCCTCAAAGGTTGGGAGGCCTTGGATGACAACCCAGGATCTCGACAACATTCGCTCCTTCTACTCGGAAGTCATAAGACTGGAGACGCAGGCTGGCCCGGCAGGCGGATCCCGAGCGGATGAGATCACCCTCCCGGAGCCCATCCATCCGGACCGGCGGAACGAGAAACGCACGGACTGCGGCTACACCTGTACCTATGAGATGATGGAGACCCTGGCGGCGGACTCCTTCGTGATCCAGCAAGGAGAGGCGGTCACCCTGAACCAAAGCGCCAAAGGGATTCTTCTCCTCATGGGGGCCACCCCGCAAGCAGGCCAGTTACTCGAGGTACACATCCCGCACTCCAGATGGCGCACCACCCTGAACCTCTTCGAGGTCCGCTGGGTCAGGCCCATCCACGTGGAGTCACACGGCCATCTGTCCGTGCTCGGATGCCTTCTGACATTCGGGCCGTATCACTACTGGCGGTTGTAAAGAACGACCGTCCTCGTCGCCTTGTCTTCAGTGACACCTACCAGGTATCGCTGGGCGTAGATCAGGACAACCCATCGCGCCCGCGAGTCATGGCACTACCCCTCGCACGGCTAATGGTCCGAGTGGCTTGAACGGGAGTATTTCCATCAGGAGAAGAGAGTTGCGTCCTTTTCGGAAGTCCTCCGTCTATAGAGACGAGCCCGGAAATTGGCCTCCGGCATTTGGGCAAAGGAGCAATCCCATGAGATCCCATATCTCTCTCACTGTGCATGATGTGGCTGCCTCCGCTGCGTTTTATGAGAACGTCTTTGGCCTGAAACCGCAAAAGCAGACCGAAGACTATGCCAAGTTCGACCTCACCAGTCCCCCGCTGAACCTGTCCCTCGTGTCTTCGGAAGGTGTACCCGGCAACGTGCATCACTTCGGCATTGAGGTCGATTCTTCCAGTGAAGTCACCACGTGGGAGCAGCATCTTCACGAGCGCGGGATTCCTACTATGGTAGAAAACGACGTCAACTGCTGTTACGCGAGACAGCATAGGGTGTGGTTCACCGACCCCGACGGAAATCCATGGGAAGTCTTTTTCGTCGACGAGCAGCTACCCGTGACGAAGCCGTTGCGGGAGACATCCTGTTGTGCGTCGACCTGTTGCTCGGGCGAGATAGGACAAGCGGCTTGCGGTTGCGAGGAGGGAGCAGTATCGTATGGGCATGCTTGAGGAAAGATCGGCTATCATGCACGACCTGCAGGACATGTGGCTCCACATGCACAGCGGGCTTCGAGCCTTTATCGCTCGGCGCGTCGCAAATGAAGCCGAGGCCGATGACATCTTGCAGGAGGTCTTCCTGCGGATGCATAAACGGCTGGACAGTCTCAAGGATCCGGGTCGGTTGGTCTCGTGGGCATTCCAGATTACGCGCCGTGCGATTGCGGACTACTACCGCACACCAGAGCGGCGGCGCGAAAAGCCAGCGGGTTCGGCGGCCGACATGGACACCGCCAACCTGTTACCGACCGGCGATCGGACGCACCCGTTGGCGGACTTCAGTGATCCTCGGGAGGAGCTTGCCGCGTGCCTTCGTCCGATGATCCAGCGGTTATCTCTTCAGTATAAGGAGGCGCTGACGCTCGTGGAACTGGAGGGCCTGACCCAAAATGCGGCGGCCAATCGATTAGGGCTCTCGTTGTCCGGCATGAAATCCCGAGTCCAACGGGGTCGGCAGCAGTTAAAACAAATGCTGGAAGAGTGCTGCGTCATTCATCTCGACCGCCGCCACGGCGTCACCGATTACATCCTACGGGATTCAGAATGCAAGCTCTGCGGCCTTTCAGACAATCACTCACTCTCACAACCTCCTTAACGCAGGGCTATGTCAGCCCACGATTGGTCGCGCGACGCGGCACGCACGGTGAGTCGTTGAGGAAACAAGGTAAGTCTTTCTTTTGGCGAGGAATCGTGTACAAGAAGAGGCAACCGCAATCGTAACGGGTGAGCAGGAGTAACATGACGGTGATGGAACCGTGATCGGCATTCGCTGGCTTGGAATCTTTCTGATGGGCACCGCATTCACGTGGTGCCTAGCTATTCGCGACGTGTGCGCTGAGCTGAAGGTTCTTCCCGGCACATCATTCGAGATCAATGGTCAGCTCATTTCGGATCACGCCGACGTGGTCGAACATCCGACGTTGAAAGAGATTTTGGCCGCGTTCGCTCGGGCGGAAGACGCCGTCCAACGTCGAGACATCGATGCTCTCATGGCGTTCTACGCCACGGGATACAACTATCACGGGCTGAAACAGTCTGATGTCCGGAGGGTCTGGGGCGAGGTGTTTACTCACTACCGGAGGATTTCTTCGACACATGTCTTTACGAAGCTCAGGGTCTCGGGGACCGGCTCCCAGACTCGCGCTGAAATGACCTGTACTGGCGGGCTCTACGGCACGCCAAAAGAAAGTGGCAGCCGTGTCACACTGGATAGCTGGTTTCGTGAGGTGCACTATCTTGCCAAAGAGAATGGAGCCTGGCGTTTTCTCGGCAACGCCGGCAACGCTCCCCGCACGGCACCCTTCACCTCGGCACCCCATCACCCTCTTTTTTGAGAACGCCAACGGTGGAGCGCACGCTTTCACTCGCTCAGGATGAAATACTGCCCCTACGCGCCCAGCTTGACTAGAGAATGGATCAGCTCATCCGAACCGCGGGTATCGCCGATTCTTCCCGTTTACGTCAACCCGGTGACCCAACACGGTAATGGATCCACCACCCCGACGCACCGATCTCGATGCGCTCGATCCACACAATCTTTCGTTTGGCGTGCGGTGCAACGGCGAGCTTGGCGGAGAGATGTAGGTTTTTCTCCTCTGTTGACATATCCGGTTTCGGATCATTGATGAACGCTCTTTTCTCCTGCAGCGGCATCCCCGAACCTCCTTTTCAACTCAGCTTCCGAGGAAAACGAAATCGATAGCTTCCATTAACGCAGATTCCCCATTCAGGCGACTACCTATTTCCTGACGCGCCGCCCGCGCTGATTGCAATTCCTGTTCGAGGTGGGAAACGGCTCTTCTCTGTTCTTCTGTCTCTTGCCGAGCCATTGGAAGGTACCGCTCTAGAGTTTCGACCGTGGTGTTGGCGTAGCCCAGGAAGTCGACGATTGCCTGGAAACCCTGAACATCAATTTTCACTCCGGCTACCACTTCCGTGTCTTTCTGGATCTCCGTAGGGGACGTGAATTCGTAAAGAGAAAAGGGATACCGCTCGGGCAGAAGGCGGTCGAGGGAATCCAGTTCGCCACGAATAGCCTCACCCTCAGTGCCCGGAATCGTGTTCAGGGCCTGGTACATATGCGCGAGCGCAGCGAGTCGATAGACGTTGCCAGGTGACCTTGCCGGAAGGGTACGTCCCTTCGTGAGCTGGGCGAGGGTAGAGATCGGCGCACCCAGTCGTCCACCCTTTTGGATCGGCATGTCAAAGCCGACATATCCAACTATCAGGGGCCGCTCAAATTCCTCGCTCAGGGTTACAGACCGGCTCGTCGCTGTCGCGATTTTGACCTTGGCTCCCGGAAGCTGTTCGGCGGCGAACTTGTTGATCACTTCAATGGATTTGGCGTAGTTCTTGTCTGGAGAGCCTGGTTCCACCGCCATCAGTTCCACAGGGCGATTGGCCCCAACGGCCCCTTCTGCAGCGTTAGCTTCCTCATTGTGCACCGCCACGCTCACTCGGCCAGTTACGTAGACACGACTCACAACCCGTAGGAAGTGATACTTCCCTTCTACGGGCTGGTAATTCCGTAGAAGACTCCGATTCTTCTTCGCCCAATCTCGCACCAATTTCTCAAGCCGAGAGTTATCGAGACCAAATGTGTAGGCATCGGCGATGGTCACCGTGCCACTTGCCTTCCCAGAATTCATCAGGCCGAGGGCAAAGGGTACGCCCTGGATCGGGATCGCGAGATTTAATCCCGATCCTGTGCGGACTGAGAACTGGTATGTAGGAAACGCCGCGTGTGGCGCAATCTTCCAATTGTGATTTCCCTCTGCATCTTGTTCCTGCCAGTGCGCCGGTGGCACCCGTTGATCACTGATCCCATACCGGGATCGATAAAACTCCTTGTATTCCTCCGAGTAAAGTCGCACGAGGTGTTGGTCCAGGGGGAGAAATCCTTTTTCTTTATACAGGGCGACCTGGTCCTCGACAGGGATACTGACCAACAGCACATCCCCAGGCTGTAGATCTTCGCTGAGCGGGTAGACAGGAATCACCTGGCTCGCTCGGATGACCAGGGCCCAGTCTTTGGCAACGGCCTCGAGCTGGTTGTTGCGCAGGGCAGTCGTGCAGCTCATCGACAGGAATAAGAGCGATAGAACAATGAGCATAGCGCCTTGCTTCATAGGTTTCTGGCCTCCATAGTGAAAGAATCTATACGATAGAGAATGGTCACTCTGCGCACGCATCATTACCATCTTAGCCGTTGGCTGTCTGTGACCTCCCTCACACCACATCGCCACTCTCCGGACGCACTCCATTCCAAAAGCGCCTCTATCTCCATGCTGAGAACAGTTTCTCATCAATCTTCCATCCCTCCAATCCGAAAAAGACAATTTCCGGCAATCAGGGCAACTGCGACTGAGAATCGGGACTCAGACTCAGAAGATAGGCGAACGGAATGGGAATAAGTGGATTCTCGAGGTTGTCGAACCGGCCCGGCAGGTTGCACCAGGATTCCTTCGCGAAGCGGACAACCAGCGAAAGATACGCGCGGTTGCCGCGGAAATGTATCCCGTCCCCATCCAGGGCCTCACGGTACATAATTAAAGAAATTATAAAGATAGCCGGAGGGCCAAATCATAGAAACGTTTTGGCTAGTTTACAAGCCATCATGCGTGAGAAGACGCTTCCGTGATGACGCCATATCCAATGCCAACACACTTTGTAGCGATGCCGTCTGCTCGCGAGGCGAAACTTTCTCAGACTCTTTCGAGGCCCGTCAAGGGTGCTCTTTCGGCACTCCCAAACGAATAGACCCAAGGGCCCTCCATGTTCGATAGGAATGACAACTGTCTCATTCTTTCTCGACCGTACAACATTCACTAGCCGACACCCCTACCGTTTGGGAGGCGATACCTACTTTGTAGGACTTGCCGCGCGTCCCAAATACTATATGCTGAGGACTCGCATCAGGGTCCTGTCTGCTTCATGGAACCCCTAGCGGGGACACTCACGATACGAGGCAACGGAGAGAAGTCACAGATTACCAGGAGGCTCATAATGCAATGCGCTCGTTGTCAAGGCATGATGGTTGAGGATCATTCTATGGATATGACCGGACCATTTCTTTGGATGCGTAGCTGGCGATGTTTGAACTGTGGGGCAGTCGAGGATCCCTTGATTTGTCACAATCGGAAACTCCAGGAGTCGGGAGCGATCCTGAGCTCATTAGAGACCGAAACCGTCTCGTGAACCGTGCGAGGAACCGGTACTACCTACGTCGTTGGCGAGCCTCCTGTGGTTCCTAAGGAGGTAAAGTTCTTATATACTGCAACTCTTCCCGGGAACCTAGGGAAGAAACAGAGGGCGCCAGGAGCAACGGCACTGGCGTTTAGCTGATGAAGACAGCCCACTGGAGAATGCACCCCCCAATAACCTTCCTCCGGACAATCTGCCAGATCGTTCATGAGTCTTGGGCCAGTTGATTTCTTTCACGATTCGCGGTATCGATCTGCCGAGCTAACTTCGGGAGCGTCCTGACCACGCCGTTGCCATATCTGGCCCATGATGCTGATATTCAAAGAATTCACCTTCGAGGCGGCCCATCGGCTTCCGAACGCCCCCCCGGGACACAAGTGCGGGCGTCTTCACGGGCATTCGTTTCGAGTTGAGTTGCATGTCCGGGGTGAAGTAGACCCCTCTACTGGATGGATTATTGATTTCGGGGATATCAAGAAAGCTTTTCAGCCCGTATTCGATCAACTTGATCATCGCTACTTAAACGACATTGAAGGGCTGTCTAACCCGACCAGTGAACATCTTGCTCGATGGATCTGGACACAGACGTGTTCCCTCATACCCGGACTGGACCACGTTGTCGTGCGAGAAACATGCACCACGGGGTGCGTATACCGGGGTGAGGAAGACAGGAATCTGAGCTGAGTCTGGGGCAAGGCTAACGCTGGCTCTGCAAGCGGAGGCGAGGACCGACCGGTGATCTCACTTCAAGCGAGTCTTAATCTCCTTCCTGTACTCCGGGAAGTACCGCTCGATGACCGAGAGCTCGAACGAGCGCAGGATGGATTCCTTCGGCTCTCGCTCCAGCAGAAACTCAAATGATTTCTCGATGAGGCTTTCAGGAGAAACCTCGCCCCCGTATCGCTGGATCTCCTCACTGGAGGCCGTGACATCGTGGACACTCATGCTTTCCCCCTCTCTCACTTCAACGCGAAATGTTGTTTCAGCGGTTTGGGTCACGCGAATCTCAGCCACGGGCCACCATATCAGCACGTAGGATTCCGCAGCAATTTCGTAGGATGGGCCCAGGACGATGCCGTTGACACTTCCTTACCGCCATACCGTGTGACAAAGGGACCGACATCGGATTTCAAGAGGGTCAGCAGTGAAGGTGAGACCACCTTCAGTGATGCATTTCCAAAAGTAGGAAGCACAAACCAGTGTCCACGCACCATTCTGAAGCACAGTACGCATACCCCCCTGGAATGCCTTCTAGGTAGAATCCTTCCAGTTTGGGATCAACAAGATGCGGCTTGACTTCCTTGTGCCAAAAAGAAAAGCAGTCGTTCTTGGCGACCCAGCGGAGGGGCTTTCCCAGTTCGGCCACAATGAATTGGACCGGTCCTGTCTGTAGCACTGCCTTTATCTCCATCTCGGTCAGATCTCGGCGCTTCCTGGCCTGAATCGCGCCATTGGAGTTCCAGAGTTCTTGTAACGGCATCCTGGTGACAATTCGGTTCTCCGGATCCAAGTTTCACCTACTCGCCGCAACGGTCTGCGACGTGTTATGCGCTCGAGCCGTTTCCGTAATGCGCTGCACTTCCTCGCGTAGCCCCTCCGGAACCTGAGCGCTCACCAGCCCCGCCTCGATACGCGCAAAGTCGAAACCGTCGTGCACGGGCTTCGTGTATTCGTTCTTGATGAGGAGGGCTCGATGTTCCGGCTGGAGTTCTCCTAACACATTGACCGTCGACTGAGGATCGGTTTCCAAGTTCTCCCACAGCAGTTCGTTGAGCCACCCGGATCCCTCCGCCGTTTGCCCATAGGGCCCAAAACTGGCCTCGACGATTGCCATGAGAAAGGGCTGGTCACCTGCAACGGCGTAGCTTTGACCGGCTACCAAGACATCTCCATAGATAAAGTGTGTGTCAGGGCTGATAGCTCCCCACTCCTCCCGATAAATGTCGTTGAACACCGAAAGAAGCTCTTCTCGGAGCTCACTGGAATCGGGTTGGGTCGCAAGCTGGCTCAGGACGGTTTGCGCTCGGAGTGCCAGATCGGACAATTCAGGATCCGTTGCTGCGGATGTCGCTAACCCTTGCGTGGGTCCATTGTCCCTGGGCTGAGGATTCCCGTACTCATTTGAGCATCCGGCTGCCAGGAACAACAGGAGGGTTACGCCCAGGCTCCGAATCACAATACCGATTCGTGTCATGGACCTGGCGCCCTTATTTTAGACCAAGAAATTGCATACTTCGAATGCTACCGCCGATCGAAAAATTCGTCAAAAGATTAGACACTTCTGGCCGGGGTGCCATATGTGAGGGGAGGACGCACCTATGTTCAGGCTGACCTCAATCAGAGAGACCTTTCTCGGGAGTGCGCCAACGATCAATGCAAAAGGCTGCTACGTATGGGGCAGATCACGGTTCTGCTACTAACGGCGGCCATGGAAACGAAAGCTGATAGGGGAGGATAATGCTTGGCTTGATCAGATATAAGGCATGAGACCCTGTAAGCCACTGGTCAAGTCCTGGCTCTCTTCAATCACAGGTCCGTGTCGGAGGGGACCCCGCTTCGGCACACGCGAGTGGAAGCCGGAAAGGTCGACTCAGGCGGCATCCTTTACGTAAAAGTACATCTTCACTCCAGCGACCTCCAGAAGGTCCCCGTGATTCAGATCCGCCAGTTCCTTGACCTGCACGTTGTTTATATGCACCTTTTTCCTCTTGCCTGAAACCGTTACGAAATAACCCTCCCCACGACGTCCGATCGTAGCGGCGGTCTTGGGCGCGAAGAAGCCGGTCAGCCTAATGAATGCCTCGCGGTGAGCCCCGATGACCGTCAGTGGGTTGGTCAACCGATACTCCGAGCGATCGGTGCGCCCTGCAATGACTTGCACGACTCCTACTTTCTGTCCGACCTTCGACTTTGATCCATGGCTCCCGCTTTTCAAAAACACCGTTTGGTCTGCCCCTTCGGAGATGGCCGATGTAGCGGCTGGGATGGACTTCTCCTCCTCCAAGAAGACCAATCGATGCTTTCCGATCATGACAACGTCAGCGTCGTGCAGTTGTTTCCGATCAAAAGTGTTGCCGTTAACAAGGGTGCCATTGGTACTTTGTAAGTCCTCAATGAAATAGACGGCTTGGATTTTGACGATCCTGGCGTGTCGCCCGGATACGGCCGGGTCTTCGATGACAAGATCGTTTCCAGGTTTTCGTCCAATGGTAAATTCTGGTTGGGTGATGATGCAGTCTTTCACAACCGACCCTCGATATTTTACGATGAGCTTCGGCGATTGCCCTATTTCCCCCGCCATGACCCTTTCTCCTTTCCCATAAGGACGGCATCTTCTCGCTCCACGATCCATCTCGGGACCGTTGCCACCATCTTCATAGGGATATTCAAAGCTTAGCCCAGTCCGTGCCATTGTCAACAACTCTCAGGAATCAAGAAAACGCAGCAGACAATGGAATGGCGGCGGGAACCAGTTCACCTTGCGTCTCTTGAAACGCCAGTGGATAGACGGGGACGGCAAGACTCGACAGCCTCTTAGGAGCAGCAGTTGAGACCACAGGGTTCAAGGTCTCATCCGACACAGCAATGAGACACGCTGCAGAAGCGCGCCTGTCTCATTTACATGGGCCCTCCATCGCCTCGCCTGGCCGGAACCCATAACATGCTTTTTTTCAGGGCCATTTTTTTGTAGAATAAATGTGGAACAGTTCTTGATTGTCCCTCGGTACAGGGCAAATCAGGGGCTACCCGGATATTCGCCTTTGGGAGTATTCAGGTACGTCCGAGGGTTCCGGGATTGGTCCATCAAGGCAAAGCGGCCTCTCCATCACATCATGCGATATGGCAACCAAAAGCAGATGACCAGCGGCGTCGCGCAACTTCTGCCACGCCTCGCGGCCGTGCTCATCCTCAGCGTCCTCGTAGCGGGCTGCGCCCCGCTCGGGTGGCTTTGCGCCATTGGGATTGATTACTTTCGATGCAGCGATCTGCACTTCGAGCCTTTTGAACATTCATGGGTCGCTCCTTCCGATCAGTGGTCGGACACTGGCCAAGTGAATAGCATCGCGATCGCCCCGTTTTTGGGAGAGGAGGCCATGTCTGACCGTTTTTCTGCCGTGTTCAAGAAGGAAACGGAGCTTCGCGTTGTGGACCCTCAGGAGGTGGCGAGATATTGGCAGCCAAGCGAGACCCCTGCAGGCGATGCACTTTCGCCAGAACAGCAAGATTTCCCGTTTACTCGACAACTGGCCGAGACCTTAAAAGCGGACTGCATTCTTTATGGAAAGATAGTCGCAGGAGAAGGTCGAAAGGTCCGTTTGGGAGCTAAGGATCGGTACAACAAGCGACTGTACCTCCATCTCGTGAGCGCAAGGGGGAGACTGTTATGGAAGGCCGAGCTTCCGTTCGAACACACGCAGGGGTCCAAGCCCCCGCAGGAAGAGTGGGTCATGGAAGACCTCTCGGATCATTTCACAGCCTACGCCCACGAACAAAAGTTGACCGCATTGCGACTCACCCAGAGTGGCAAGATGAAGCAATAGACGGAAGCAGATCGTGAATCTCCTGTCCGGGTCGCTTAGCCGTTCGCTTCAAGAACACCTCTCCTGATCACCTTACGACACCTGAAGGGTTTCGCCTTTCCCCCACCATCCGGGTTTTCCCGTGAAGCCCACCGTGGTCATGACCACACTTCCTGTGGGACCATTATCCAGTCCCCACACGTTTTTCACGAATACTCTCCGGCCGGTTCCGGATAGATTTGCCTTCAGACTTTGCCTCAGGTAATGGTATTCTTGGCTTGGCCCGAATAGCCCGGCTTCGTTCTCAAACGCGACATCAAGCACTCAGGGTCCTGCATGAAAGTCCTACTCCTGTCCAATGAATTTCCCCCATACACCTACGGCGGCGCCGGGGTCCACGTGGAGTATCTCACCAAGGAACTGGCGAAACTGCTGCCGGTGGAAGTTCGATGTTTTGGTGATCAGTACCTCGCCCACCATAACCTCCACGTCAGGGGTTTCAAGCTTGACACGAGTGATTACGGATGCCCAAAGTCATTGGTGTCAGTTTTCGGAGCTACTCAACGGGGCCTGGATTTCAATTCGTTCGGCATTGAGGCCGATCTCGTCCATTGCCACACATGGTACACGCACTTGGGCGGCATCCTGGCCAAACTGAACTACGGCATTCCACTTGTCGTCACCACCCACTCCTTGGAACCCCTTCGCCCGTGGAAGCGCGAGCAGCTTGGCGGGGGATACGACTTTTCTCGGTGGGTCGAGCGGACGGCACTGGAAATGGCCGATGCTGTCATCGCCGTGTCACATGGGACCAAGAGGGATATCCTCGACCATTTTCGGACCCCTGAAGAAAAGATCAAAGTTATCCACAATGGCATCGATCCATCGGAGTACCGAAAACAGACCTCTACGGAGGGCCTTGTCCGATTTGGGGTCGACCCGTCCAAACCCTACGTCCTTTTTGTCGGTCGGATCACCCGTCAAAAAGGAATTATCTATCTTGTTCGAGCTATTGAATACCTGGAACCGGAGTTCCAGGTTGTCCTTTGCGCCGGCGCACCAGACACCGCTGAAATCGCTGCTGAAATGCAGACGGCCGTTGAAGAGGTGTCGGCCAAACGACCGGGCGTGATTTGGGTCCGGGAAATGCTGGACAAGAAGAGCCTTATCGAATTTTACTCACACGCGGCGGTGTTTTGCTGTCCTTCCATCTACGAACCTTTTGGGATCATCAACCTCGAGGCCATGGCCTGCGAGACGGCGGTGGTCGCCTCGGCGGTCGGCGGCATTCCCGAGGTCGTGGTTGATGGAGAGACCGGGATCTTGGTTTCGCTTCAGCAGGACCAGGAGCCACCTTACGCACCCTTGAGCCCCTCCAAATTTGCGCGAGACCTGGCTGCCCCCATCAACCGCCTGATGACCGATCGAGCAATGCGTGAGCGATTCGCTCAAGCCGGTCGACAACGTGCCGAGGAATTG
The DNA here is from genome assembly GCA_041616875.1 of Nitrospiraceae bacterium. Classification (GTDB taxonomy): domain Bacteria; phylum Nitrospirota; class Nitrospiria; order Nitrospirales; family Nitrospiraceae; genus JBFJQA01. The sequence continues at coordinate 5,304 of JBFJQA010000042.1, read as the reverse complement.
TTTAGCTGGGCCGCGATCGCAAAACAGACCAAGTCCCTTTACGACACACTTGTTCCTCATTCCTAGCTGTCGAAACATTCGAGCATGCCTACGTAAGGAATGTCCCTGTTTGCCGACAAATCAAGTGACGCGACCTGGCGTTCTTACATGAGACGGTCCGGGAGGTACGAGCGAGAAAGATGAGGGTCTACGTGTCCCAGGAAGGAGGACGATCCATGGAAAGAAGAACATTTCTAAAGGTAGGAGCCGCGCTCGGCCTTGGCCTGTTGGCCAGAGCATCGGCGATGTTTTCGGCTCAAGCCAAAGAACCCGGGAGAGACTTCAAAGTTACCAAGACAGATGAAGAATGGAAGAGGATTCTGACTTCGGAGCAATATCAGGTGTTGCGCCAGGAAGCAACGGAGCGTCCCTATCGCAACAAATACCACAATCATAAGGGGGTTGGCACCTATCACTGTGCGGGATGCGACCTTCCGCTGTTCTCCTCAGAACATAAATACGACAGCGGAACAGGATGGCCCAGCTTCTGGCAACCCATGCGTGAGACCGCCATCGGAACGAAGACCGATTATAAATTGCTATACCCCAGGACGGAAGTGCACTGCGCCCGTTGCGGCGGCCATCTAGGGCACATCTTCAAGGACGGACCTCCGCCGACGGGTTTGCGCTATTGTATTAACTCGGCCTCGCTCAAGTTTGTCTCAACGTCTTAAGCGAGCACCTCTTACACACCTGACTGAGAGTAGACCCCTGGGTGGGAGGAGGATCCCACATGAGTATGATCCCGGGATAACCACCATTGCGGAAGGGTTTCCTGTCCAGGGTGTCCGCGCTTCCACGACCAACGACAAACGCACCTGAGATATTTCAGATCGCATCGCGGTTGTCCAAGCTCCGCTTGCTCTGGTAGAAATGGTCGGCTTCCTTCTCGCGCATGAAGATTCCCATTAGGAAACAAGCAGTCGGGGCCATCATAGGCATCGCCTTACTACTGTTGAGCTTCTTATTCATTGGTACGTTGCTGAATAGTGAAGAACTCCTCACCAGGGAGCGGTTAGTCACGTGGCTGCAAGATGCCGGCCCCTTTGCCCCCTTCCTCCTCATTGCCACCATGGCCGTCGCGGTCGTCATCAGTCCAATTCCGAGTCTGCCGCTGGACTTGGCTGCCGGAGCTGCCTTTGGGCCAATCCTAGGAACTGCCTATGCGGTCATCGGGGCGGAAATTGGAGCCATCGCCAGCTTTCTCATCGCCCGCGCCCTGGGACGCGACCTCTTGACCAGACTGGCAGGAACTGACGTCGTGTTTTGCGAGAGATGCTCCGACCACCATTTGATCCTCCTCCTCATATTCGCGCGCTTGTTGCCGGTCTTCTCATTCGACGTGATCAGCTATGGTGCTGGTCTGACAAACATGTCACTGAGGGCCTTCGCATTGGCTACCTTGGTGGGGATGATTCCCCCCACCTTTGCCCTGACCTATTTGGGGAGCAGCCTCATCACGATCCAATGGCCTTTGATCTTGGGTGGGGTCTTGATGGTAGGCTTCTTTCTTCTGGTGCCCAAGCTCGTGATGAGATATCCCTCCGCATGGTGGGCACGTCTTTTCCTTGCCGCCACTCCAGCTCCGGCTCCCGTGCCGAACCAGAACCCTGAACCCTCGGCACACGAAGAACAGGTCCAGGTGTGCTCAGGATGCGGAGTGCCGCTTCACTAGGAATCACCGGCACTCGAGGGGGGAGCCTGCCAGTCGAAGGCTACTCAGGGCGGATCCCTGATACAGCCGATGACGGCATTTCTTCCTTGAACGACCTGAAGAGAGAGATGATCATCAGCGTGACTATGACAGCAAATGGGAATGCTGCGATAATCGACGCCATCTGGAGGCCTTTCAATCCTCCAGACCATAGCAGGACAGCGGCAGCCAGAGACTGAATCACCCCCCAGGTAAATTTGACCGGATTGGGAGGATCTAGGCTTCCGTGGGTGGTGAAGGTCCCGAGCACAAAGGTAGCGGAGTCCGCAGAGGTGATAAAAAAGGTTCCAATAAGGACAATGGCAATCGTCGACATGACCGCACCAAGAGGGAAGTGATCCAATACCGTAAAGAGGGCTACTTCTTTCCCTTTGGCATCAATTACCGCCTTCACGCTCACATGATCGAACATGTCCATGGAAATTGCGGTACCGCCCAAGACGGAAAACCAAAGGGCGCAAAACAGAGTCGGGACGAGGAGCACACCCAACACGAATTCCCTCACGGTCCGCCCTCTCGAAATTCTGGCGATAAAGGTTCCGACAAACGGCGCCCAGGCGATCCACCATGCCCAGTAAAATAATGTCCAGTCTTGAATCCAGGTTCCGCCTTCAAAGGGTCCTAACCGAAAGCTCATCCTGGGTAGTTGCTGCAGATAGCTGCCGAGAGTCGACGTAAAGACATCCATCAGGAATTTTGTGGGGCCCAGCAGAAACAGGAACAACAGCAGCGTGACAGCCAGAATCATATTCAGGTTGCTGAGATACCGGATCCCACGTTGAAGCCCGGTTTGAGCCGAGATCATGAACAACACGGTTACGACCAGGATCAGGAGGAGCTGCATAGCGGTGTTATTCGGTGTTCCCGCGAGATGAGAGAGTCCCCCGCTGATCTGCATGGCGCCGAATCCCAAGGAAGTGGCCACGCCGAAGACGGTGGCAAAAACGGAGAGGGTATCAATAGCCGTACCTGTGTGCCCATCGATCCGCGCTCCCAATAAGGGGCGACAGCTTTCGCTGATCAAACCTGGGGTTTGCTTACGAAATTGTAGATAGGCAAGGCTGAGGCCAACCATCGTGTAAATGGCCCAGGGATGGAGCCCCCAGTGGAAGAAGGTATAGCGAAGCGCCAATCTCGCCGCCTCAGGGGTTCTCCCTGACCCCATTGGGGGCTCGTGGTAGTGCAGGCTCGGCTCAGCCACCCCCCAAAACACCAGTCCTATCCCCATCCCCGCGCAAAACAGCATGGCGAACCAGGTGAGAAGGGGATATTCGGGCTGTTCCCCGTTTATACCCAAGGGAATATGGCCATACCGTGAAAAAATCAAGAACACCGCGCTGACGAGAAACCCTGCGACAGACAACAGGTAAAACCACCCGAAGGTGTTGAGAAGGTAACGCTGGATGATCCCCGAGACTTTGGCCAGACTGTCCGGCGCGGCCGCTCCAAACGCCAGAAACGCAGCTGCCAGACCGACCGAGACTTTAAAGACAGTGGTCGTGGATTTCATAGCCATGAGGCTCGCAATATGAACTCAGGCCGCGCCCCAGGACAGCCCGGTCAGGCCTCTTGGTAGGTGACTCACCTTTCATGACCAGCCCTACCGGGAAGTGAGGCGCACCTTAGAAAAAACCGACCAGCCTCCCCAGGAATCTCCTATCGCGAGCGGAGTGCGAGATTCTGTCGCCTCAAGATATAGTGTCTACTTAATGTTACCTACAGTCTATAGTATAGCCGCACTTATCTGGAGGGTTGAAGAAAGTGCACATAAAAGGGTAGAATAGCAAGATTAGGAATCACCTAGGCTTCAGAACTCCAGATGAGCCCTAGCGAGGGTCGGATCCTCCCCGCCCCCCCCTTTCGAGATCATAAACTTTCCAGAAGGATATTGATATGGGAAACGGACAAGAATACAGGGGCAACCCTATCGCGAACAGGAAAACGGACCTTTATAAGGAAGAATACGTCCACAGCTTTGTCCGGAAATGGGATGCTCTCATCGACTGGGACGCGCGGGCAGCCAGCGAAGGGAATTTTTTCATTAAGCTGTTAAAGGAACGAGGTGTGAAACGGGTCCTCGATGTGGCTACTGGCACGGGATTTCACTCCGTTCAGTTGCTGAAAGCCGGGTTCGATGTCATCAGTGCCGACGGGAGTCCGGAGATGCTGGCCCAGGCCTTTGAGAACGCGCGCCGCCATGGTTTCATCATGCGGACCATTCAAGCGGACTGGCGATGGTTGAGCCGTGACATTCATAATAGATTCGACGCCGTTATCTGCCTCGGGAATTCCCTCACCCACCTTTTTTCTGAGCAAGACCGAAGAAAGGCGCTGGCCGAGTTCTACGCTGCACTCGTCCACGATGGCGTCCTCGTCCTCGATCAACGTAACTATGACGGCATCTTGGACCATGGCTTCACCTCGAAGCATATTTATTACTATTGCGGCGATAACGTAAAGGCGGAACCAGAGTATGTGGATGAGGGATTGGCCAGATTCCGTTATGAGTTCCCTGACAAAACCGAATTTCACCTGAACATGTTTCCCTTGCGGAAGGAATATACTCGCCGCCTCATGACGGAGGTGGGATTCCAACAGATTCGCACCTACGCGGATTTCCAAGAAACCCATAAAGTGACAGACCCTGATTTTTATGTCCATGTCGCCGAGAAAATCTATAAGAATGAGCCGAAACCTGACAAGAAGGTATACTTCAATTACTCAGGAACAGTCAGAACGGCCCAGGATTACTACAACAGTCACGATGCTGATCAATTCTACGCCACGATTTGGGGTGGAGAGGACATCCACATTGGTCTCTACCTCAAGGACTCGGATTCCATCTTTGACGCGAGCCGGCGAACGGTCCAACATATGGCCTCCCAGGTACGGGAATTTGACGCGAAGACACGTGTCCTCGATATTGGGGCAGGATATGGGGGCTCTGCTCGTTACCTCGCGAGAACCTATGGCTGCAATGTCATCTGCCTGAACCTCAGTGAAACCCAGAACATTCGCAACCGGGACCTGAACGGGGCGCAAGGCTTGAACCTTCTGATTAATGTTGTCGATGGGAGTTTTGAGGAAATCTCGCTTCCTGATGGGGTGATCGATGTCGTATGGTCGCAAGATGCGCTCTTACATAGTGGGGATCGGCCGAGAGTGTTTGCTGAGGTGAATCGGGTTCTTGCAAAGGGCGGGCATTTTATCTTCACCGATATTATGCAAGCCGAGTCATGCTCCCAGGAAGCACTTCAGCCAATCCTGGACCGAATTCATCTGGACTCTCTGGGCTCTCTAGAACATTATCGAAAGTTCGCGTCCCATCTTGGGCTTGAAGAAGTCCAATGGGTCGACCTGACTCCTCATTTGAGCAGCCACTACTCACGCGTATTGGAAGAAGTGGAAACCAAATTCGAAAACCTGAGAAGGTCATGCAGCGAAGACTACCTGAACCGCATGAAAACGGGACTTCGTCATTGGATCGAGGGGGGGGAGAAGGGTAATCTTACCTGGGGCATCCTCCACTTCAAGAAGTCATAAGATCTCAG
>JBFJQA010000041.1:0-18112 GCA_041616875.1 Nitrospiraceae bacterium | reverse complement strand
GACTGCGCCCCGACCTCGTTGAGCAGCAGACTCAGCTCATTGCCCGCATCCTGCGCCCCACACTCATACGACTGCCCTTCCGGCGCATGGAACGTGGCCGGCCGATACTCGGTCTCCGTATACGGCTGCGGCGTCACCCCCAGGTAGGCCGCCTCAAAGTCCATCCAATCCGCCGTCCAGTCCGCCAGGTGCCGATAGAACCCATAGTCGGCCTTGCGCACCAACATCCGGGCAAACAGCGGCACCCACCGCCCAATGTGCTCCTTGACGAATTTCTTTTGCGCGTCCACGACAATCTGCGTCTTCTCCGCCCCATCATGGCACCGCGCATAGGATTCCTTGTAGGCCACGAAGTGCATGAACTCCAGCTCCACGCTCAAGTGATCCATCCGCTCGTGCACATCGCGCGAGAGCTCCACCCCGAAGGCCTTATAGAACCCGGCAATATCGCCCATGACATGGGCCTGCGCAAACACGTGGTCATTGCCGAAGAGGGTTTCGTAGGGGGGACAGTCCAGGGTGATGACGTTGCTGAAGACGCGGCGGTGTTCGCTTTGGAGATCGGCGAGCTGCCAATTGACGCACTCGGTCGTGACCCAGGCGTCGATGGCGTCAAAGTGCGCCGCGAGCCCGGCCAGTTTGCTGCGGGCCCGCTCGCCCCCGAGGCCGCCCAGGCCGTTCGCCAGGCCCTCCAGGGCCGACCGGCCGTCTTCGACAAATTCCCCGCTCTGCAGGTAGTCTAAAAATTCGTCATCTTCGGGATACAGCAGACTCCAGGACAGGAGGAGGTAGATCTTGCTCCGACTGAGGGCGCGTTCGACGGCAGGCGAATCTTTGATCGTCTCGGTCGAGGAAACCATGGGAGTGTCCATCTTTCTTGTCCTCCACTGGCTTTTGAATTCGTGTAGCGAATCTATCTCCGATTCACGTTCAGACTAATCAGTATTCTTTGACCCTGGGTTGTGTGACAACGAGATAAATCAAACTTCCACCGTCCTCTGTAAGTGGGGCTCTGGGTCTGCTCTTCTGTCCGAACGGGCATCGAAGAGAATTCGGCGATTGAATGGCTCTCAACATTTTCCCCTTTCATTCTATCCGACGTACTCGCCGTCGCGCAAAGGTTGCTCCAGCCTCGCCTATACCAAGTATTCCCATAGGCAAAGCGAACAGGCCGCTGGGGACCTCGGGAATGCTGTTTGATCCCGGCGCCATCTCCTCCTTCAGCTCGTCTAGACCGAGGCGACCGAAATCGCTGAGGGTGTCTCGTGTTATCTGCGAGTTCAGGTATAGGCGTAAGGGAAGGTCTTCTTCAGAAGACAGACGATACCCATTAACTGCTCGCTGCGAGAAGAGGAGCCCAGATCGGCTTTCCCAGATACGGATGAGATGGGGCGTGAGTCTAGTCATCCCAGCAAGCTGCTTGATCCTCTCGGTCTGATTGTCCATCACGGTTTCTCGTCGCTTCGTGCGTGTCTGGGAATGCTGCGGTTGGGGTCGCGCTCATGGTCCGGTGACCGGCCATCTCCTTCAAGAAGGCAGCGCCGACGTACGTCGGCATAAGGGCTTCACGAAGAGAATCTGCACGTCGCTGATTGCACGCTCCAGGAATCCGCCTTCACAATAGGAGAAGTAGTACTCCCAAGTCCGGAGGAAAGAATTGGAAAATCCCATCGCCCTCAGGCGACCGGCATTCGCCAGCAATTGCGCCCTCCAATAGTGAAGGGTCTTCGGGTAATGGGCACCGATATCCTCTAAATCGAAGAGCCGGAGATCCGTCGCGCGCGTCAGAGCAGTGCTGAGAGCCGTGACGGAGGGGATACAGCTTCCTGGAAAGATAAATCGTTGAATAAAATCAACCGAGCGTCTCGCCTGCTCGTAACGCTGATCGTCGATCGTGATAGCCTGCAGCAACATCACGCTCTCCGGTTTCAGCAAGGTACTGCACGTCTTGAAGAACGTTTCATAGAATTCATGGCCAACGGCTTCAATCATTTCGATCGAAACCAGTTTGTCAAACTGCCCATGAAGATCCCGGTAGTCCTTCAACTGAACCGTGATACGATCCGACAGTCCGGCCGAGCGGATTCTTTGACTCGCGAGCTCATACTGCTGTTGAGAAATCGTGGTGGTTGTGACACGGCACCCATAGTGCTTTGCCGCGTGTATCGCAAAGCCGCCCCAGCCTGTTCCGATCTCTAGGAGATGGTCCTTGGGGGATAACTGGAGCTTTCGGCATATGCGCTCATTTTTTGCGCGAGAAGCCTCCTCGAGGGTCATATCAGGACGCTCAAAAATTGCGCAGGAATACATCATCGTCTGGTCGAGGAATAGCGAGAAGAATTCGTTACTGAGATCATAGTGGGCTCGGATGTTGCGTCGACTGCCTCGCCTAGTGTTGCGGTGGCAGGCATGCACGACCTTCCGGATAGGACTCAAGATCCTGGCCAGTCCTTGTTCCATCCCATCGAGGACGTCGCGATTCAGAACGAGAATGCGCATAAGAGTCGTCAGGTCATCACAATCCCAGAGCCCTTTGACATAGGCTTCGGCACCACCGATGGACCCGCCGAATGTGATCTCGATGTAGGAACGAGGATCGCGGATCGTGACCACGGTGTGGAGCGGGCAGGCGGGTGTGATCGACCCGTATTGTCTCTGGTCGCCTCCTTCAACGAGGGTAATTGCCCCGTACCTCAGACGGCGGAAACGCGACAGAAGTATCCGTCGGCTGATTTCTTGAAGCGGTCCGCGTCTCGAACGCACTGTCATCTCCGAGTCACGACCGTGCGATACGCATTCCTGCTCCTGAGACGATAGAGAATTCATGGTGGTGAGTCCTTTGTCACCGCCTGCGATAACTTCTTCGGGTGCGTGTAAAATGGACACCGATGAAGCCACAGACGCAACGCCTGGTAATAGATGGCCCCGATTATTTTACTGGTCATCAAGGGGTAACGAATCAACACTCGCGCCAGCGAGTGACCGGTGATGGCTTGTCGGCTCATGACCAAGGTTGCCTCGAAAAACTTATGATTGTCTTTGAGGTTCTCCATGTGAATGACAAGCCGCGGGCCAGGTTCGCTCAACCGCCAGTCATACCCAACATCCATGTCCATAAAGGGCGAAACATGAAAGGCTTTCCGAAAACGAAAGCGCATGGGGGACCCAGAGGATTCGTCCTGCTGTCGGCTGAGCACGTAGCAATGTTCTTCACCCCACGGCGTATTATGTACCTCGGCGACGACGGCCTCGACGTGGCCGTTCTCACGGCCGAAGCAAAAATAAAAACTGACGGGGTTGAAGCAGTACCCAAAGTAGCGGAGGTGCGTCAGCAGGCAAATTGGGCCATCCGGGCGGCGCCCCGTTTGCTTGGCCACCAGGTCACGGACCGCTTCGGCTAGCGGCACCTGTGGATCTCCGAAATGGTCTTCCCGGCGGAACCAGGCGAGGTTGAATCGGTCGCTCGACCAAAACCACCTGTCTCGGAAGAGATGGGGCAATTCATCCAGGTCGAGGTACATCATATACAATGAATACCGAAAATCGATCCTGGCGGGGCTCAGCCGTTGATGCTGGACCGTTCCCTCATAGACGCAACTCTTCACGCTGCCAACCCCTTATCAAAATGTTTACACACCTCCAAGGCACTGTTCACTCCATCTTCGTGGAAGCCGTAGCCCCAGTAGGCTCCGCAGAAATATGTCCGGTTTGCCCCATTGATTTCGGCATGGCGTTTTTGCGCGGCGAAGGCTTCTCGGGTATAGACGGGGTGATGGTAGATCAACCGTCGAATAATCGTATTCGGATCGATGGTGGCCGAGTGATTCAGCGTGACGCAGAACTGATAGGGTGCTCGAATGCCTTGTAGGGTGTTCATGTGATAGGTGACGGCCACCCGATCCTTTTGTCCGGGGAGCAGGTGGTAATTCCAACTGGCCCAGGCGAGGCGGCGCCGCGGTAGGAGGGTGGCGTCGGTGTGCAGGATGGCTTCATTTTCTTGATAGCGGATGGCACCCAAGATCTCCCGCTCGGGCTGAGTAGGATCAGCCAGCATGGCTAAGGCCTGGTCGCTGTGGGTCGCGATAATGACCTGATCCACCAGTATTTGCTGAACCTCCTGTGTTGGAAGTTTGACGCGCAGTGAGACGGCAGTTGGTGTCCTCTTGACCGAAAGAACCTGCGTATGGAGGCGGATGCGTTCTCGGTAGGGCCTGGTCAATGCCTTGACGTATTCTTTGGATCCTCCCTTGATGACCCGCCACAGTGGTCGGCGATCGACACTCAACATGCCGTGATTGTGGAAGAACTGAACAAAATGCTTTGCGGGAAAGCGCTCAATGGTGGAAGGCTCCGCAGACCAGATCGCAGCACCCATGGGAACCAGGTACTGTTCCACAAACTCGAGGGAATAATGGTTGGCTTCCAGATATTGGCCAAGTGTCAGGGAGTGCTCGTTTTCCTGAAGCAGAGCCGGTGCTTCGCGGTTGAAGCGCAGGATCTCACGGATCATTCGGTAGAAGGACGGTCGAAGGAGGTTGCGTCTCTGCGCAAAGAGGGCATTGATGGAGGTGCCGTTATATTCCAACCCAGTCTTATCGCAGCGGACGCTGAAACTCATTTCGCTCGGCTGAGACTCCACACCAAGGCGACCGAGCAATTTAACAAAATTGGGATAGGTCCAGTTGTTGAACACGATGAAGCCTGTGTCGACTGCGTAGGTTGCGCTAGACATATGTACGTCGATGGTATGAGTGTGTCCGCCCACGTATCCATTTGCGTCAAACACCATCACATCATGGTCCTCGCTGAGCAAGTAGGCAGCCACCATGCCTGAAATGCCCGTCCCTACCACCGCGATCTTCATACGGTCTCAACTGGCCTGGTCATAGGGTACTTGATGATCAATCCGGCCCAAGGTTCGGATATGTTCTGGAACGGGCCTGAGGTCCCAGACCAGGCCGAACCAGGATAGGAGCACGAGCACATAATAGGTCAGGTCGATTTCCCACCAAAAATAACCTTGCCGAGCCGAACTCGGATAATGGTGGTGGTTGTTGTGCCATCCTTCTCCGAAGGTAATCAGGGCAAGAAACAAATTATTCCGGCTCTTATCGTGGGTCTCGTACCGCTGGGTCCCAAGTTTGTGGGCCAGGGAGTTGATGGTGTTCGTGCAGTGAAAGAGCACCACCGTTGAGATGAAGAATCCCCAGATCAACATTTGCATGCCGGATGTGCCAAGTCGGGGGTTAGATACGGCGAGAAATTCGCCTAGGCCGTAAAGTGAGAACCCCAATAACATCGGAACCAGGATATCGAAGCGATCCAAGAAGCGCAGTTCAGGGTACTTTTCAAGATCAGGCACGACCTTCAAGCGGGTCACGAAGTTGGGTCGGGACGTAAACCAGCCCATGTGGCTCCACAAGAGGCCATGTTGAATGGGCGAATGGACGTCTGCCTCACGATCCGAGTGGCGGTGATGATTGCGATGGTGAGCCGCCCACCAGAGCGGCCCGCGCTGGACCGACGCCGCCCCCACCACGGCGAAAATGAACTGGAACCAGCGTGAAGTTTTGAATGCGCGGTGAGAAAAATAACGATGGTAGAAACCTGTGATGGCAAACATCCGAACCACATAGAGCGAAGCTGCAACCAACACGGCGGTCCAGCTCCACCCCGTCCAGACGACTCCCAAACACATGACATGCATGGCGACGAACGGCAGGCATCGCGACCAATCTACCCGATCTGGATCCCCTTGATCGCATCGCTCCGCTCCTGCCCAAGCGTCAAACCAGCGGACCAATGACATCACGAGATCCGAACGTTTAAGAAAAGACATGACCGAAAGAAGCATAGGCTAATTCTCCTAACGAACAGCCAGCCCGATGTTCAGCAACAACCCGTTCCCGCTACCGGCAGTTTGCCTGACCGTGTCACAACCTCAGGACTCACAAGGACGGGACATATTTCGCAAACCTGCGCGTCACCGACCGATATCCTCCAGGATGGCCTCTGCCGCAGTACGGCCCGAAACGAGAGCGCCTTCGATGGAGGCGAATTGCAGGTGATCTCCACAGAGATAGAGACCCTCTGACAGTCTTGGTCCGTGTCTGATGGCCATGTCGAAGCCTGGCCCCTGCCTTGGCTGTGCGTGGTGAATCCGATAGGACCGGATAAACCGCCAGTTCTGAACCTGTGGACCGAACCACTCAGTAAGCTGTTTTCGTACGTTCTGATCCGTAAGCGAGTCATCGTCCGGTATTCCTAGGATCGAAACTGATATGAGACTCTGGCCGCTCGGCGAGTAAGAGGGCGACACTTCGCTCAGGACGGTGAGGTTATTCACCGGTCCGGAACCCTCGCCATTCAAGACGAGAAAGGGGCCTGATAGGGGGGTCTCTCTTGCCGAATAGTAGAGGCAGGTCACACCGCGCCAGGTGGCCGGACGCACCTGGCGTACAAGCTTGCTGGCACTGAGACCATCCGTGGCAATCACAATCGCCTTGCCCCTCATCCGCTCGCCGGTTTCCAGAACGACGCTCCGGCTCTCGACTGACGCGACCCTCGCTCCGAGTCGTGCGCTCCCTTCCGGAAGCTGGGATGCCAGCTGCCTCGGAATGGCTCCTATTCCCCCGCTGGGGAGGGCCGTGTCCCCAAGGGCAAACATTCTCATGACGAAGGAAAATTTTCGTTCTGACGTCTCAAGGTCGGGATCCAGAAACACGCCGCCGAGGAAGGGCCGAAAAAAACGATCGATGATGGCCCTGGAAAACTTAAAAGCTTTCAGAGTCGCATCAATCGATCGATCTGGTGCCGTGGCTTGAGGAGCGGCAGGCTTGCGTAACAGGGTGTACTGGAGACGGGCTACACGAAGTTTGTCTACGAGGGTCCCGATCGGCGTGAAGAGCGATTGAAAGCCATCGATTGGTCGACGGAAGGGATCGGCAACTTTTCTGAACCGGCCGGCGAACCATACGAGGGCTCCTGGATAGAACGGATGAAGGTCTAGCTGACTGTAGTTGAGCGTACGCTTGGCTTCCTCATATGCCGTAAGAAGCACCTGGAAACCACGGTCCAAAAGGAACCCGTCAATCTTGTCCGTTCTTACGCGTCCTCCAAGTGAATCGGACGCTTCAACTATCTGACAACTCACGCCATGCTTGGAGAGGGTGAGACCGCAGCTCAACCCTGCGAGTCCACCCCCCACTATAATGATGTCCGGATTCGTGACCATCGCTCCCACATGGTTCCGTTCAGGTGAATGCGTGTCGTCTCGCTACCAGATACGCGCCAACGGTAAGACTGACCAGAATCAGGCCTGTCCGAAGAGGATGGTATCCCTCTACGAGTTGGGTTACGACCTCGCTCGTGCAGGCGAGAGCCAGGTAAGCGAGGTAGACGCCTAGAGCCCACAAGCGGGCTTTGATGAATCCGATCCCTATTGCAACATGAATCACCGGATGTTGATATTTGACCATCCATCCGGCCCATCCGGAAAAAGTAGCGCCGAACACTTTGAGTGCGTAGTCCGGGTAAGACATAATCCAGACCAGGTCCACCGCCCCTGAAATCGCCATGAGTAGGCCAAATGCCTGGAGGTCTATTTTCCGGTCGAGCAACGACGAAAGAGCGGTCTGTCGAACGTGGCGACGACGAGGGTCGCGCTCACCTGAGAGGGTCACCTTCGACTCTATTTGGTTGTACAGGGATCCCACCAGTACCCTCCGGCCAGCCTGAATGAAAAGGCTGTTGAAATGCAGACTGTCTGTATCTAGGCGTCGGGATGACGAACAGACACATTCAAATAGGTTGTCCCTGTGTTTCCTGCTTTATCATAGGCATGTGCTTCAACTCTGTACTCTCCAGACCGCAAATCTGGGCCGCTCGGTAAGCTCTTTGAGCAATCCCATTCCTTGGTCCCCACGGTACAAGCAGCGCGTTGATCGCCGCTCCATTTCTGCCCTGTCCACCACTGGTCATCCCCTAATCGACGGATATAGATGTGTATTCGGTCGATCCCGCTGAGCTCGTCGCGTGCCTCTCCCGTGATTGCTGGAAACGTATTGGCTGAACTCGGGTACGAAGCTTCGGGAGTATAATGCCCTTCCCATCCTTCCTCGGCGGGCGGCATCGGCCATGTGATGAGTGACACCGGACTTGTTCGATCAATCACCACCTGGATCAGCGCCGGGGTTTTGATAAGTGGATTTCCCATAGCATCGTATGCTTGGATCCACAGCCAGTACCTGTTCTGCAGGAGATCGGATTGTGTCGGTAGGAGACTGGTAAGGGAAAATCTGGTCGTACCTGGTGTCCGCCCGGTGGCAATATCCATTTCGACACTAGCGAGGGTGGCTGACCAGCTATGACCATCCCAATACTCCCCATCGAAACGCTGCAAGAACAGACGTACCCTCTGTGGTGTATGACTTGTAAACACCAACCCCTGCACCTGAGGGAAGGCAACGACATTCCAGGCGGATCCGTCCGGGGGTGATTGTATCTTCACCGAATCGATTGGGCTTAGGGATTGCGTTTCGGCGTGAACCATGCCGGCGGGTACCCCCGCAAGCGCCACGCTTATGAAAGTCCGAAGGCTGTTTTTCAGCGCAGTGGTCATAGGTACACTCAATAGAATTTAGATGCTCTGTTGTTCGGATTGCTCATAAATACGAATGTGTTGAGCAAGGGTCTCGGCTATTAAATTCAGACTGTAGGGCCAGGCATAGTAAATCTTGGTGTGGGGATGCTTGAGTCTGAGTTGCTCAATGGACTCGGGAATCTCGATCTCGGAATGCGAGCCTCCGGGTGTGGCCATTGAGGAGACGACCGTGATGTGCTGGGCGCCCTTCTTGATCAAGTCCTCCACAGCGTCCTCAACCCTGGGCGCGCAGAACTCGTTGTAGGCCAATGCAAACAGGGCTCCGTTCAGGAGTGGGCGCAGGTGACCCGCAAGCGACTCGATCCCCACCTTGTACGGGTCGTTCTCGGGTGTCCGAGGCCAATTGCGAATATGCGAATCGAGCTCAAGCTCCTCCTCAGACGGAGGCGAGCCTGATGCCCGCCGCTGCCCCTCAAGGCGTTTGAGTGTCATGACCCTCTCTCGAGGATAATTCTTGGGAATGCCCCCGTGCCCAACAAGAACAACCGCTCGTTTTTCAGGAGTGATCACGACTGCCCCCTGGTATCCATAGCACCGTTGGTTACACCCTGTTACGCAACATGAGTTCTTTGGGATGCGGATTCAGATACACCTGGTTTTGCACGTAGGACACCTCTAAGACCCGCACGTAATGCCTGATGAGGGTGAGCGGGACGACTAAGGGTGTCAGCCCATGATGGTAGTCATCAATCACTTCTTGTAATTCGGCTCGCTCCGGGACTGTCAAACGCGCCTTAAAATAGCCAATAATATGTTGTAACACGTTTACATGTTTGCGTGCCGTGGCCTTCACCTTCAACGCCTCCATGAAAATGACTCCGTATTCCGAGGCAAGCTCGGTGGGTGTGTGCCGTTTCGCAGCGGCGACCAGGCGACCCAGCTTCTCATAATGTGGGCGACTGTGCGCGAGCAGGAGAAGCTTGTGGGCGGTATGGAAGTTGACGACTTCCCCTCTCGTGACACGACCTTGCATGAGGTCTTGCCAACGCCTATAGCAGAACACCCGTTCGATGAAGTTCTCGCGAAGCCGAGGATCCGTGAGCCTGCCCTCCTCCTCGACGGGTATGAGGGGAAATTGCTCCATGAAGGTCTTGGCAAATATCCCAGAGCCGGTGGGGTTGGGCATGTTATGTCGGTTGTAGATTCGCACCCTCTCCATTCCGCAGCTTGGTGAGCCCCTCTTGAAGACGTATCCTGAAAGATTCAGTGGGCGTAGCTCCCTCACGCGGCGTTCGGAAAATTGTTCCATGTCTTCCGTGAGGTCACGACCGGTCTTGATTGTCATGAGCCGTGGTTGTCGCTCTTCGGCGACGAGACGCATCGCCTCACGAGGCGTCCCAAAGCCGGCTTCCACCTCTGGACAAACGGGAACCCACTCCACGTACTGACTCAGTACGTCGGTCAAGAAACTATCCCGCTTGTGTCCTCCGTCGAAGCGTACCTCCGCACCCAGGAGGCATTGGCTCACCCCGATCAGCAAGGGACGCCGACCCAGTTCGCTGGCTGACTGGCTCACAAGATCTGTTGATTTCGCCGAGGGTGCCACGCTGCTAATTCCTAGCCAGGCGAAGGTATTCCTGACGAGCCTTGTTATGGTCCACAATGGGTTTTGGGTAATCCTGACCAATCCGACAGCCGTACCGGTCTTGTTCGTCACGAGTCATCAGCTCGGGCTGATGAATCAGTCTGGTCGGGAGCTGTGCGAGTTCCTGGACAAAATGCCGAATATAATCGCCATCTGGATCAAATGTCTTGGCCTGCAGCACGGGATTAAAAATTCGATAGCCCGGCATGGCGTCGGTCCCCGTCGAGGCACACCATTGCCAGTTCCCGTTATTGGCGGCTAAATCGGCATCGAGCAGATGGTGCATGAAGTATTGTTCCCCGAGTCGCCAGTCCAAGAGGAGATCCTTCACCAAGAAGGACGCCACTACCATACGCACCCGGTTGTGCATCCACCCAGTCTGATTGAGTTGCCGCATGCCGGCATCCACCAGGGAGAATCCGGTTTTCCCCTGGCACCAGGCTTCATAGAGCTGGACATTCTTTCGACGATGGGGCAGACCCGCTTTTTCTCGGAAGGGTCCTGTCGCCACATGTGGAAAGCAGACCAGCACCTGCTGAAAGAAATCACGCCAGACCAGCTCATCCACCCATGTCATGACCCCCTGCCGAGACACCTTTCCGCGACGAGTCAGGTTGTCGAGCGCGTCATGTGCGGCACTGCGTGTCGTCACGGTGCCAAAACGAAAATGTGGAGAAAGGATTGATGTTCCGTCTACCGACGGAAGATTGCGACCCGCTGCATAGTCGTGGATTGGGCCATCCAAGAACCAGCGCAATCGTTTTTGGGCTGTCCGTTCTCCTCCAGAGGTCCACAGGGGGACGGTTTCGTATCCGAGCTCTGAAGGGGCGGGCAAACGTACCGGGGGGGGACGTATGATGATTCTCCTTGACCAAGCTTTTCGGGAGAAACCCGTGATGGCCGGAGGCTCGGCTCTCCACCTGGACCACCAGCGGGCCTTATAAGCGCCGAACCGCTGCAAGGGATTGCCGGTTGAGCCTCGGATCTCCTGAGCCTCGAACACCACATGATCTTTGAATGTTCGAACAAGGACTCCTTTTTTCGACAATTCTTGACCGACAATGCGGTCACGCTCGACCGCGGCCGGTTCATAGTCACGATTCCAGTACACGCTTTCAGCTCCAACTTCCTGAGCCAGTTTGAGGATCTCTTCGGTCGGCACGCCTTGACGCCACGAGAGGCGAAGTCCTAACTCACTCAGAGAGTGAGCCAGATCTGTCAGGCAGCTCAACATGAAATTCACTGCTGCGGCTCCGAATTGCCTCGAGGCAAGCAGTGGTTCGTCAAAGACAAACACTGGAATGACTTCATGACATTCCTTCAGCGCGGCGGCCAAGGCGGGTTGGTCGTTCACTCTCAGATCCCGCCGAAACCACACTATGCCGCGCATGAGGACCGCCTATCCCCGCTCCCGGCTGCTCGCTCCTGATCTTTGGGGGTATGGAGCGGAGCCGCGGGCTCCTGGGCGTCTGGAACCCGCCTGCCCCGCCGAGAGGCGTCGTGCGGAGTCGCGGCGCCTCCCTTGTCATTCAGCTGACCCAAAAAAGTACTCATAGGGTCCGACCTGCCCTTGTGTCTGCAGACGTTAGACTAGGCCAATCAGAACCAACCCTAGTATCAGCACTATGCCGTTCAATTGGACTGAAAGCTTGTGGAGTCGTTCCCAACGGCGTGTCAGCGCAGTTTTGTCCGGTTCAATGATTTCCTGTTGCTGAATCTTGTCCCGGAGTGCATTGATCCGTGGGGTCAATGGTGTCCGGCAATAGAATTCGATGGCCAGTACCGCAGACCATAGGGCAGAGGCCGATACCGTTGCAGAGTCGAGTCCCTGGTGAAAGGCGAGGGCCACGATCGAGCTGAGACCCAGTGCCGCCGCACCGATGCCCAGCGCGTAATAAGCGGGAAACATCGCACGGACGACCACAGCAAAAGGGATAGGGTCCAGTGTTCGCGCGAGAACTGGGGCGATCACAAATGACAAAAGAACCACCTTCCCCACTAACACTGAGATCGCCAGCTCCTGCAGGTAATGAAGGACTTCCGGCATGATCTCTGCCTCTGTTCAGCCTTTCGAAACGAGCCCGCGGGCAGCCGCATAAGCTGCCTCGAAGTTGGGTAACTGGCCCATCCGCACCAATTCAACATAGCGAATGACATTGTCCGCATCAGCGACGATAACCGCGCGATGCAGAATTCCTACCTTGGGCAACAGCAGGCCGGTCCGTTTTCCGAAATCGTAAGACGGAGCATCAGACAAGAAGGTGATGTTGCTGATGTTGGCCTTCTTGGCGAATTGCTCCTGGTCCTGTGCCGAGTTGGTGGACAGCGTCACAATGTCGAGATGGCGGTCCAGGCCGCCGTTGTGTTCGCTGAATCGATGGGTTTGCTCATCGCACACTGGGGTGTTGAGCTGAGGGACAATGCTCAGGATTTTGATGCGACCTTTCATGTCATTCAAATACACGACCTGACCCCCTCGACCAATCAGCATCGCGTTTGGCAATGCCGCCCCGATCCGAGGTTGAGTGGTCATCTGCTCGCGTTGTGACGCTTCAGAGGTGTCACACGCGAGCAACCCGCTCAGTAGGATTCCGATGCCAATGACGCCTGTGAAAGACAATCCAAATGTCATGATGTTCCCCTTTTTTGAGACAGCAGTTCTGCTTGGATCTACGCGCCTATGCGTTGATCGTCGTGAGTGTGCGGCATTGGATGAAAAATATCCTGGAGGGCAGGCTCGAGAGCAGGATACTTAAACGTATATCCACCTCGCATTGCGGTGGCCGGCTCAACGCGTTGACCCGTCGTCATCAAGCCGGAAAGCTCTCCCAAGCCCAGCCTCAACATAAATTCTGGGACCGGAAGCCATGAAGGTCGACTGAGAACCCGACCCAATGCGTTGCAGAACTCCCGCATTGTGACGGGTGCTGGCGCCACGGCGTTCACGGGGCCTTTCACGTGCTCATGGACGAGCGACCATTCTATAAGACCGATCAAATCATCGATGTGGATCCAAGAAACCCATTGGCTCCCCGGTAAAATTGGTCCACCCACGAAGGCCTTGAACGGTACGACCATCCTTGTGAGAGCGCCCCCACCGGGCCCCAGGACCATGCCAATGCGCAGCAACACCACACGAAGCCCCAGTGATTCGGCTTTCAAGGCTTCGCGCTCCCAGGCGACGCACAGGTCGGCGAGAAAGCCAGAGCCTGCGTCAGTCTTCTCCGTAACCGGGGAGGCGTCTCGCGCTCCATAAAAGCCAATGGCCGACGCATTGATGAGGGTTCGGGGCCGCCGGCTGGCGCGCAAGAGACCTTCGGTTAATAGGCGAGTGGAGGCGATCCTGCTCTCCGTGATCCGGTGCTTTCGACTTTTAGTCCACCGGCCATCTGCGATTGGTTCACCAGCTAAATTGATCACAGCGTCAGCGCTGTCCAAAACTTTCTCCCAGGCGCCAGCCGACCGTGCATCCCACCCGACGTAGTTGACTGAAGGGCCGAGATTATGGCGGGACTTATCTGGATCCCGTGTCAGCACAGTCAAGTTGTGGTTGTGTTGGGCCAACGTGTCGCACACGGCTTGGCCAATAAAGCCCGTACCCCCGGCCAAGGCGATGTTCATCGCGCACTCCCAGAAAGTTTGGAATTGGTCTCTCTGTCCCGCGCACAACGAAAGCCGGTTCCGTGGGTCCTCAGGGCGAACCCGCCCTTGCCCCTCGCCGTCGCTCGTATGTCGGAGATGAGGCTGTGCCAGGACCCCCCGCGAATGACTCGTAAGACCCCGCTCCTCGGACCTTTTGGATTTCGGAGCGGGGCACGGGAGTAATAATCTTGGGCGTACCAGTCCTGAACCCATTCCCGGGCATTCCCGGCCATGTCGTGAACTCCATAGGGTGACTGTCCTTCAGGCAGTGACCCCACGGGGTGGAGCGTTCGGCGTTCCGCCCACTCGCGATCATAGTTTGCGCGCTTTCCTTTTGGTGGGTCGCTGCCCCAGGGAAACAATCGGCCATCGGTTCCACGTGCGGCCTTCTCCCATTCGGCTTCGGTCGGGAGTCTCTTTCCTGCCCAATGGCAATATTCCACGGCGTCGTACCAGTTGACCTGAACGACCGGCAGATCCTCGATGCCATTCGGCGTCCGAAGAAGCCCATCGCCATAGGGATTAGGTGGAAATCGATGGCCAGTCTGTTCGACGAATACGAGGTAGCGCGCGTTGGTGACTTCGTACGTGTCAATGGCGAAGGCGTCCAGATAGATCTTCCGCCGCGGCCATTCGTCCAATCGTCCCACGCCTGTCTCATTGCCCATGAGGAACTTCCCTGCGGAAATGGTGACCATGGGAACCGGGTCGCGTTCGGAGGTCCCGGAACGGACGGGCTCAGGCATGACCGTGACGAATGCGGCCGTGAGCCAGAGGCCTGCCACGATCACCCAGAAGCCACGAAAGAGAGTGGTCCGACTGCTCATTTCTTCTCCTCTCTGCTCAGCCGAATGGCGTCGGTTGTCAGCTCGCGAATGCGGAGCACCAAACGGTGCCGTTCTGGGTGATCACCACGCTCCTCTGCGTCGCGGGCCTGAAGAAGAAGGCTTCTGGCTTCGTGGAGGTTGTGTTCGATTTGTGTCTGAACAGCCGGAGAGGCTAAAGTGCCTCCAAGCGCAGCCCGGTGAAAAGTCTCCCACGCCTCATCGACCCAACGCGCGGCTTCACGAACGTTATTCTGACTTGAATGCTGCTGGCTGGATGGAGGGCCGGCCTGATCGGCGAGGGCGGATAGGGGCGGCGTCAGCAGTCCAAGCAGGAGCGCCGCACCCATGGCCGTTCGGAGCACGAGATGTCTCACTCTCCCAATCATCCACCAAGCCTTCCGTAAGCTCACAGCCCCTCGATCAGGACTACTTCGAGCGTGCCTTTGAAGCCTGAATAAGGTCCCGCACTTCCAATAGGTCGGTACTTGTGGGATCAACCTTCAGGCCCATCTCGACATGCGCAGCGGCTTCGTCGAGCCGCTCACCGCCCATGCTGACCAGGGCGGCGATATAGTGATCCCGAACGGCCTGGTCGATGGTCTGAGGGGCTGTTTGTGCGCAACGGAACCCCAGTCCCACCCCATAACTGTTGTTCATTGGGTGGTTCCAAAAGCGATGTGTCGTGGTAATAGTGGCGTCTGCGGCGATCCAAGATCCGCCTCGAATGACTCGCTTTGCGCCTGTGGTCAGACGATCCACGTAGGTGCCGGTTCCACCAAGCCAGACTGGCTTGGCAGGCCCGGTTGGATTTGCAACCTTTGCAGTCTTTTCATAGAATTTCGGGTCATACCAGTCTTCCACCCATTCGAACACGTTTCCAGCCATGTGGTGTACGCCGTACCCACTGACCCCCTCTGGGTAGGAATCGACTGGTGCGGTAGCCTGCTCCCTCTTCGCGTAGTTGGCCTTCTTCGGGTCCAGCTCATTACCCCATGGATAGAGAGAGCCCGATGGGCCGCGAGCCGCCTTTTCCCATTCAGCTTCGGTGGGAAGGCGTTTCCCTTTCCACTCACAAAATGCCTTGGCGTCATGCCAGTTCACGCCGACGACGGGTTGGTTGGGCTTGTTCAATCGAGGATCATCCCAATAGGCTGGGGCCGGATGTCCGGTGGCTCTCAGGAACTTGTCAAAATGCTTGTTGGAGACTTCATACTTGTCAATGAAATACGGGTCCAGGACGACCCAATGGGCCGGTCCCTCGTCATGAAAGGCCTCGCGGGACCAAGGGTAGCTCATGCGACGTTCGTACGGTGTCTGCTTAACCTTGGAGACGTCCTTGCTCGGAGCCTCCTTGTTAATACCCATCATGAATTGGCCGAAAGGGACGTGCACCATGCCGTCCGGCGGTGAGGCGGAAGCCTCAGTCATCTCGGCATGAGTATTGGCTCCGCTAAAGAAGAGGGCGGTCGCGAAAACCGCCACCCCAATAGGCCCTGCCAGTTGTGAGTAGTTGCGTGGTCGTGACATAATCATCATTCCCCCTAATTGTGAAGATTCTGAAAGTTGCGTTGGGGGATGGCTAGCGCATCCCCCAATTCGCAGCTTCCTCGGGTTACATGCTTTTCTGAATGATCTCACGCAGCTGTAGATATTCTTTGTTCTTCGGATCGTTCTTGATGGCTTGATCGATGGAGGCCTTGGCATCGGACCACTTTTCTTCGCCCATGCTGATAAGCGCGTGCATATAGTGGTCACGGGCACCCTGCACCATTCTGGTCATTGCCGTCTTGGCTGACTTGGCGCATCGGAACCCAAGTCCTACGCCGTAGGAGTTATTCTCGGGTTGGTTCCAAAAGCGGTGGCTCGTGTGCAGTGAGTGATCCGGAGCGAGCCACGACCCGCCGCGCAATACCTTGACAGCTCCTTGGTTGGCCCAGTTGTATCCCTCACCAGGGCCCTGGGGATTCATGGATGGACTGTCCTTGAAGTAATCCCTCTGGTACCAGTCAGAAACCCACTCGAAGACGTTGCCGGCCATGTTATAGAGGCCGAACCCGCTCTTGCCCTCAGGGTAGGAATCGACTGGCGTCGTTCTTCCGACGTTCTGTCCGTAGTTGGCTTTCTTAGGGGTGAGCATGTGTCCCCACGGATAATGCGTGTCACTTTTCGGGCCCTTGGCTGCTCGTTCCCACTCGGCCTCGGTGGGGAGGCGTTTGCCCTGCCATTCACAGAAGGCCGTGGCCTCAAACCAGTTCACGCCCACCACGGGCTGGTTGCGTTTGTTCAACCGCGGGTCATCCCAGTACGCAGGGGCTGCGTGACCCGTCGCTTTCATGAAGCCGGCGTATTTCTCGTTTGAGACTTCATACTTATCAATGTGAAATTCATCCAGTACGACTTGATGGGGCGTTTCATCGGGGTGATCGCTGCTGCCCATCGTGAATTCTCCACGCGGAATCTTGACCATGTCGTCATCAGCCGCCAGCACGGTCCCAAGGGGCCAGATGACACTGCAGAGTATGCCAACCACCACTGTCGCTGCCTGGTTTAAGGTCTTCTGGTTATCCATGACTTCTCCTCCGCTTGAATAAAGATTGATCGACTGACTGAATCGCCCTGCTTACGTAGTGACATGGGATGAAAAATGTTCCATGGTCTGGAGATACGCCCTGGCTCCTGCCCCGTCACGGGGCTCTGGGTCGAAATGGCGACCGAGCGCCCCAGTATATGAGGGTGTGAGAGCTTTGGCTGACGATCGGCTTGGTGCCCGATATATCTCTGAGTGTCCTATCCATCGTGGGTCAGGCTGTCACAAAACTGCTAGTTTACTTTTTTTAACACGCCTAAAGCCACTTGATTTTCTCGACCATTTCGTTGGCTTCGGGTGCGCTGGTTCTAATTTCTGCATCCGGTTACGAGAGATCACGGGATCAATCAGGTCACCGCACTGAATGCAACGCGAAGCCACAAGATCGATCTTTCCTGTTTCGTCGAAGACATCGAGGCAGGAGTCTTGAACGATAAATCCGCCACACCGGGTGCAGGCGTAATCTGCAGGTGAAGAGTCTCGGGTGTTCTGACTCACCGTGGCTTGCAGGGCATCAATGGTGTGTGTCGTGTTTGTGTTCATGACTGCCTCCTCTGTCCCGCCGTTACTAGTCAAAAGTGTGAAGTTCATTCCAATCGTTTGGTGTCTTATTGTCCAATGTTGTGTCTAATGTATAAGCCATAATGTACATGATGTCAAGGGTTAAAATGAAAATAGTTTTGACAAACATTAGTTTACTCGTGCTATAGTTCACCACGTAGAATGAATATTCATAGAATTCACAGGGTTTCAAAACTCACCGGGCTCTCTAAGGATGTGATTAGAGTCTGGGAGCGCCGGTACGGTTT
>JBFJQA010000040.1:0-18437 GCA_041616875.1 Nitrospiraceae bacterium | reverse complement strand
GCCAGGGTTCTTATTGACGACGGACTTGTGGAGTTAATGGTTTCCCGAATTGCCGACTCGGCAGTGGAATGTACGGTGGTGGCTGGGGGTAAGATCTCCTCCTATAAGGGGATCAATCTGCCTGGGACGTTCATAAGTGAACCAACGATCACCGACAAGGACCGGGAGGACCTCCAATTCGGCCTTGCGCAGGGGGTGGATTATGTGGCGCTTTCTTTCGTGAGAGGGCCGGATGATCTGGTTCTGGCGAAAAATCTCGTTGCCGATTGCGAAGCGGACGTCGCGATCATCGCCAAGATTGAACGGCCGGAAGCTGTGGATCGTCTGGACGAGCTGTTGGAAGAGGCGGACGGGGTGATGGTCGCGCGGGGTGACCTGGGGGTCGAGATGGGGCCTGAACGGGTCCCTATATTACAAAAGCGGATTATCGCGGAGGCGAATAGACGGAGACGCTTGGTGATCACCGCGACACAAATGCTTGAATCCATGACCCACAATCTGCGTCCCACGCGGGCGGAGGCGTCAGATGTGGCCAATGCGATCTTCGATGGTACGGACGCTCTCATGCTCTCCGCCGAGACCTCCATCGGGGAACATCCGGTTGAAGCGGTCCAGGTTATGGATCGGATTATTTGCGAGGCCGAAAAGGAGATTAAGGCGGAGAGCGCTTCCTATCCGAGAAGACCCGTGAAGGATGCCACCATCCCCGAAGCGGTGTGTGCGGCCGCGGCAACCGCCGCGTCGGACACCGGTGCGGCTGCGATAGTCGCCTTCAGCGAATCGGGCTCGACAGCGCGCCTCATATCGAAACGGAGGCCCGTCGCGCCCATTATTGCGTTCACATATTGTGAGGAAGTCCGGCGGCGCATGGCGCTGTATCCAGGCGTGACGTCTTTCACCATACCCCGCGTGACCGAGGCTGAGGAACGCGTGCAAGATGTGGAACGACGGTTGAGGGAGAAACAGTATGTGGTACCCGGTGATCGTATCGTGATTGTGTCCGGCACCTTGACTTGCCACCCGGGCGGCACAAATTCGATGAAACTTCATGAAGTCGAATAGGTTGTGCCGGAGGCAACATTGAAGATAGCCGCCTTCCTCATAGTGGCCGGTCTCGTTGTGACACCTCTGTTTGGGGACAAGGCCTGGCCCTTGACAGGAGACCTGACTCATGACCCCGCCCTTGTGGTGGAATACTACCTCCGTTTGGATTCCAAAGGTGTTCGGCTGGAATCCGTGTCCCACGAGGTGTTGTATCCCTATATTTCGTGGAGGGAGGAACCTCTGTGGGGAAAAGTCATCATTATCAAAGAGTACGAGGTCTTGGAGGATATTGATGACTGGCAAGTTATTTCCATGTCTGAAGCCTTGATCCCGGTTGAGTTTCAGGTCGTGGGGACGGTGTATTGGGAGACAGCCTCGTATGTGGCCGATCCTCAGTTTGAACGGATCTGGGTGCGAGTGAAGGGCTTTCAAGACCGGTGGCGGATGATCGGACCGCAATTTCCTCCGCACGTTGGCCTCAAACGAATGATTTACTTTGTCCGGCATGCCATCATGCAGGAGACAGACCAAAGCCGGATCGAGAAGCTGAAGGCTCTTCGGTCTGAGTTAGAAAAGGCTGAATAATGGCACAGACTACCCCTGTGGACTTGCTCATTTTCGATCTGGACGGAACGCTGATTGAATCTAAATGGGACATCGCAACGTCCGTGAACCTGACCTTGCATGAACTGGGGCTTCCCCTGCGGAGAGAGGAGGAGATCTTCAGTTTTGTCGGGGACGGCATCAAGCGACTTCTGAGGCTGGCGGTGGGTGAAGAAAACCACTCAAAATACGACGAGGCCTTGGCCGTGTTTCGTGGGCACTATCTCAAGCACTGCCTTGATAGGACGAGATATTATCCTGGCATCGAAAAAGCCCTGGTGCATTTTGGGGACAAACACAAAGCCGTGGCGACGAACAAGGCGATCGAGTACACGAGAATTATTCTCAATGGGTTGGGGCCTCATCATTTTGCGCATACCGTTGGCGGAGACGATGGATTTGGCTTAAAACCAGAACCTGGGATGCTGCTGCACATCATGGAACAGCTCAACATTGACAGAGAACGAACGGTCCTCATCGGTGACAGCACCAACGACATCAATGGCGGTCACAATGCCGGCATCAGGGTCTGTGCCGTTGGATACGGAATGGGTAATCGGGAGAAGATGACGGCGTGCAAGCCAGAATGGTTCATCGAACAGCCAGAAGAATTAATGGAGCTCTTCTCATGATGGTTCGGCGAGTGGTTCTGATTGTTTTGGGCCTGATCCTCATCGTCGGCCAGGCTGACGCTGAGAACAAAACGACGGTCGGGCTGGCTGATCGCGTGATTGAACACCGGTTGTCCAATGGCCTCACGCTCTTGATGGTGGAGCGACGCCAGGTTCCGGTCGTGTCGATTAACGTCACGTTCGGCGTCGGTGGTCTTGACGAGCGCACCGGGCAGACCGGCGTCGCCCATCTCTACGAACACATGGCGTTTAAGGGGACAAGGACCATCGGAACGAAAAATTACGAAAAAGAGCGCCCGCTACTAGACGAACTGGTTCGCTTGGACGGCGCGATCAAGCACCTAAGTGAGCAGACCCGCAAAGCAGATCGGCCCGATTCTCCTGAACTGCAACAATTGCGTCGACAATTTAAAGAAACGCAGCGGCAGGCAGCCCAATTGGTGGTAGGAAATGAAATGTCGATGCTCTACCAGCGCAATGGGGCGGTGGGGCTGAACGCATCCACGAGCAAGGATGTGACCCGCTACACCGTCAGTTTACCCGCCAATCGGCTGCCTCTGTGGGCAGTGATTGAGTCGGACCGAATGTCGACCCCGGTGCTTCGCGAATTTTATAAGGAACGGGCGGTTGTCATGGAAGAGCGTCGCCTCAGGACGGAAGACAGTTCGACGGGTCTGCTCTATGAAGCGTTCATGGCAGCTGTGTTTCAGGCGCATCCTTACCGCCTGCCGACTATTGGCTGGGCCTCCGACATTCATGCCTTGACGCCGAGGGTGACCAAGGAATTCTTCGACACGTTCTATGGTCCAGGGAATACCGTGATTGCCATCGTTGGGGATATTGATCCACCCAAGGTTCTCGCGCTGGTTGAAGAGAGCTTTGGCCCAATTCCAGCCGGACCCACGACGCCGCGCGTGGTGACGCGTGAGCCGCCACAACGAGGGGAACGCAGGATCGAAGTGCAATACGATGCCGAACCCAGGATGTTTATCGGGTATCACAAGCCGGACCTGACCCATCCGGACGATTATGTGTTTGATGTCATCGATTCCCTGCTGTCCGAAGGTGTGACATCACGTCTCTATCATCGTGTCGTTCGGGAAAAGCGACTGGCTGCCTCGATTGGAACCCAATCCAGCGCGCCCGGAGCTCGCGCGCCCAATGTCTTCATGATCAGCGCGGTGCCCTTGGCACCCCATACGCCGGGGGAAGTCGAAGAGGCGATTTATGACGAACTCGATCGGTTGAAGACCGAGCCCGTCACAGGCAGAGAATTGGAAAAAGTGCTAAACAATCTGGACGCCAGCCTGCTCCGGTCCCTCCGCTCTAATAGTGGCCTCGCGTCGCAACTCTCGTACTTCCAAACGGTAGCGGGGGACTGGCGATATATCCTTGAGGCCCGGAAGCGCATTGCAGCCGTCACGGCGGAGGACATTCAACGTGTGGCGGCCACCTACTTTAGGAAGTCCAACCGGACTGTGGCGACACTGGTGAAGCCGACTTTATCGGCAGGCGAAGAGGGAAAGAGACCGTGATGATTCGACAGAGGTTCAGTGAGTCGGACCGAGTGATTCATCAAGGACGGATACTGGAGGGTGCGAAGCGATCGGGAGAGGGAGATGCGCCGTATTGCTTCCTTCGGCTGGTGTTGGCTGTCTCGGTCTCCATCGCTGTCATGCTGGATGTCCTTCCGACGTTCGCACAAGGACCAGGCACGCAGGGACAAGCCGATCCCCGGGTCATGCAATTTGAACCGGTGGAATTTCTCCCCCCGGAGCCAGAGCGGGTCGTGTTGGAGAATGGGATGGTCATCTACCTCCTGGAAGATCATGAACTGCCTCTGGTCACGATTTCGGCGATGATAAGGACGGGGGGTTGGTTAGACCCCCCCGACAAGATAGGGCTCGCTTCTCTCACGGGCACTGTGATGCGGACGGGTGGGACGGAACGCATGACCCCGGAGGAAGTGGACGAAGAACTGGAACACTTGGCTGCCGATGTCTCAACGGGAATAGGGACGACATCGGGTGGGGCCATGTTGGATGTTCTAGAAAAAGACCTTGACCGGGGTCTTCAGATCTTCGCCGATATCTTGATGCGTCCCCGCTTCGCTTCGCAGCGACTCGAGCTCGTGAAGCTCCAGACCATCGAGTCGATCCGACGTCGGTATGACCGTCCTCAGTCCATCGCGAGGCTGGAGTTTCCCAAACTCCTCTACGGACCGACTCATCCCTATGCTCGGAGGAGTTCGGTGGAATCGATATCCCGAGTGACCCGGGACGATCTTGTGGCGTTTCATCGACGCACCGTTCACCCGAACGGAATCATCCTCGGCGTGACCGGAGACTTTGAGACGAACGCCATGCTGGATCTGCTTCAGAAGACCTTTGGAGGTTGGGCAAGGGGGCAGGTCGAACCTGTCACCCTCCCTCCCCTTGATGGTGACCATGAAGGCCGGGAAAGCAACGGAGAGAAGGTGATCCATTTTGTGGGGAAAGGCACGACCCAGGCACACCTCCGGGTGGGGCACCTGTCGCTCAAAGAACGTGACCCAGACTATCCCGCCTTGGCCATTGCGAATGACATATTGGGCGGTAGTTCTTTTCGGAGCCGGCTCTTTCAGGACGTGCGAACCCGTCAGGGATTGGCGTACTCGGTCGGAAGCGGGCTTCGTGGGGGGATTTATGAGCGGGGCGTGTGGATGATGTACGCCGAAACCAAGATAGACTCTACCGAGCAGGTCATCAACAGTCTCATTATGAACATGCAGCGCCTACGCGAGGAAGCGGTGACTGACGCCGAGTTAACCGAGGCGAAGGAAGCCTTCGTGAATTCGTTTGTCTTTTCCTTTACGAGCCCCGCTCGAATTGTCAGCCGTCTGATTGGGTTGGAATATGATGGTCTCCCAAAGGATTTTCTCCAACAGCTTCGACGCAAGGTGGTCAAACTGACGAAAGAGGATTTACTGAGGGTAAGCCGGACCCATCTCCATCCGGACCAGTTGAAAATATTTGCGGTCGGATCACCCGAGCGGCTGCCCAAGGCCTTGGGGAGGATAGGAGAAATCAAGGAAGTACAGTTGGAATAGGGGGTGTGGTCTCGACTGACGAAGGGCGCCCGACTCAGGCGCCACCATGATGCGGTGAGAAATCATTTGCGTTCTTGTCGCACTATTGGCTGCTTCGCCTTATCGGACTAGTAGAACGGCGAAGCAGCAGCCGCTTAGCTAATGACCTCTGGCTGCCCGCCATGGCGAGCGCCCTCGCGGCCGTCCCTTCCAGTCGAGGCGGTGTGGGAGAGGAGGGATGAGGGGAATTCCTCCGGTTTGCCCGAAGCTATCAAGAAGCCAAGAGTTCACGGGCACGCCCAACTTAGGCATTCCCAATGGTGTAGTGAAACACCAAGACAACATCGCCCATGTCACTGAACACGGAAAGAGGATTGCGACAGATTTGTGAATGTTGACGAAGAATCAGCGTGGCTGTTCAGGTTGCTTTCAGCCCTGCAGCCAAATTCGCGTAGGGCAACTTTGGGTTGGGAACGGACGCTCTAGATTTCTGGAAGGAGCGACAAGACAGGTAGGTTGAGGGGCTCGGAAGCCTTCAGGGGGGGGCGTTCGTAGCGTACAGCGAATGAGCGGAGAAACCCTACAGGTGAGGGTCATTCAAGGCAGCATTTTGGAGGTGGATTGCCAGGTCATCGTGAATGCTGCAAACAGTCTCGGGTTCATGGGAGGTGGAGTAGCAGGAGTGATCAAGCGGGCGGGGGGGATTGATGTCGAAAAAGAGGCGCGTGGGCGGGCACCGATTCCTGTGGGTGAGGCCGTGATCACAACGGCCGGAAAAACAGGCTTTGCTGGCGTCATTCATGCGCCCACGATGGAACAGCCTGGAATACGAATAGGGGCAGAGAATGTGGCCCTGGCAACCAGAGCCGCCCTCGCCTTAGCTGATCAAAAAGGCTTCGTCTCGATTGCTCTGCCCGGAATGGGAACTGGCGTCGGCGGAGTCGCGCATGCTGAGGCGGCGTCCAGAATGGTTGGCGAGGTGGAGGCCTATCGAGCGAAGAATCTGCGAACCGTGACTTTAGTGGACGTTGACGCGGCGATGGTTGAAGCCTGGCGCGGAGCTCTAGTCCGTCAGGTCTGAACGTCTGCAAGTCGTAACGTCGGCGCTGAGAAGTCATTATGCCCACGCTTAGGATACCGAAAAGGTTCACTCCGAATGACATTTGGACTTTATGACTTTCAAACCTTTTGACGGATGGCGCTTCGCCGACGAAAGGATGGCCGAAGCGCCATGAACCTCGAAGACGAGTTTACCGACATCATAAAGAAAGCGCGTCATGGGCAGCGTCTGTCGGTCGCAGACCTGGCCAAGCACAGCGGCTTGTCAGCGGGCGAAATCACTAAACTGGAGCAGGGTATCCGCAGCCCTTCCGAGGCCGAAGTGCAGGCAGTGGCCAAGAGCCTCGGACTTCGCGCCGGTCCCCTCGCTCAAATTGCTCACAATGAATGGGGACCGAAGGAGGTGCCGCCGTCTGTCGCCGAGATTGTGACTATCCTCGGGGATATCGGCGGGTACGAGGTCAAAGGCTACATATTCTTTGACGAAGAGGCTAGAGAAGCGGCCTTGATCGATACCGGGTACAACGCAACGGAAGTGCTCCACGTCTTGGACCAACGCGGTCTCGGTCTGAACGTAATTTGCTTGACCCACGGCCATGCGGACCATGCCGGAGGCTTGGATGATATCGTTCAACGATGGCCGGTGCCGGTGTATCTTGGTGAGGACGATCGAGCCCTAGCGCCTTGGCTTCCGCCCGCACATCTTCTGGCCCAACCACAAGACAAACATGTCATCAAGGTTGGGCGCTTCACGCTCGAATGTCTGACGACACCCGGGCATACCCCAGGGGGGATCTGTTATCATGTCAAAACGGGTCCGCACAAGGCATGTTTTGTCGGAGACACGCTCTTCGCCGGCTCGATCGGCCGGGCTAACCCCTTCACATTGTACCCGAGCCATTTGGAGTCAGTTCGAAGCCGGGTATTGACACTGCCCGAGAAAACGCTGTTGTTCCCGGGCCACGGACCCGCGACAACTGTCGAGGAAGAATTGCAGCACAACCCTTTTTCAACCGAGTCCGGAAGGGGAGTGTGACAGGAGACCAGAGAGGTGGAGGAACCCAGACAGCGTGATCGAGATGAAGGAGGGGACCATCGGTGGATCGAATCGACGGGCCCACAGGATGCCTCGTTTGGGGCCGGTGAAGAATCTTTTGACTATGAAGAAGCTGCACCCTCGACGCAAACATCACGGCTCATTCTTCCGATCGGATTATTCCTCACCACCATCCTCACGACTCTCTGGGCCGGTGCCTATCATACCAACAGTGATCCATTCCTCGGGGCATGGGAATTTTTGATCAAGGACCCGACCGTCCTGCTCAAAGGTATCCCCTTCTCCGCCACCCTACTGGGCATTCTTGTCACGCATGAATTTGGGCATTACCTCCTGTCGCGCCTGCATCGGGTCCCCGCGAGTTTCCCGCTCTTTATTCCTGGGCCACCGCACTTCATCGGGACATTTGGTGCCATCATTAGGATGCGCGGTCCCATTCTGAGCAGAAAAGCCCTGTTTGACATTGGCGTGGCCGGCCCCATTGCCGGTTTTGTCGTAGCAGTGGTGGCGCTGGTTTTTGGCTTACAGCGTTCTGAGATTGTTCCTGCTAATGCAACGTTTGGGCTGCACTTGGGCGAGCCGCTGTTACTTCAATTCATGTCATGGGTGATTATCGGACCGCTGCCTGAAGGAACCGATGTGGTGCTTGACCCCATTGGGTTTGCGGCGTGGTTCGGCCTGTTCATCACGTCATTGAACCTGATCCCGATCGGGCAGTTGGACGGAGGGCACGTCGCATATGCGCTGTGGGGAAATCGACAACGGACTATCGCGGTGGCCATGATCCCGATTCTGCTGTTGCTGGGACTGTTCGGGTGGCCAGGATGGTTTCTCTGGGCAGGACTCGCCGGGCTTGTCGGACTGGCGCACCCTCCGGTGATGGATCCTCAGAGAGCCTTAGGGCGCGTCAGAGTCGGGGTTGGCTGGGGAGCGCTCGCCATCTTTTTCCTCACCTTCGCCCCGATCCCCTTCTCTGTTCACTGAGCATCTACTTTGGTCTTGGAGAGTTCTTCGAGGGCCAGCATGAGGGCCTGGGTGCCGGCCCTAGCATGGCCGTGGGCTTGGACGGAGAGGTACAGTTGATGTACAAGGGCCAAGCCGGGGAGCACCAAGCCCATCCGCTTGGCTTCCTCGAGTGCGAGGCCCATGTCTTTGACGAAGTGTTCCACAAAGAAGCCGGGCTTGAAATCGCGTTTGAGTATCCGAGGGGCAAGAGTGTTGAGGGTCCAGCAGCCCGCGGCACCGCCACTGATGGAGCGCAGCATACTCTCTAGGTCCAAGCCCGCCTTATAGCCGTAAAGCAGGCTTTCACAGACTCCAATCATGGTGCCGGCAATGACGATCTGGTTGCACAGCTTGGTATGTTGTCCAGATCCTGCGCCGCCCTGGTAGACGACGTCCTTGCCCATGATCTCGAGAAGCGGGATGAGTGCCTCGACTGCTTCTTTGTCGCCACCGATCATGATGGACAGGGTCCCATCCCGCGCGCCGACATCCCCACCAGACACCGGGGCGTCAACGGCACAAATCTTTCTGGCCTTGGCGGCAGAATGAATCTCTTTGGCGAGGCTGGGTGGTGAGGTTGTCATGTCGACGACCATACTGCCCGGATAGCCTCCTAGGAGGAGGCCCTTGTCGCCGAAGTACACATCTCGCACCTCCTCTGG
Source organism: Nitrospiraceae bacterium (assembly GCA_041616875.1). Lineage (GTDB taxonomy): Bacteria > Nitrospirota > Nitrospiria > Nitrospirales > Nitrospiraceae > JBFJQA01. The sequence continues at coordinate 9,308 of JBFJQA010000040.1, read as the reverse complement.
GAACCCAACCATGGTGAATGTCACATCCGACTGCTGCGCGACCGATTTCGGCGAATCTACCCAAACGGCACCATTCTCAAGTAAGGGCTGGGCCTTGGCTTTGGTCCGTGAATGCAGGGTGACGGCATAACCCTTCTCAAGGAAGTGCTGGCACATGGCACCACCCATGACACCGGTGCCGACCCATCCGATTTGTGTGGGTGCGGGAAGTGTCATGTGCGGCTTGGAAATCATGCTGTCCCAGTGAACCTCTCTATGACCGACCTTCGTGGACCGACGAACTGGGTGTTCTCCGGAGGATCGCCAAGCTTTTGCCAAGCACGCACACAGTGGAGGTGAATCCGGTCATTCTTCGGCCCGTCTGATCTGATTGGCGATGGCCTGGACGGTTGTCGAAGGGCCTTCGGGAAGCGGAACGCCGATGACTCCCTGGAGAGTCCCTCCATGCCCGGGTGCTCGAATATGAGCTTGAACCACGACCCGGTCTCCCTCGGTGAGAGGGGGAGGTAAGAGAAGTGGTGACCCGCAAATGCCTAGCACCGCGACGGGGAGTGTCCCAGTGGTATCTGCCAGCAGAAACGTATAGGCGCCATAACAGCCGGCACCGCTGGGGAGGTGATACGGTTCCATCGCGGTCACTTGTTCAACCATCCCCTGGAGGTAGACAGTTTGCAAGTGGTACTCCTCGGGATCGGCCAGGATCTTATTAATGGGGACTGAGTCTTCCCCCCCTACAGCCTGGGAAACGAGCGCCAGTAGGGTCCAGGTCAGAGCAACGGGCAGAACGAATAGGTATCTTGGGACCACGGATGGCCTCGGCATGTTACGTGTCTGGCCAGGAGGTGACACGTTCTAATTCTACCATTGTTCCAAGGGTTCATCATCTTTCCCCGACGAATGCGCCGTCGCTATAATGGGATGATGTCGCACGAGAAGATGACGTGTCGTATTCTTGCACTCTTGGCGTGAGGAGAGCGATATGGCCGGAAAATCGAAGCTGATCAATGCCTATATTGGCAGTGTCCGAGGACAATTTGAGGAGATGCTGGGCGAAATGGTGGAGACCCCCTCCATCAGCATGGATCCCACTCGGGCGAGAGATATGCGAAAGATGGCGGCCCTTGCCGTTCAAGCGCTGAATCGATTCGGTGCCGAGGCACGCATCGTTGAGACAGGAGGATTTCCTGTGGTCTCCGGTGGGTGGACAATTGATTCCCGGTATCCGACGGTGACCATTTATAACCACCTGGATGTCCAGCCGGCCCAGGAACCGGAGTGGCGCCAGGCTCCCTTTACCTTTCGGAGAGAAAACGGAATCTACCATGGTCGAGGGACCACGGATGACAAAGGGCCGGCTCTGGCTGCTCTGTTGGCCGCCAAATATGTCGTGGAGGAAGGACTTCCCATCAACGTGCGATTTCTCTGGGAATTGGAAGAAGAGATCGGCAGCCCAAACTTTCAGGCAGCGCTGAAGCAGCGGTCCTTGGTTCCGGTCCCGGAATCAGTTTTGGTTTCCGACACCATTTGGGTCGCGAAGAGTCGACCGGCCATGCCGTATAGCCTGCGCGGCCTCTTGGCGGTCCGGCTCACCTTGCAGACTGGTGAGACCGATGCCCATTCGGGTGTCACGGGAGGAGCAGCGAGGAACCCCTTGGCGGAACTCTCCGATCTGGTAAGCGCCTGCCTGGACAGTCGATCGGGCAAGGTCAAAATACCCGGCTTTTATAATGAGGTGGTGTCACCAACCAAGGCGGAACTCACAAATTTCCTGGCATCAGGCTTTCAGGTCAAGCGCTTCATGCGAGCCTATGGCTTTAAGGATCTCCGGACGAAGGAGCCGAGTGAAGTTCTCCGTCGTATCTGGGCTGCGCCCACGTTCGAGGTCCACGGTCTCGTTGGGGGGTACGTGGGGCCAGGGGTGAAGACCGTGGTCCCAGCCAAGGGGGAGTTGAAAGTCAGCATGCGCCTCGTACCGGATCAACAGCCACAGAAAATTTTTCGGCTGTTTAAGCAGTATGTCGCCGCGCGGAACCCGGGAGTGAAAGTGGAAGCGGAAGGGATGCTGGAGCCCTTCCGGGGCATGTTTTCAGGACCCCATGCCGATGCGGCCCGGCGCGCGGCGCGGGCTGGGTTTGGGAGAGAGCCGGCGTTCATCCGAGAAGGGGGGTCCATTGGCGCCGCTGTCATGATGCAACGAGCGTGGGGCGTGCCCATCGTCTTCATGGGGCTCAGCCTGCCGGAGCATGGCTACCATGCACCCAACGAACACTTCGACTGGGGGCAGGCTTCAGGGGGCATGCGGGCTTTTTCTGCGTATTTTGCCGAGCTAGCAGCCATGAAAAAGGCGGGGAAGGGCTGAGTTCGACGATGGAGATGGTTAGCCTCGATCCCCCGCAGCCACCAAGTGTTGGAACGCCGGGTCCGCATCGATGACCCGCTTGAGCGTTTCGTTTCGGAGGAGCATCCGCCAGGCCTCTTCAGTCGCTCCGTCAACCTGCATGAACCACCTCTTGGCGTCGGTGAGGTGCGACAGCATCGCCTGATTATCACGGTTTGGCCAATAGACCAGACTGTAGGCCATGGTGTAGGCGGCCACGAACTTGTCCATTGGCCGATCGCTCAAGTTAAACGCCTCTTCGGCTTCCTTGTAGGCCTCCTGAATGGCCGGATCGTCAAGCGAGCGGTTAAAGGCGACCATGGTAATTTTTGACCAAGCCAGCTCGGTCAAAGCTCGAGCGCGAAGGGAAGCCCGGTCTGGCGGAAGCGCCTTGACGAGTGCTTGGTGGGTGTCAATTGCGGTGAGTTGGTCTAGGTTCCAGCGATATCCGACACCCAACCGAAACCGATTCTCCATATCCTGGGGCTGCAGCTCAGCCAATTTCTCCATGGCGGGAATCATGCGGAACAAGTAGTCAGCCGTGGTGGGCTTGGCATAACCCCCCATTTCCATTCCTAAGGAAATATCCAATCGCTCGTGCTCTGCGTAGGTGTCCCAGTAGAACTCCGTGAGGCGGTTAGCCAAACTCTTTCCTGTGACCTTGACCGGGAGGGCGGCAGCCCCGTTTTCAAGAATCGCTTCGTACAGATCCCGGGTGAGCGCCGTCAAGGCATCAATCTGATTGGGATCGATCATAAGCACTCGATTAAGCATCGCAACGCGATCATCCAGTTTCTCGAGTTGGGTGGCTAAGCCGACGGCAATGACCAAATGGTCCGGATGGTCGGAGGGACTCCACCAGTCGGCTGAGTCTTTGAGATACCCACTGTTTTGAGCCAGCAAGGGAGTTGCGGGACGATGCCCCTGAGCTGGGACGACCGGTAAATTAACCACGGCGAGGTCCCCGGGGAACCCCAGCTTCTTCAACCGTGAGAGGACCACCCACTTCAGCGTGACTGCTTTCAGGGCTTCGCGTGGGCGTTGGATCGGATTCGCCCACTGAACGGTGCCCGGTGCGTAGGTGACCGGGGAGGTCAAAGGATCTGTATAGTTCACGCGGAGGTGAACCATGGTGGCGGGAGCGGCCACGACGTCCCCTTCAGGCCGAATACGAAAGGAAGCAGGGGGGAGCCGTTTCACCGACAGAACTTTCGTCCGAAATCCACTTTCTGAAGGGGACTTGCCCAACAGTTCAGACACGAAAGCCGATGCGGCATAGGGATATCGGTCCAGTGGTTCCCCAAAGAAGATCAGCTTCCCAGTCCCTGGCCATAGGACATTCATGGCCTGGTGCTTCGTTTGAACGGGCTCCGCATTCGCCTGAGCGATAGGTTCCCAACACCGGTCGTACAGCGCGTCGGATTTCTTAGGGAACGACTGCACGCCCTTGGCACTGGCGGACACCATTCGATACTGGCACGAAAAATCTAGGTGTCCCACTGCCAGCCGATCACCCTTGCTCACGGCTTTCACGTAACGGACAACCGCGGACGCGGCGGGAGAGGCTTTCCTTTTCGCCTTCTTGGGCGCTTTCTTAGACTCGGCGGCATAGGCCGGCTCGAAAGAGTTCACATTGAGTGGGGTGAGCCCTAGTATGAACCCACCTAGGAACGCTGTCATTACGATGATTCGCAGCAGAGAATCCGTCCACAACACCATCACGCTATTCCTCCGTTCCATAGATGACTGACAAAGAAGCGACACTGTACCATGCAGCGAAGGGCCGTGAGAAGGGCTCCCGTTGAAAAAGGCGGTGTTGTCCTGGAAAGGCCTTCTAGGCCCGTCCAATAACGAGACGGGGAGTTGACAGTCTTGATGGGAGCACCCAAGATTGGTCTTCAGGAGAGGGGGCTCTAGTTCATGAATCTGTTTGCCTATGGAACCTTGATGTTTCCCGAAGTCATGGAGGCGGTGATAGGGAAGCCGTGTGAGTCAGTAGGAGCCGTGCTGAAGGGGTATCGACGGGTGAGGGTGCTAGGAAGGCCCTACCCGGGAATCTATGCCTGTGAAGACCATGAAACGTGCGGGCGGCTCTATACAGGGCTAAACGAAGGCTCGCTGACACTCCTTGATCGATTTGAGGGCTCGTTGTATGAACGACGCCACGTCACCGTGAAAACGACAAGGCAGGGCTCGGTCGATACGAGCACCTATGTGATCGCCGACGGCAATACGCGTGTCCTCTCTTCCGACCCGTGGGATGCCGATCGCTTCAAAGCGGAGTGGTTTGAGCCATACCTTCAGGCTTGCCATGATTTCAGGTTTCGATATCAGGATGGTGCCTCCGACAACCATTGACCGGGGCAGGCTGAGGAATTTTCAGATACCGCTCGATTCCTTCCCTCAGGGGCCACCTGTCTCAGAGGAGCGGCGTCCTTATCCTTTCTCGCGGTCCGGTTCGTTCGGAGGGCCAGGAGTGAGGGGTTTTGGGTGAAACCTTACCAGCGTCCTGATGTAGGAGAGGACATCATAACGCTCTTCCGTGCTCAGCAAATCTTTCCAGGCCGGCATCGCCGTACGGGGCTTGCCATTCGCGATCACATCCAAGAGCTCTTTGTCCGACTTCACCGAGGTGCCCGCGGAGATGAGGCTCGCGGGTCGTGGTGAAAGGAAGGGCGCCATGGGGCCATCACCTTTTCCGGTGAGGCCGTGGCAGGATGCGCATCGTTCTTCGAAGATGGCCTTCCCCTGCTCAGGTGTTCCTCGAATGACGGCGTCTGCGGTCGTGAAGAGTAGAATCCAGAAAATCGGAGACAGGGAGCGAAGAATTAATTTCCTCGTCATGTGATGCCTGCGACGGCTAGAAGGCTGGAGTCACGTCACGCGCGCGGCTATTCTACGACGATGATGGCGCTCATCTTGTGTCCAGGCATGTCGCAATAGTAGGGAAAAACTCCGGTGCGGGTTGGCACGAATCGAATCTCCGACTTCCCATGCGACGGAATGATCACCCGCTTGAAACCCTGCGCGTCGAACTCAGGTGCGCCATTACCAAGGATATTCAGGTGAAGGCCGGTGAGGAGTCCAACAGGCACGAAGGCATGGAGTTCGGCGTCCTGATTGTGAAAGATCAACGTTGTTTTCCGGCCAGCGCGGAGGGGGACGGTAGCGGGTTCGAATGAACGGCTGCGGATGGTGATGAGGATTTCTTCATTCTGGGTCGAATCCGAAGGATTGAGCGTCGGGACAGGCGGGGCAGCCAGCGCCCAACTTGTCAGGCCAACAAACGAGACTATGGAAAGGCACAATGCACGCAAACCCATACTCGTCTCCCTTTGTGAATCCGACGGGCGTACAGACATTCTACCTGATGGCACAAAATCTTTGCTACCCGAGGACAACCTTGACTGTACCCTGGACCATACAGTGAGAGCGTGGTTTGGCGGAAAGGATTCGGACCCGGGTTATGCGTTGGCGGCGGCTTTGAGAATCTCTCTCCGGAGCCTGGCTCGGCGGGAGGAAGTCAGGGCGGGGATCGGCACATGCTGGCAGAGGCGTATCGTTTGCCGGAGAGACGAGAGAAACTGCTCGCAATTTGGGCATGCCCCGAGGTGGGTTCGAATCTCTCGACAAATGTCTTTGGGAAGGTCGTTATCCACGTACTCGGAGAGATGTCGTAGGAGCTTCAGACATCGTGCCTTGGAGTGCGTATGCTCAGCCTCCGTTCTATGGTGTCTGGCTCTTTTTGCCGCCGGTTTTCCTCGCACCGGATTCCTCTCTGTATCAGGGAATTAACGGAGAGCCGTGCCCTTGGCTGAGCGAGCGACGCCACGGACACCCCGTGCGCTCAGTTCCTTTCGGACAAAGAGTCTCGCTCGATGAAGACGCGATTTGACCGCGCGTTCGTTGAGGCCCATGATGGTCCCCACTTGTTTGGCGGAAAAACCCTCCATATCCCTCAGCACGAGAACTAGCCGATACTTTTGGGGCAACTTGTCAATGGCGGAATGGAGCGCCTTCCGCAGTTCCTTTTTTTCCAGTGCTTGCTCGGGCGTGAGCCCTTTGATCGGGACTTGAAGTCTGAACTCACCTTCTGACGTTGGGATAAATTCGTCAAATGACAGCTCGCGTTCCGGTTCACCTTTTCGCCGTCGCCGCATGCGCAGGCATGCTCGCGAGGCAATCGTGTACAACCACGTGGAGATCTGGCTCTCTCCCCTGAATTGGCTGAACTTGCGGTAGGCATTCAGAAAGGTTTCCTGAACCAAGTCATTCGCATCATCGGTGTGTCCACAGAGTCGCTGGGCAAGGCGATAAATTCGGTCTACATGTTCGCGATAGAGCCGATCGAAAGCCGCCTGGTCCCCCCCATTTGGAGCGGATCGAATTTTCAGGCCTGAAGCCTTTGAGCGAGTTTTCATGAGGACCGTCGGAGTGTACGGTCCTTCCTTTTCACTGTCAAGGCAATACCACCGGGCCACGAGCGGAAGCGGGAACGAGTTCGAGCCTTGTGCCCGGTATCGCTCTCAAGCGGGTCAAGAGGCACCCGAGTGACTGCGATATTTAGATTCCCGGCTCGAGCAGGGCAAGAGTGTTGTGCAGAATCAGTGCTAGAGCAATCACCGTGGCGACGGTCGCGAAGATCTTGGTCAAGCCTCCCGGTGAAGCGAGCCGACCGAGTCTGTGCCCTAAGAGCATTCCGGTTGCACTGCCCAGGAGCAACAGTGATGTCAGGACCCAATCCAGGCTTCCGAATTGTAAGTGGCCGGCAATGCCACCGATTGAGATCAACCCGATGATCAGCAGCGAGGTGCCCACGGCGGTCCTCATAGGAAATCCCAAGAGGAGGGTCAGTGCGGGAACAATGACAAAGCCTCCTCCTACTCCAAAGAGCCCGCTCAGTCCCCCAGTGGCGAAGCCAATGCTTGTCGCTTTGAGCCAGCAGGTCCGTGGAAATTGATCTGCACAAGAGACACCACTGTCCGCAATCTGGAGCTGGCTATGACGCCACATGTGGGCGGAGGCAAGGAGCATCAGTACTCCGAAAAGCAGCAGGAGGATTTCCTCCCGCGCCAGGTGATGGCCGTACGCACCAGCCCAAGCTCCGAGTGCACCTGTCCCGCTGAACACCAACGCGACCCTGAAGCGAACCTCACCGGACTGATAATGGGCGTACACGCCAAACCAAGCCGAAGCGGCCACAACCACCAAGGACATGGCCGTAGCCTCTTGTAAGCTCTTCCCTAAGACGTACACCAATAACGGAATGGCGAGAAGGGACCCACCACTACCCGTCGCGCCGAGGGACACACCCACGACTCCACCAATGAGGAGGCCCTGGGCGACTTGGAGGGTCATAGGCCGTCTGGAGGATAGGCTGTAGTCATGGTCCTGCTCAGATTACCCCGCCTGTTTCCAGGCTGTCATTCCCCCCATCATCACATGGACCTTGGAAAATCCCGCCTGCATCAGAATTTGCGCCGCAGTGTGTGCGCGGCCCCCGCTCTTGCACACGGTGACTATGTCTTGTTCCTTCATGGGCTCGAGTTCACTCAGCCGGCCAGAGAGTTCGGTTACAGGGATGTTGAGCGCGCCGGTGATATGCCCAAGCTCCCCGGCCAATTCGGACGGCGCGCGGACGTCAAGAATGATAGGCGCGCTTGGAGTGTCCAACGCTTGCTTCACTGCCTCGATAGGAATGGCGGCGACCTGCTGATCGTTCACGCCGCGGTCCAGTGTGCCTTTCACCTCGCAGGCTGGGACGTCCACGGGGATCCATGCCGCCTTCGGATCGCGTGCACAGGCATAATTGGCCTGTAACACGTCTTTCATCCATTCGGCCGGACCGAGCTGCAGTCCTTCTAAATAGGTCATATAGGCCTGTCGAGTTTTTGGTTTGAAGACGGGATTACGTTCCTTTTGCAACTTCAGACTCGAGGGCTGGCGGTTTCGATATTCATGTGCCGGATAGATAATCAGGTGGTCAGGCAAGGCGAGCAAGCGCTGCAGGCTATCCCAATGTTCTCCTGCATCCCCTCCAGGGAGATCATCTCGACCCGCGCCTGCGTCATCTAAAAACAGCACGTCACCGCTTAGGAGGCGGTCTGGAAGGATCAGGGCCACACTATCCTTGGTGTGACCAGGCGTATGCAACACCTTCACAGGTATGTGGCCAAGCTGGCACTCGAAGCCGTCTATGAGGTGGAATGTCACACATCGCGCAGGAGCGGTCGCGTGCATGACGTATTCGCAACCAACCTGATCCTTGAGCGCTGCCCCTCCGGAAATGTGATCAGCATGAGTATGGGTATCAATGACGTGGGTGAGGGTGAGTTTCTGCCGATCGATCAGATTCAGGTAGTCCTGCACATGCTCGAGCACGGGATCAACAAGCGCCGCCTCATGACTCTTCTCATCGGCGATGAGGTAGGTGTGGCACGCGCCCGGGTTCAACTGTTGAAACATCATAAGTCCTCCCTGTCTAGTGTGACCTGTATGAGGCAGGCTATGCAGAAAGGATTCAGTTCGAAAGACAAGCAGATGTGGATCAGTTGGGGTCTAGGGGGATGCAGGTTGAACGTGGTATCGAGAGCGGTCGTCTGTGACTAACCCTCAACCGGCCTTTCTCACGGCGATGACCTCGCCGTTCCCATTAAGCTGAACGGTCACGGGGGTACCCGGCCGGAAGGCGGATCGCTTCTTTTTTCTGGCTGGCAAGGGGAGGGTCTTCTCACCTTCGGGAGTCCAGAGCCTGATTTCAGTTCGGTCTTCGGAGGCGTACACGACCTTGCTCGTGATATAGCGCTCTGAGGGAGAGGAATCCTCTTTCTGTTTCACGTCGATGACCAAGTGATCCTCGTTCATCCAGACCATGACCTCTTGTCCTGCCCTAGGGTTCTGGAAGCCGCTCTTCTTGCCGAGAACCAGGATC
>JBFJQA010000039.1:0-18619 GCA_041616875.1 Nitrospiraceae bacterium | reverse complement strand
CCGAAGTCACGGGGCTGACCTGACCGGATGCCAATTCGACTCTGGTGGCTTCGGCTTGAGCCAAGGCCAGCAGTCCGGCATCGACATGCCGGTACAGCAATGCCGAGAGGCCCATATAAAGAAACACACTGAATATGGTGAGCAGGATGGCGATTAAGCCGAGGGACGATCGGCGTATCCGAGTCCGAAAAGAGGTCATGGTCAGGACTCCGGAGTTTTCAACACATAGCCGACGCCTCGTACCGTCTGAATCAATTGTGGTGAGAAGTCTCGATCGATTTTTGCCCGGAGGGAGCGAATCTGCACATCGACGATGTTGGTGAGAGAGTCGTAATGGATGCCCCACACGTGTTCGATGATGGCTGTTCGTGTCAGGACGCGGCTTTCATTCCTCAAGAGATATTCAAGGAGCGCATACTCTTTGTTGGTAAGAATAATTTCTTTTCCTCCTCGCCACACGCGGTGGGCGAGTGGATCGAGTTCCAGATCCGCTGCCTTCATCTTGCCAGATTGGTGGGCACCTCCCCGGCGGAGAAGAGCCCGAATGCGAGCGAGCAATTCAGCAAAGGCGAAGGGCTTCGTCAGATAATCGTCAGCGCCCGTGTCCAATCCGGTCACTCGATCTTCAACGGAGTCCTTCGCGGTCAGAAGCAAGATGGGTGTGGCATGACCGTCACCCCGGAGCCGACGGCACACCGTAAATCCGTCCAGCTTTGGCAACATCACGTCAAGGATAAGCAGGTCATATGGTGTGGTCCTAGCCATCAGAAGGCCTTCCTCTCCATCCTGCGCCACATCGACCCCATACCGCTCCTCCTCTAGCCCCTTGCGCACGAAACCGACAATATTGGCATCATCTTCCACAAGGAGAATACGCATAGTCCGGTTGCCCAATGTGCCGCTAGTGATCAGACTTTGTGATGGCCAGTGAAGAATGTACACCACGAGCTACATTCACGCCAGCGCCATGTTCATAGACCAAGTCACCGCCAAAATGGCCGGTCGCACTGAGGAGCCCAAGGCCTATCGCAGCCGCGAGAAAATACGCCGTCATCGTGGAACGCGTAAAGTGGTTACGCAACCAGAGCCGCCAGACCAAAAGCAGACCAAATAGCCCCAAGGTGGCAAACGCCAGGGTCTCATGGGTCTCGATGAGGGACTCGGCAATGCCGGCTTTTTCTGCCATCTCTTCGGCCATATCACCGGCTACTGCAGCGGCGACACCTCCGGCCAACCCCAGCACCAGTAGCCACAGTGCCCCTTCACGAAACGTTTCCCGTTTCCACATGGCTCCTACCGCGTCGAACAGCACGCTGGTGATCAGTAAGGCTATCGGGAAGTGCACCAACATTGGGTGGAGTGGCATATCCATAACAAACCCTCCTTTCGAGATACAGGTGTTGAGGGGAGGGGCCCTGGTTGTTGCCAGGGCCCCTCCGGGCGTTTAACGGTCTTCGGTCTCCGATCCTTTTTCGTTCTCCTCGTCCTCTACTCCGCTCTTGAGGATCTTCCCGGTCTGGGCATCGACCTCGACCTCCCGGCGTTCCCCGTTCGCGCCGGCAATCTCCACCTCGTAGACTGACTTGCCGTCCTCAGTCTCTAGCTCGGCTTCAAGGACTTGTCCAGGGACCCGATCGGTGGCTGTCTTCATCGCTTCTTCCATGGTCACGGAAGGCGACGGGCTCACGGTTTCCTGCTTGTTCTCCCCTCCGTAACTTATGGCAAGCCCTCCGGTGAGCAATGCGATGGTCGCCGCGAGGGGTATCCCTATGATCTGTGTTCGCTTCATCGTGAAACCTCCTTGGTGAATAGTGAGTCAGCACCCTGTCCTCATAGACAAGGCTACCGCACCAACATGAGGTGACCGTGATGCGAAGATGAAAACATCTTCATGTTGTGGCAAACGTGGAAGGAAAAGAACTGCAGGATCGGAATCTAGGTAGTCATTCTGGTAGGAAATCGATGGATCGACGGTGAATGGGCCTTGCCGCTCAAGCACCGGGACGAGGTATTGTGTGGGAACACCGTGGGCGTCACCGCTTGAGTGGTGAGAAAGAAGCCCAAATTCTGGCGTCCACGATGCGGCAGGCCTGGCCAGGGGGGAAGGCGAAGATAGGATTGAGGTCCAGCTCGGTAATCTCATGAATCTCTTCGACCAAGCGGGAAATACGCAAGAGCACGTCTTCAATCGCTGAGAGATCGGCAGCTGGGTGGCCCCGATACCCTTTCAAGAGCCGATGTCCACGAATTTCCCGGACCATCTCTGCGGCATCGCGATCGGTGAGGGGCGCCACCCGGAAGCAGACATCCCTGAGAATTTCCACGTGGATGCCCCCGAGGCCAAACGCAATCAACGGACCGAACAGCGGATCATGAGTGACCCCCACCATGACCTCCACTCCACCTGACATCATGGGCTGCACGAGGACCCCATCCATCGCCTCACGCCGGCCCTCTTTTGCCAGACGATCATGTATGTCCTTGTAGGCTCGGCGCACGGCCGCCTGGTCCTTCACATGAAGGTGAACGCCGCCAATTTCGGTTTTATGTACCAGTGTGCTCGAGGCCAGTTTGACGGCAACGGGAAAGCCAATCTCACTCGCAATGGTGGCTGCTTCATCGGCGGTTCTGGCGAGGCCTCCTGCAGGCGTCGCCAGGCCAGTGGCCGCAAGCACCATCCTGGTTTCTTCGGCGGACAGCCACCCTTCACCCCTCGTCTGAATCGCTTTGGCACACACACCCTTGATCAGGGAAAAATTCATGTCCTCAAAATCCGGGATCATGCCGAGGGGTTGGGTTCGCCATTCGGCATAGGTGGCAATCTTGCTCAGCGCTTGCGCCGGAGTTTCCGGGGAAGCATAGATCGGAATGTGTTCGCCTGCCACCTGGATAGCTCCGCCGAGACGTTCTTCGGCCATCCAACACAGGAGGATCGGCTTTTCGCCTCCGCCCTTGGCGCGACCGTTGGAAATGCCTTCCCTGATCCCTTCAAGGATCGTGTGAGCGTATGTGGTGTCCACCGGGATATAAATAATAATGAGGGCGTCCACGTCCTCAGTGGGGAGCAGAATCTCGATGGCCCGCCGGTAGTCCTCCGAGCTTGCCGACGCAATCAGATCAACCGGGTTCGAACGACTCGCGGTGGCTGGAAGAAAGGCCGCAAGTTGGGTCTTGATCTCAGGCGACAGTTCTATCACCGTCAGACCTCCTGCCTCGCAGGCGTCAGCGCAGAGGATCGCTGGACCACCGGCATTGGTCATGATGGCTACGCGTCGGCCGCGAGGGAGTGGCTGATTTCCCAGGGCACTGGCCAGGGCGAACATTTCATCCAGGGTGTCCGCCCGGATGACACCGGTCTGGCGAAACAGCGCTTCGGCTCCGACTTCGCTTCCCGCCAACGCGGCCGTATGTGACCCCGCCGCGCGGGACCCAGCCTGAGTCCTTCCGCCTTTGACGGCGACAATGGGCTTGCGACGACCGACGCGCCTAGCCAGAGGAGCGAAGCGACGGGGGTTTCCAAAAGACTCGAGATAGAGGAGGATCACGTCGGTGTCCGAATCCTCCTCCCAATACTGGAGAAGATCATTTCCGGAGACATCCGCTTTGTTTCCCACGCTCACAAAGGTTGAGAGTCCCAAGTTGAGGTGCTGGGCAGCTCTGAGAATGGCTAGGCCCAACGCGCCGCTTTGAGATAACATGGCGACGCGCCCCGCGGGTGGAGCGGCCGCTGCGAAGGAGGCGTTGAGCCGAACATTCGGATTGGTGTTCAGAAGTCCCATGCAGTTGGGGCCGACCATGCGCATCCCGTGGCTGCGGACTTTCTCCACTAATCGGTTCTGAAGGTCCTGGCCGTCCCCTCCGATCTCCGCAAATCCAGCCGTGATCACCACCAGGGCGCGAACGCCACGCTCGGCACATTCGTCCACGGCATGCAAGACGATGTCCCGTGGGACTGCGATGATGGCCAGATCGACAGGTTCCGGCAAAGCCTTGGCCGAGGGATAGGCAGGGATGCAGGCGACCACCGCAGCCTTGGGGTTGATGGGATAGACCGGCCCCTGAAAGCGGTTCGAAACGAGGGCCTCGACGATTCGGTGTCCAATGGCGGCAGGATCGCGTGAGGCACCGACCACGGCTACCGCATTTGGCTGAAAGAAGGGACGGAGAGAGGCAGCCGTGGCGACTCGGTCGCGGACTTCCGAACGCAGGACACTGCTTGCCGTGGGGAGGGCTGACAATTCGACCTGCATGGCTCCGCCTTCGACCGTTTCCCTGAACTCAAATCCCGATTCTCGGAACACTTCACGCATGGCTTTATTCTCGGCATGCGTGGTCGCCCACAGTCGTGAGAAGCCATGCCGAATGGCGAGCAGGGCCATCCTTTCGAGAAGGAGCGTCCCCAATCCCTTTCCATGAAAACTGTCGTCGACGGCCAAGGCGACCTCGGCGGTGGTCTTCTCTTTGGCAAAATAGGAGCCTGCGGCGATGATCCGCTTCTCTCCTCTCCAGACCCTCGTCACAATCTGCGTAAGGTGGGTATGGGGATCAGACGAGTTGCATAAGAAATCGATGAGGTCAGTCGGCGGGATACGTTCGGAGAACACACGATGGCGCCTCGACTCGGGGGGGAGACGTTCAATGAAGTCCCGGAGCGCATCAGAGTCATCGGGTCGAGCAAGGCGGATCTCAGCCGTGGTCCCGTCACGAAGAATGAGGGTCCCGGATTCTGCCTGCCCTTCGGAACGGGTGGGGACATAACTCGGTTTAACCTGGCCCACCGTTCCGTCTCCTCGTTAACCCCAGCCACACGATACGAGTCTTCACGGAAAGGACGTCCCTGGGTTCAATGGGTTGGGAGTCCAGGGACGAAGGAAACAAGGATGGACACGGCAATGAGAATGATAATGATCCATTCCAGGACCTCCAGTCGACGTGTGGCGGTACGGTCGGTGATTTTCTCATAAATGCTTTCCAGCGTCTGGAGCTTCCGCATGATGCCCTTGTCCCAAGATTCAAGGTGAAAACGCTGCGATGCTAATCGGTACACTCGAGCCAAGTATTGGTCGCCGAGAAGTTTGAGACTATTGGTGACCCGCTCAAAGAAAACAGCGCTGTCAACTTGGAGTTGGCCGATACGGACAGAGTCGGTTTCAAAGGTTCCCGGGAGGCGAAGCCGCGTCCACAGTTTTTTCGAAAGGGCTTCATAGGCTTGGTCCAAGGCCACGTCCAGTTGGCGATCCAGATACCGCATTTCGAGGAGCTCGACGTTCAGAAATTCCAGGACCGCACGGACATCGTCCATTTCTGGTCCGATGAGAAACGCGGCATTCCAATCGATCAGTGCGGCGTCATCCGGAGTGAATGAGATCCGGAAGGACGTGGCATCGGTGACCTCCTGTTCGGACAGCTTGGATCGTTCGCATCGGAGAATTTGAGCCAAGTCCTGCTGATTGGCGACCCAGAGGGGGGCATGGGGTGAGGGTTCTGAAACCTCTAGATGAAAAATTACGTAATCCTCAACGTGCGACGAGATGAGAGGTCGCTCCACGGCCTCTCGAATGGACTCGAGCAATTGTTCGACCCGGCTCCGCGAATCACTGAGGAGTTGGGCGTTTTCGTAAAGTTCCTCGCTGAGCGCTAATAAGGCGTCAAACGGACCTTCGAGGGGGATCTTATAGGTCACTGACAGCGCTCCAAAGTCATAGAGCATGACCTCGACTGATGGGCTACTGGTGAAGCTTCCGATTGTTAAGGAGGGTGTTTCCTGGGTCACGCGTAGCGGCACGGGTTGAAATTCGAAGTAATGGGGGGTGCGTCGCTTCGGCTTGATGCCTCCGCGTTCTGTGGACGTCGTGATACGCCGTTCAGCCTTATCCAAGTCGATCGAGAGGCCGATGTCATAGGCAAAGAGCGCATAGCACAGGCCCTTCCCAATGCTCGGCGTTGACGCGTGTTGTTCCGGCATTCCCCCTCCTGCGACCGGTGGCTCGGCCATAGCGGCCCGCTATTGTATCAGATTACCAGAAGGACGAGACCCCCGATCGCCATCACGGCTCCTAACCCCATACCGACCGGAATGGAGAGTGCCCGACCTCCAAGCCAGAAGGCCAGACCGGCCTTGACCGCCGTATTCGTGATCGCGGCGAGCGTAATCGCAATCGAGGCCGTCGCCACCTGAAGGCCCTCACGATGGAACTGTGCCACGGAGAGGCTGATGGCGTCGACGTCGGTTGTCCCGGCCAACATGCTCGTGAAATACAGTCCGTGGTCACCGAGAAATGTCTGGGCGGCTTTCGCCACGAAGATGATGATGGTGTAGAACAGGCCGAACTTGAGGGCAGACATGAGTTCGAATGGGTTACGATGGGGGACGGGCTCGGCTGACGAAAGTTCGTGACTTGATCTGTGGTACAGGGCGAGGGCAATCCCGTAGCCCACGATGGCCATGGTACCTATCGGCCAGAGAAGAACCGAAAGGAGTTCGGCATCCACAATTCCGATAATGACCAAAATCCTCGCGAACATCGTACTCGACGCGGTGAGAATTGCCACGGCCGCCAGCGTGACGGTAGAGGGAGATTTCCGGACTCTGTTCGATACGCTCAGGGTCACAGCCGTGGACGAGACAAGACCGCCTACCAGGCCGGTCACGGCCAAGCTCTTTTTTTCACCAAGAACCCGCGCCGCGATATAGCCTAGGAAACTGATGGTTGCGATCAAGACGATCATGAGACCGATGTGAAAGGGATTCAGGACATGAAGAGGGCCGAAGGCGCGGTTGGGCAGCAGGGGCAGAACGACCAGCGTCAGAATGACGAACTTGGCCGTGGCGTACAGGTCGTCCTCCGACAGCTTTTCCACCGCTCGATGGAGTGGGGCCTTAAAAGATAGCAGGGCCATGACCACGGCGGCGCTTGCCACGATCAGGAGGTAGCGCTGCCCTGTCGCCAGAGGCAGGCCAGGAACAAGCGCAAGGACGCCGAGGAGGAATGTGATGAGCGCGGCGACTTCCGTGGTCACACCCGGGCCGATGTCCCTGCCTGTTTCTCGGTAATGTCCGACGGCCAAGAAGGTTCCCACAACGAGCAATGCGCCTAGAATTGGCCACATGCCCATGGTGTGAGCCAGCAGTGCGGACAACGCCCCGCTCAGGGCTAGAAGAGGAAATGTCCGGACCCCGCCCAAGCGGGGTTTCTTGCCCAACGCACGGGATTGTTCCCGTTCCAGACCAATTAAGGATCCGGCCGCGAGTGAAACAAGAAAGCCCAAAAAAATCTCCTCAAAAGTCATAGCTTCCCCTGTCCGACCCTGGTCCCATGTTCAACTCCCAGGATGCTCATGCTTTACAGAGCGATTGGGTTCAGCAGGATTCTCCCCACTTTAGGGTTGCAGTTTGGCAGGGTCGCACGCCTCGCGAATGAGGATTCGGGAGTGTGAGCCGATTTCATCGTCATGCATGAAGTTGATCAACTCAGACCGTGAGCCACTCTGGCTTGGCGATCAAGATGGCGCCAAGTGCTAGCATCACGACCCCGCTCATCAGTTTGAGCCAGCGGCCCTCTTTCTCCTGGAATTTTCGGTGTCCTAAAGTGATGACGGCGATTGTGACCATCACGGCATCATCAACAATATAGGCCACATTATAGAGCCCCAAGTATCCGTAGTACTCCCACGGGGTGAGATGCTGCAAGCTGAGGATATGTGTGTACACGGCTGGGAACCCGGCTGTACAGAGTAGCTCGACCATATTGACCATGACTGCCAACACGACGATTCCCACCAAGGCTCCAGTCAAGTTTTCCGCTTGTACGATTCGACGCATCTTCTCATACAGCCCAGGTTTGGCGGTCTCCGGAATCTTGAGTGAG
This sequence comes from Nitrospiraceae bacterium, assembly GCA_041616875.1. Taxonomy (GTDB): domain Bacteria; phylum Nitrospirota; class Nitrospiria; order Nitrospirales; family Nitrospiraceae; genus JBFJQA01. Next base: position 10,751 of record JBFJQA010000039.1, on the reverse strand, counting down.
GGCCCTCGCCCAAAGGCAAAGAAGTCTTTCGTGTTGACGGCTCCGACCGTGAAGGCAATTCCACCCAGCACCAATTGAATGGCTCGAGAGAAGCCGATGATCAGGAAGACATTGAGCCAGGCGGCCATAAAGGCAAAATAGGCGAGGCCACTGACGACCACGAATGTCGAAGCGATCAGTGCCATCTTTGCGCGGTCATGGAGGTTCACGAGGAGTGACAACAGGAAGAGGAGGACCCACATCGCGCAGGGGTTGAAGCCGTCCAAGAGGCCGAGGGCCAGGGTAAACACAGGCAAGCCCATCTCCTGAACACTGAGTGGTCCGAAGAGCGAAGTCTCCACTGATTCAGGTTGAGGGGGCAAGGCGGAGGGTTCGTCTTCGCAGGGTGTCGCTGGGCCGGGAAGACAGGCCCCTTCGGGTAGCTCTTTCTTAGAGGCAGGTGGAGGACGGTCGAGCAGGGCTTTGATCCGTCTTCCCGTCGTGTCCGGTCCAGCAAATCCGATAACGAGCTCTCCTCGCAGATAAAAGGTTGGAACTCCGACTGTCTGGTATCCAAACTGGGTCGATAGCTGTTCGAGCCGAGCGAGGGCGCTCTTGTCCTCGTCCACGTCGCGAATGAGAATCTCGAGACTCGGGCGTTCTTGCCGCAGCTCCATCAGGAAAAGTTTCGCGGCGGTACAGTGGGGACATCTCTTGCTCGCGAATACTTCAATATCAGGTGAAGACTGAACAGAATCGGCAGCCTGCGTAAACCCCGCGGAGACTACGAGGAGTGGCCAGAGTGGTAGAACAAATACAAAGAGGGGGGAGAACCTCGCCCGTCGAGACTTGGGCTGGCGGAGCAGGGTCGACATTTAACCGGTTGCATCGAAGGGTGCCATCATTCGGATATAGGCGAGCACGTCTCGAATCTGTTCATCGGTCAGGCGGCCTCGCCAGTAGTGCATGGGCGTGAATAACACGCCGTCGTTAATCTGAATCAATAATTCCCAATCAGTCTTGGAGCGTGACTCGATCGAGTGAAAGTTGGCGGGAGGCACGATTAAAAACCTCCCCTCAGGCCCCCAACCATCCAGTGCCTCTCCGTGACAACGAAGACAGTGCTGTTCGTAGATGACCTGCCCGTTCCCAGGATTGCCCTGTTCGCTCTGAGCCGAAATGAGAGAGAGGGGCGCCAGAAGCGTACCGATGGTCACTATCACAGCTGCGGCCAGTTTGTTCATCAAGGTTCCCCTTGTTTGAAGCTTGAGCGGGATGGTGTCCTCTTGTTTGGAAATTTACTTCGGATGATGGCCAGATCCTCGGCGGTCAAACCGTCAGGTGGTCATGGGCGCCAGAAACTCTTTCCGTTGGTGGGCCGATGAAAACACTCTTTGTCGATCCTCTTACTGTCTCCAAAAAGGCCGGCGACCAGGAATTGAGACAGAACGTGTTCGAGCATCCCGATCCTTTGGCGGAAAGCTACGGGGACCTGCCGGGATCCGGAGAGAAAGGGGTTTGCTCAACAGTGAAACCCCTCCCTCCCAGAATCCAAGAGGTTGCGGGTCAGGTAACCTTGACTTCGATGGACTTTGGCTTGGCCTTTTCCGTCTTCGTCAAGTGCACCTTGAGGACACCATCTTTAAAATCGGCGGTGATTTTGTTGGAATCGGTGTCCTCCGGCAGCGTAAAACTTCGCATGAAGCTGCCATAGGCCCGCTCAACTCGATGGTACTTCTTTCCCTTTTCCTCTTTCTCGAATTGGCGTTCACCGCTGATGGTGAGGACATCCTCATCGACGGCCAACTTCACGTCTTCTTTTTTAACCTCAGGCACTTCAACCTTGATGACGTATTCCTTCTCATCTTCCGTAATATCGACCAGCGGGGCCCACTCCGCCACTGTAAGCGCCTCCCGTTTGTCGGTGTCTCTCCGAATCGGGGCACGACCAAACAATGTGGAGAGTCGGTTCTGCAAATCGTCCAATTCTTTGAACGGATCCCAACGCGTCAGGTTACTCATATCACTCCCTCCTTGTTGTTAACACCCTTCATCTGCACTTGAGGATTCCCCGAGAATGCGGAAGCCTCCCACATTCTCAGACTCCATTTCGTGTGGTCTCAGCATGCAGGGAATCTCAAGATCATCAGGCGGCCACATCGACTGTGTGGTCCCATCCTGCGGGATTGGTTGCGACTGCCTGTGCGACCCAACGCGCCACCCTATCCCTTTCGGGCATTTCATCGCCCTGTGCAGGGAGGTATTCTGCAGGAGAAATGCCAGCAGGATCACGAGGTATCGGCGAGGAAATAGGCCCTAAACCAAGGGCTTGGAAAGGCCGGGTGAAGTGGAACGAATCAGATGAGGCGTTTCAGGGCATGGTGATGAAAAAAACCTGTTGCCAAATGCCACAGGGGAGCTCCCACTGGGTAAGGTCTGAACTGATTACGGGGATCTGGCGGCTGAATGCTGGAAACCGGGCGGTCACCGGGGTCGCTGGCCCACAGAGTAGAAGGGGGGCTCTCTCAGTTCCGCCTCAATCCAATCGCCGACGAAATGCGCGATGGTGATGACGACCATGGCGATGAGGACATGCTCGGTGATCAGGCCCCATGGTCGAACCTGCTGTTCCTTCGCTAAGTAAACATTCAACGCGACCAAAAGGAAAAGACCCCAGCCAACGCTGGCCGCAATGGCCGTGGTGCCAGACAGCAGCAGAATCGGAATGACAAACGTCAAGGCCACGAGCAACTTGGTGAGGAAGGTGGTTACGGTGGATTCCCAGATTTCCCTCGTGCTGTGGCGGTTCTCAAATTCTTGGGCGATATGGATCCCCAACGCATCAGAAAGCGAATCGGCTATGGCGATAGTCAGGATGCCCCCGATCACTACAGGCCTGGAATGTGTCCCGGAATGAAGCCCGACCATCAACCCTAATGTGGTGATAATGCCGGAGGTCAGCCCGAAACTGAAGCCGGTCTTGAACGACTCTTTCAGGACCGACCCGGCAGGCACCATCGGATCCACCTCGGGTTCAGAACCAAGAGACATCTGATTGCTCTGGAGGGAGGGAGACCGAGTTCTGCCTGCCGGACGTCAGACCACCTGCCGTGGCGTAGCCCGGAGAAAGAATAGACATCAGCCGGTCAGCTAAACTTGGGGATAACCGGTGCTGGGTTGACCGTGGTCGCTTGCGGCCCTTTTTCCCCATCTTCTACGTTGAAGGCCACCTCCGTCCCGTCTTCGAGTTCTTCGAACTTTAACCCGTGGAGAGCGTTTTGGTGGAAGTACACGTCTCCTCCACCCTCCTGAAGAATGAATCCATAGCCTTCTTGAGGAAATAATTTAGAGATCACTCCTCGTAACGGAACCTGGGGTACCCGCACCCCTTTGGAGGAGCGCTTCTCCCGGTATTTCCTGAGTTCGATCTCAACGGCGGCAAACGCGGCGCGAATCGCTTCTTCAAAGGTTTTGTCTTCCTTGCGGGCTGTGATAGTGTGCCGGCCTGGAAGGCTGACGACCACCAAGGCTTCGGCCACGAGACGAGCTTTCTTGTGATGGCGATTCTTGGTAAGCGTGACTCGACCGTGTATGAGGTCGTCGTGCCCTTGTTGTAGATCCGCCATGCGCTCCTCAATTTCGGTTTTCCATCGAGGCGTCATAGCGACATTTCGGCTGTCAATCTGCAGGTCCATAATTGTGCCTCATCCTCCTTGTTGACGTGTCATACGCGATCGCGAGGTCGTTGAACGCAGCGCCGGCTTCACACTCCTGGCCACGGAAACATGATCAATGGGCAGGTGGTTTGATGGAGTACCGCATGGGATACGCTTCCTAAGACAAATCGCGTGACGCCGGTCCGCCCCCGTGAACCCATGACGATCAAGTCGGGTGAATGTTTTGAGTTGTGTTTGAGGATGGCGCTGGATGGTGTTCCAATGACTGCCACCCCGGTAGCGCGGTACTTGTCTGATGAAAGCCGCGATGCCACATCCTCGACGAAAAAGCGGGCGCCTTCGAGAATGTGCTCCTTCATGGATTCGGTCACCGCAACCCCTGCAGGCCACGCCGGTTCTGCAAATGTCACGGCGGTGAGCACCGTAATATCCGTGGCCTCTGCAAACGGGTGGGTTTTTAAAAAGCTGATTGCAGCCTCTGCATCCTCCGGTCCTTGGACGGGAAGCAGGATACGCCGTAGCGGCCGGACTGGATTCTTCACGACCAGGACGGGACAGTGCGCGTGGGATAAGACCCGGTGGGAGACACTGCCTAAGAGCAACTCTTTCATTGGACCGACCCCTCGGGCGCCCAGTGCAATCATGTTGGCCTGGGTGTCCGCTGCCACGGACAGAATAATGTCAGTCGGCTTCCCTGTTTCTAAGCGTTTTGTCACGGCCCCTGAATGCAGGGGAAGGAGAGACGCAGCCCGAGCCAATACTCGTTCCCCCTCATCACGCATACTCTTTTCCACCGTGGTATACAGGTCTGTCGCAACTTCAGGGCTCATCATCGGGTAGGCCGGTCGAGGGACATCAAGCGCATAGACCACACTCACGGCCTCGGGGGGCGATAGATGAGCAAGAGCCCGCACGGCTTCGTACGACTCTTCTGAACCGTCTACTGCGAGGAGAATTCTCAACACCGTATCGCGTCCCTTTATGACGGTCGGGGGACAGGACAGCACGAAACACAGCAAGATTGCAATACCCAAGGCAATCGTGCCACACCGGAACCGTCTCCCTCATGATGTTCTGAAGGCGTTCCTTAAGGGGCCGCGTGCAGGGCACGAACCGCGGCGCAGACGTCCCGTTTCCTCAAGGTGAGCAAGAGAAGTGCCACTGAGGGATGACCTTGGGGGTGATCGGTGCGAGGATATCGCATCCGTGTCATGCAGGCTCAAACTTCTCGGGAGCCTTCCAGCCTCCGCGGCGCCCCTGAACGGAATGGCTTAGAATGTATAACTCTTTACCTGGCGTCCCCGCCTCGCGTTGTAGATTTACGCTACAGGTCCGGCCGCGTGACTGTAGCAGGAGTCCCCTCTGGCGACGCCGGGGAAGGTTGCGGTCCAGTCAACTTGCCGGAATGCTTAGAAAAGTGTCTAATAGGGGAACGGCGCCAATGGCACCCCCCTTGCTCAGATTTTCGGGGGAGTAGAGAATCACAGGGAGGTGACTGTGCAAGACCGGCTGTTTGAAAAAATTCTGGTTCCAGTTGATTTTTCAACCTGTTCAGAAGAGGCCTTTCGGCTGGCGCTCTCTCTGGCTCGGGTGTATCAGGCCCAGGTGGTGCTGCTCCACGTGATCGACACGAAGTCGCTGCAGGCCCTGAACGTCAGAGGATTAGCACGCCCCTCGGAAGAGGCCGCGCAACTCAAACGCCTACGTCACCAAGCTCGGCTATCAGCGCGTCACCTTCTTAATTTTGAGGAAGCCAAAGGTCTGCAGATACGCCGAGTCATTGCCGAAGGGGCTCCCTTCATCGAGATCGCCCGCCATGCGCGGAGAGAAAAGGCGGGCTTGGTGGTGATGGGAAGCTATGGCGGACAAACTGGAAGTGTGGATAAGATTTTTTTTGGCAGTACGGCTGAGAAAGTCGTACGAACGGCAGGGTGCCCTGTACTGACCGTTCCCTTGCCCAGCCGCTTACCGTTCAAAAAGTCAACGAGCAAAGGATAGGGGGAACCGATGGACACGAGACGTGCAAAGGGAAGAAATCTTTGGTTGTGCGTTCTGTTGAGTGTGGGATGTGTTCTGCCTGCGTTCTTGAGCCAGGCTGCCGCTCAATTTGAACAACGCGTGGAAGTCCGGATCAAGGATTACACATTCATCACGAAACAGTACCCGCTTCAACTTGGCATGCCAACCCTGATCTCCATTCGCAATGAGGACACGGTTCGACACGATTTTGGGTCACAGATATTCTACGGAACCCCGACCGAGGTGGAGGCAGGCGGGGTGATCTCGTATGGCAGGGAAATCGGAGGGGTATTCTTGGATCCAGGACGAGCTGCGATCGTTCGGTTCACCATCGACCGCCCGGGCCGGTACGAATTCAAGTGCTCGATCCATTCCGACATGAAGGGCGAGATTCTCTTGATGAACGCGGGTGCCGTATAGGGCAGGGAGCTCCTGTCTCCAGCAGATCCTGAGGTACGCCCTCTGCCCCGCCGCCTCGCAGGCATACGCCGAGGGTCGGTGAGGAAGTCGGGGGTAACGAAAAGGACAACAGGGAATGAATCAAGCCATCAAACGGATTCTTTTCGCGACCGATTTTTCAGAAGGGGCCGGGTGGGCTCAACAGCAGGCTGCCTTGTGGGCCAAGCAATGTAAGGCAGTCTTGGATGTCCTCCACATACTGGAGCTCCAGCCGGGGATGAGTCTGGAGAACCCTGTCCTGAGAGGCTATCTGGATTCCCTTCGAAAACAAGCCGACCAGCAGCTTGATGAGATGGTCAAGGCCATGGCGGAAACAGGACTCCGTGCACAGTCGCGTGTGGAGGTCGGAATCCCGAGTCAGGCCATCCAGGAAATGGCCAAGGAATTTGACTCGGACCTGGTCATCTTAGGGACCCGCGGTCTCGGCGGTATGGAGCATATCCTGGTGGGAAGTACTGCGGAGCGGGTGATGAGGATGGCACCCTGCCCCGTCCTGACGGTCCGGGAGCCAGCACAACCAGAAGGTACGGCGGCAGCTCCGAAAGAAAAACGCGCACCCGGGTACCGTACCATCCTCGTTCCTGTAGACTTTTCTGATTGTTCACTGGAGGCCTTGGAGTACGCCATCCAAGTCGCCAAGGGATTTGATGCGGCGCTGCTGATCCTGCACGTACTCGAACCGGTTTCCTTCGGGCTAGATTTCACCTTGCGTCAGGTCGAGGAGCGACATCAAATGCGCCTGCGGAGGGAAGCCTGGTTGAACGAGGTTCAGACCGCGTGCACCTCGCAGGGACTGAAGGCAGAGCATACACTGATCGGTGGGACGCCTGTCGATTCCATCCTTACTCACACCCACCACCACGTCTATGACCTTATTGTCATGGGCACTCATGGGCGACGGGGAATCACGCACTTCGTGTGTGGAAGTGTGGCCGAAGCGCTCGTGCGCCGGGCGCCGTGTCCCGTGCTGACCGTGAAGAGTCCAAAGTTCGCACACGGTCACCAGCGGGTTCTCCCCACACAGAGGGACCATGTGACCGAGCCTCTCACGCCGGGAAAGGAAGCCCATGGAATCCACCCATGACCGCTCAGTGGGCATGTGGATTTCGATTGACCCCTCGCTGGAATCTCTGTTCGGTCGGCTTGATCAATTATCCCTCGAGGCAAGATTCGGTTACCAGCGTCAAATTGCCTTACAGCTCGCGTTGCAGCCTTATGCAGGGACAGGGACCCCCGTCCTGCTCTCTCCGCTCCCTGAGGAACTGGCCTTGGCCAGGTTGTATCTCTACGCCGACTATTTTCCGGACGATGGGCAACTCTCGCTGATCGAACAGTTGCGGGATGTCATTGACGTCCACATTCCGGAAGAGGAACGCGCCTGGCTCGATTCTGTTCGGCACTCCTACTTGGATCTTCTGGAAATCAAGACCCTTCCTGAACCGACTACCACTGGAAGCCTGATCCTCCGGTCAGTGGCAGATCGCACCGAATTTACGGTTCAAGCGGCCCAGTTTGATTACTCCGTGCGTGAGGGGCAAGTCCTTCTCACTCGACTCATCCGGCGCTCCGATCAGGTGGTCCTTCCGGGCACGGCGGTCGTGATCTCCAGGTCCGTCGCAGAGGCTGTGCTCAAAGCTACGAATGAGGAGCGGCGCCAAATGGAAATGGTCTCGGGGTCCTTTGATTTGGGGGAGTGGCAAGGATTTGCCAAGCAGTATGGATATCTTCTGATGTGGAATCTGGCGCAGGCCCGACTGGGGACCTTGCTGCGCTCCGAATTCGATATCCACTTTCAGACCCAGAGCGGTCACCCATTACTCTATGCCGTCGCTCTCTACGAGCACCACGAGTTCAAGTTTCTCGCCGGTGAAGTGGACGGAGCCGGAGACTGGCACGCGGAAGAGATCAAATCTTCTTCACGTGCTGGGGATGGACAAAGGCGAGTGTGGGTCCAGCGAATGACCGGTGCTAAAGGTGTTGCCGATGCGGTGGTGGCTAGGATGACCCTGACTCCGTCCCAGCTGCTGGTCGAGTGCGATTCCCCGCAGCGTCTGGACGATGTCAAGCATTTCCTGGCTTCGACGTTCGGGTTCTCGATCCATTTTCGTGGAGAAGCGACCGCCGTCCCGTCTCACACCGTCATCCTCCCTGATATCGCTGAAGAGCAACCTGGCCCTCGGTCAGTGGCGGCGAGCCCCGAGGAGGAACACCGTCTCCTAGCGACCTTCCTGGAGTCGGTGTATCTTGAATGGGCCGATCGTCCCTCCCCGGCCCTTGGGGGACAGACTCCGCGCCACGCGGCGGCGATGCCCGACACTCGTCCCAAAGTGGCAGCGCTGATCGACGAAGTCGAAGGGAACGACGTCGCGCTCCATCGGACAAAGAAGCCAGGGTATGACTACAATCAGCTTCGGGCCCGCGTCGGGCTCTAGCCGCAGGACAGGGCTGGGGGATGGCATGAGCGCGTGGTACCGTACCGACTAGCCTCTGCTCTCAACTGGCGGGAGAGCCAGGAGGCCGCACAAGAGCAGTGTATCTAATTAAGGGGGCGTGAAGATGGTCGACGCGAAGGAGATGAAGATATGAATATCGTCGTGGCGGTAGATGGATCCAAATATGGATGGTGGGCGGTCGAATGGGTCGCGCACTTACCCCTTGCAACCCCTATGAAGGTCAAAGCCTTGCACGTGATCGATGATCAGTCTCTGAGAGCACCCCTCACCCCCCAACCAGTTCCAGTCTGGAACGAAGCCTTTATTCAAAATGAGATCAAACGGCGCGTCGCTGAGGGAAAGCGCCTGGAGCTCGAAACGAAGAACCTGTTCTCGTCCCTTGAGCTCAAAGGGAAAGTCGTCACGGAGCGAGGGCTCGTCGCGCCAACTCTGCTGAAGCATGCCAAGGGGAGGGGCGACCTGATCGTGGTCGGCAGTCGTGGGCTGGACGCGATGGATCGATTTCTGCTGGGTAGTATCTCCACAAAGGTCCTCAATCATGCTGTGTCTTCAGTGCTTGTCGTCAAACAGGAACCCCGAGCGCTCAGTCGGATCTTGCTGGCGATCGATGGTTCCAAGGCATCTGATAAAGCCGTACAGTTTATGATCAAGAAAATGGTGCCATTGAAGATGCAAGCCACGAAACAAGCCAGCGTGCTAGAGGTGGCCGTGCTGCATGTGATGCCCTACGTCAGGTATCCTGAACTCAAGGAGACAGGGAAGGCCGTCGTGCAGCATGCGGGAGAACGGCTGGCGAAAGCCGGGTATCAGGTCGAGGAAGTGTCGAAAATCGGCCAGCCTGCGGAGGAAATCATCCAATATGCCGAGCGGAACAATGTGGACCTCATTGTCATCGGGTCCAGAGGCCTGGGGGCCGTCGCACGGGTCTTTCTAGGCAGTGTCTCTTCCAGGATTGTTCACCATAGTCCGTGTTCGGTGCTGGTGCTGAGATAAACCAGGGTCATCAACCCGGGAGCCGATGCCCCGACGTGTTCGTCGGGACATCGCGCTCATGTCTTTGCTCACGGAAGGCGACCTGCCCGTCGACGGGCGCCACACCTTCGCTTAATCTTCCAGTTCGATTTCATCCCAAATCACATTGCCACCAACCAGCTCGCCTTGGGCCTTGACCAGCGTGCCCGTGGTGACGGCGTTGAAGAAGGCAGTCCGGCCAATCCCAGCGGGGTTGTCATCGACGCCCTGAAAATCACTAAAGCCAAAGTTGGTCGTATCCACGGTCACCCCGAGGATCTCTACTGTTGTATTGGGAATCGGTATTGAATCAACCGCTCCCTGCAAAATTACGTCGTTACCTGAGTCCGATTTGACTTCAGTGGCGGTCACGTTGTTTCCCCCCGTAGGCCGCCCTCGAATTCTCAGGTGATCACCAGCAATAATGGCTCCCGGATTTGCGATACCATCCAACTCTGTTTGGCTGTTAACCCTTACAACGATCCCAGGAAGGCCAGTCAGGGTAAGGTCCACTGCCGTAGCGCCTTGCGGAGTGACCGTGGCCACATCAGACTCCAGTCTGACACTTTCCCGGAAGGAGACCTTTGACGCCATCAACACACCATTCAACAGGACGCCTTCCACCTCCAACTTCACCCCTTCCACGATCTCGTCGATGGTGCCTCCTTTAAAGACCGTGGACATCGTCGTTTGGACTCGCAATGCACCCAGTGTGAAATCGCCGAGAACTCCCGGCACGACGCTTGTGACAAACCCCTCGACCTCGAGGTTGTTGACATTCACGACACCCAACTCCTGGAGGTCGACCTTCTCCGCCGTGAGGACACCCGCTGCCGGCTGATTTGCTGCTTTGACCTCGACGAACAGACCATTCCAGTCAGTCCCTGGGACGGTAAGATCCGGCAGATCATTGTCAATGATTGCATTGAGGTAATTGACGGTCAGTTGCCCAATTTTGAAAGTATCGTTTGCGGGTATGTGGTCTTCCACGAAGCCCTTGACTTCGTAATCGGGTTGTCCTGATTTCAATTCGACCAGCGTCGCAGCGATGACCCAATTGCCTGAAACCGGGTCCCGCTTCACGTGCCCGCTCACTTCGACAAGATCGCCTAAGGTTAGAAAACTGATGTCTGGTTGTGGCATAGGAATGGGG
>JBFJQA010000038.1:0-18693 GCA_041616875.1 Nitrospiraceae bacterium | reverse complement strand
GCTCCGACCTTCCCTGCGCCGGCGAAAATTTGTCTCGTAACCAAGAATGGAATAAGGGTCCGAACCAGTCGCTCAAACGGAACCGACCGGGCCAGGAGGTAATTTTCATGGTAACCGTAGCTATTCCCCTTCCCGTCCGTATTGTTCTTGTAGACCACGAATTGTTCCTTGCCAAATGTGGCAGCAGCCTGCTGAAGGCACTGAGCCAAAATTCGTTCCCCAGCACGTTCGAATGCAATAAGCTCTCTCGGATTCGTACACTCAGGGGTAGAGTATTCGGGATGGGCGCCGTCTACATACAACCGCCCTCCATTCCCCAGAGGCTTATTCAAAAGGCGATTATATTCAGGCCCCGGCCGCTCACGCTCACCATCCACCTCGAATCCGCGGACATCCAATAGAGGGTTCTCGTTTTCATAGTCCCAAATAGCTTGAGGCGAAGGTAAGTCGGGGTAGTACCCTATGACCTGGAGTGAATTCGCAACCGGATCGAGAGCCTCGGGGTCCCTCGGGGCAATGCCGAATTCCGTTTCAGTACCGATGAGACGTAACACGATGGTGTATCCCGTTGAAGAGGTAGATTAGAAATAGTGTCCTGTACTGACGGTTTCGATCTGTCTTGATTCCGTGGAGCCGGCCGTGATGGTCCGTGCGTGGATGATCTTCTCGCCTTTTTTCCCAGAAATCTTTGCCCAGTCGTCCGGATTCGTGGTGTTCGGAAGGTCTTCATGTTCTCTAAATTCCTCCCGAATCGCCCGCACGAGGTCTCCTTGAGTGAGACCCTTCCCTTCTCCCGCAATGACGCGCTTCACGGCAAATTTCTTCGCGCGTGACACGATCCCTTCAATGAGCGCCCCGCTTGCGAAGTCATTGAAATACAGCACCTCCTTTTCGCCATTTGCGTAGGTCACTTCCAGGAATTTATTCTCTTCACTTTTTGCGTACATGGTCTCCACGGTCGTGTCGATGAACTGGGTCGCTAACCGGCTCGTGTCACCACCCACCCGTCCGACCTCTTCAGTGTCAAAAGGAAGGTCCGACATGATGTACTTAGAGAATATTTCTCGCGCGGCGTTCATATCAGGACGAGGCACTTTCACCTTCACATCAAGCCGGCCAGCCCTCAACACTGCTGGGTCAATGAGATCCTGCCTGTTGCTCGCCCCAATCACGATGACATTCCGCAATCCTTCCACGCCGTCAATCTCCGAAAGAAATTGTGGAACAATGGTGGATTCAATATCCGACGAAATACCGCTGCCACGGGTTCGAAACAACGCATCCATCTCGTCGAAAAATACGATGACCGGATTCCCGTCGGCCGCCTTCTCCTTCGCACGGGTGAAGACTTCGCGGACCTGCCGCTCAGACTCTCCTACATATTTGTTGAGCAGCTCAGGCCCTTTTACATGAAGGAAATAGCTCCGAACTTCCTTCCCGGCCAAGTGGCCCAACTTCTTTGAAATCGAATTCGCGACCGCTTTCGCAATCAGAGTTTTTCCACACCCCGGAGGCCCGTAGAGCAACACACCCTTCGGCGCACTCAACTTATACTCGGCGAACAACTCCGGGTACAGAAATGGCAGTTCGACCGCATCCCGTACCTGCTCGAGCTCGCGATGAAGCCCGCCGATGTGTTCGTATCCGACATCAGGAACCTCTTCGAGAACCAATTCCTCAGACTCGGACCTTGGGAGCTTTTCGATCACATAGCCAGAACGGGGATCGTACAACAGGGGGTCTCCAATCCGTAGCTTTTCCTCCCAGAGGGGCTCCCCAAGTTCCGCGACCTTTTCCTCGTCCAATCGCAAGGTGATTAAGGCCCGCCGTTCATCGAGGATGCTTTTCAAACGAACCACCTCGCCCTGTCCGTCGAACTCTCTTACTTCAATGACGTTGAAGGCTTCATTGAGGATAACCTCCTGTCCCTTACGGAGATCAGAGGCTTTTAGAGAGGGATGAACGTTCACTTTCATCTTGCGACCAGACACGTAGACAGTAGCAGTGCGGTCGGAATTCAGACTGGAATAAATCGCATAACTCGACGGCGGCGCCGTGAGCTTGTCCACCTCGGCGCGCAGGGCCTCGATTTGGGCCTTGGCCTCCTGCAGGGTGGCGGCCAATTTCTCGTTGTGTTTATTGGCTTGTTCGAGTTGATACCGAGCGTGGTAGAGCCTGCGCAGCTCTTCCTCAAGGGATTGAATTTGGCCGCGAAGCTGCTCAATTTCGCGATGGGGGTCTTCGTGTTTTCTCACGGGTTCCGAATCTCCATCTGACATTCGGTCTGTGATTTTCTTAACGGATTCGCGGAGGGACCTGAGCCGGCTGGGATTTTTCTTGGAATCGGCCATTCCTTAAGACTCACCCGATAGCACGAAACCTCATTGGGCGCAGAACTAAATTGCTCGTGAATTCTAACACCCACATCCCAGAGGGTCAACCGCTGAGCAGATCTGGAACAGTCGAGAACATAATTCTCACCACGCTCCGTTGAGGGCTTCCACCAACGCTCGTGTCGCGCCCTCAATATCTGGGGCAGAGAGAATCGAAGAAATGACGGCCACTCCAAAGGCACCAGCCCGGCGAACCTCTCGCACACGTGGAATCGTGATTCCTCCAATGGCCAAAATCGGGACGCGACACCGTGATGCAGCGTCTTCCAGGACGCCCAAGCCAAGGGGTGCTCCAAAAATTGTCTTAGACGGTGTCTCATACACTGGTCCGAGCACAACAAAATCTGCGCCGTCAGCCTCCGCGCGGATCGCCTCCTCAGCAGTATGGGTTGATACTCCGAGCAGCCTGGTGGGGCCAAGTATTTTTCTGGTCACAGCCACCGGCAAACTATTCGCGCGCAGATGAACCCCCTCCGCTCCAAGAGCCAGGGCGACATCGACGCGATCGTTAATAAGCACCCGAACCCCCTGTGCGCGAGCGCACGCTAAGACGTCCGTGGCGAGGGAAAGTAACGCAGGCGTCTCTAAGTCCTTCTCTCTCACCTGCACCGCACGAACCCCAGCCGCAAAGGCCTGCTTCAGAAGGGGTACGAGGGGCCTTCCGCAGGTCTGGTCCCTCGCAGTAACCAAATAAAGGGGGAAATCAACGCCAGGCATTCCGATGGAGAGACGCTACAGCATCCCTTCTATCGGGCTGCTGGCAGTTGCATACAGTTTTCGGGGAATGCGCCCGGCCCTGAACGCCAAACGGCCAGCCTCCACCGCATACTTCATTGCAGTAGCCATCAAAATAGGATCCTTTGCCCCAGCAATGGCTGTATTCATCAGCACCGCGTCGGCCCCGTATTCCATTGCGAGCGCCGCGTCGGATGCGGTTCCAACCCCGGCATCAACGATCACCGGGACCTTGACCGATTCAAGGATAATTTTCAAGTTGTAAGGATTACGAATCCCGAGCCCTGATCCAATAGGGGCAGCCAGGGGCATGACTGCAGGGCAGCCGATGTCGACTAATTTCTTTGCAACAATCGGATCGTCATTGGTGTACGGAAGCACAATGAACCCCTCCTTGACGAGAATCTTCGCAGCTTCGATGAGACCGGCAGTATCTGGGAAGAGGGTACGCTCGTCGCCGATTACTTCTAGCTTCACCAGGTCGGATACTCCTGCCGCTCGACCGAGTCTGGCATACCGAACGGCGTCTTCAACCGTGTAACACCCTGCGGTGTTGGGAAGTATCGTGTATTGTTTGGGATCCAAATAGTCAAGCAGGTTTTCCTTCGAACGATCAGTAATGTTCACCCGACGGACTGCGACCGTCACCACATCCGCACCGGCTGCATCAATGGCCCTCTTGGTTTCTTGAAAATCCTTATACTTCCCCGTTCCAACCCACAGACGAGATTTGAACTCCTGACCTCCGATGGTCAAACGATCATCCTGCATGACAACACCTACAAATGAAATGCCTTCGCGAGCAAATTGAGGCATTGACTGTCTTCATCGTCATCCACTGTCCCCCTCGCCGCGACGCCAATGAATCACCGTACGATCCGATGCGTTCGTCGACCACCCCTTCCCTCAATCCTCCAGGCCTCCATCTCTCTCTCCCCCGCCACCGATGAAGCTGAGGATTTCCACCTGATCACCGTGTCGCAGTTCCCGCTTGTGGAACTCTTGAGGCTCAAGGATCTCAAGGTTGACCTCAACAGCCACGCGGTCCATGACAATGTTCAGGGTATGAAGAAGAGCTGTCAGGGTCGTCTTGTCCGGAACCTCACGTGATTCTCCATTGACTTGAATCTCCATGATATCCCATGCTATGGGACCACAGCGGCTATTGTCAATCAAACCAAGAGGCGGTGCCATGCGGAGCAAGCAAACCCGGGGGACCAGCGACCGTTCACACCATACACGGTCACGAAGACCGGCATGACCGATGCAAAGGCAACACTTTCGTCCATGTTCAGCAGCATGGCAGACCTCCTGGCTCTTCAGCGTGCCAACCCACACCGCGTTCGGGCCTATAAGCGTGCGGCTGAATCGTTGGCTAACCTGGATGAGCCTATAGAAGTCATCGCCGGACGAGGCGCCCTTGAAGAAATCCCTGGCATTGGACGTGAGCTTTCGGCCAAAATTCAGGAGTTCCTCGATACGGGCACGATGCGCTCATACGACGCTCTCTTGGTCCCGCTGCCACCCGAGGTGGCCGACTGGGCGACCATTCCCGGCCTACCGCCGCCCATCGTGCACCATTTGTACTTTCGATTGGGGATTGGGTCCCTCACCGACCTCGAGGCCTTAGTCCGCTCCCACATGCTCCAAACCTTGCCGGGTGTCACCGCATCTGATGACAGAATCCTGGCTGCTATTCGGGACCGTTTGGAAGCGGAGCCCCCCCTTGGCAGGGGACCGGAGAAATGACGCAGCCGCAGGACACATGTTGAGGAGATTCGCCCCGAGTCACTGGCAGAGACAAGATGCTCCCGAGTGCCGCAGAGCGAGCTCTGTCAGAGTGGCATCAGGTCTGGCGCAACCCCTTGAAGATTTTCCAAGTCTTTAACAACTCCACCGCCTTCTGAAGCTGCAGGTCACCCTCTATGGAGGGGGCACCTTCTGCCTCCCCTGGGGAAGGGCTTCCTTCAAGAGTGGCCCCATTACCCCCACGGGGCGACGGTTTCGGCAACGTTGTCTTGGGCTCGGCTTGCGCCGGGTCACCTTTCTTCCCCTGACCAGCTACGTCTTCCTCGCGCTGAGGTTTCACCGTGATATCAGGCGTGATACCGGTTGATTGGATCGAGCGCCCCTTCGGCGTGAAGTATTTCGCCGTTGTTAACCGCAGGCCTGATCCATCCGACAGCGGCAGAATGGTCTGCACTGATCCCTTTCCAAAGGTCGTCGTGCCCACAATCGCAGCTAATCCCCAATCCTGCAGGGCTCCTGCCACAATTTCTGATGCGCTGGCCGACCCTTCGTTCACCAACACGATCATCGGCTTTTCCTGAGGCTCTTCCTTTGCTCTAGAAATATACTCGTCCTTACGTCCATCCCGAGTCTTGATATAGACAATGAGTTTGCCAGGGCCCACAAACAATTCAGACACCTCTACGGACGCGGTCAACAGGCCACCCGGATTATTTCGCAAGTCCAAGATGGTCGATTGAATGTTTTTTTCTCCAAATTCTTCGAGTGCGCGGCTCAGGTCTTTCCCTGTCGATTCCTGGAACTGGGACAAACGGACATACCCGATATTGTCTTCAATGATTCGGGACCGCACGCTTTTTATCTTGATGATATCCCGCATGAGGGTGAAGACCAAGGGCTCTGGACTGCCTTTTCGTTCTACGGTCAAAGCCACTTTCGTCCCCTTTGGACCCCGCATCTTTTGGACAGCGTCCATGAGGGTCAAATCCTTGGTGCTCTCCTCGTTGACCTTCGTGATCGCGTCCCCGGCTTTAATCCCGGCACGATACGCGGGAGTGCCCTCGATGGGGGCAATCACTGTCAATCGATTTTCCTTAATGCCAATCTGAATCCCAACCCCTCCAAATTCTCCTTTGGTCTCCACCTGTATTTCTTTGAACATATCGGGCGTCATATAGGCGGAGTGGGGATCGAGCGTAGAGAGCATGCCACGAATCGCTCCCTGAACCAGGTCATTGACTTTGACGGATTCGACATAATGTCTTTGAATCTTCGTCAGGACTTCCGAAAAAGTGCGGAGTTCCTCGTAGGCTTCCGTGGCATGCCCAGTCCGTTCCCAGCCCTTCCCGAGGAAGACCCCCAGAAGGAGGGTCACAAGGATGACCGGTACCAAGAACAAAGCCGGGCGTCGTGGCCGTTCTTCCATAACGTGGTGTTCCTTTCCTTTATGTGTCACGGAGGTATCACGGACGTTTGGCCAACCACAGGAGCGGATCGACTGGGGCTGCCCCGTTACGCAGTTCAAAGTACAGTGTCGGGTCCGCGGTCAAGCCAGTATCCCCGGTTTCTCCGATCACCTGACCAGCCTGAACCTTTTTCCCAACTTTGGTCAAGAGTTTTGACGCATGAGCATAGAGAGAAAAAAATCCATTGCCATGGTCCAAAATCAACACCAGACCGAACCCCTTGAGCCAGTCTGCGTAGGAGACCGTCCCGGGCATGACAGCTAGAATCTCACTACCTTCCACGGTTCGAATCTCAATGCCTTTCCGCTCAATATACGTCTTGAAAGTGGGATGCTTTTGGCGTCCAAAAAAGGATACCACCTTACCCTGAGCGGGCCACGGGAGAGTCCCCTTAATTCCACGAATTCCTGCCAGGTTGCGGGAACCAGAGGGGACTCTTGCTTTCCGTCGCGATTCTAACTCTCGTAGCAGGGAATCGACGCGAGCAGCCGACCGTTCCAACTCAGCCGCGGCCTGGTCATAGGCTTCCTTTTCACGGGTAATCTTTGCCAGCAGCACCCCTTTCTTCTGCTTGAGCCGCCGAATCTTCGAGAGTTGTGCTTCGGTGTGCTGCTTCAGACCCAACATGTGATCTCGTGCCTCAGCCCGTTTCCCTTTGATTTCTGTTAGGCGCTCCAAATCATCACGGTGCGCCTGCAATAGAGTATACTCCTGCTTTGAAATCGCGGAAAGATAAGAGAACCGCCTGTGGAGGTTCGCCGCGCTATCGACTGATAGCAGGGCTCGCAGGTATCCGAACCGGCCTTCTATATATTGTCTCCGGAGCCGGGCCTGAATGGATGCATCTCGTTCACGGATACGAGCCTGAACGACACTGAGCTGCGCGTTAATCTCCTGAAGCTCCTGGTCCTTTCGTTTCAACTTGCGGTTCACCGAATACCGTAGCTGTCGACTCGTCATCAATTTGTCATCAAACTGTTGCAGAGATTGCAATACTGACTCCCGCTTTGTCTCGGCTTGCTCAGCTTGTCTCTTTTTGTGTCGAATCTCGTCTTTCAGCTTTTGAAGGGTCTGCCGCTCCTGTTGAATTTTGTTCTTTACGGACCCGGCAGAGTCCGTCTCGTCATAGGCCGAGGCTCCTAACGCCCAGACCAAGATCAGGAACAGCCCGCTCAACAGGATCTTCTCACGGTTCACGACTTTGTCCTTCCAACCTGAAGCAGCGAGAGGAAACTGCCTGTCGAGCCAAGAAACAACCCGACGGCCACCAGGACGACTGAAACCTGAACAGGAAGAAATCCGAAGGTCGCGTCGACGCCAAGGAAATGCCCTGAGGCTCCTAATCGTGATTTAAAAAATTCGAACCCACCCTTCAAAATGGCCACGGACAGCGCACCGCCCGTTGCACCTAGGATCGCGCCCTCCAACAAATAGGGGACTCGAATAAAGGCCCGAGTTGCTCCGATGAGGCTTAGGATCTCAATTTCATCACGTCTGGCGTACAGGGTCAATCGAATCGTACTCGCGATGATCGTGATAGAGGCTGCTGCCAGAAGGGCTCCAATTGCCACTGAGGCGAGTTCCAGGTACCCGATCACGATCTCAAGGCTTTCAATCCAGTCCCGGCTATACTGGACCTGATCCACCCCCGGGAGACCCTTCTGGCGGTCGGCCCAGCGTTTAACCCCGTCGGGAGACCGGAACTGAGGCAGGATGGTCACAATCAGTGAGCCCGGCAGCGGGTTCGCTCTTAACCCATCCAGGAGGTCTTGTTCTGAGGGAAATTGCTCCCTAAACTCCTTCAAGGCTTGATCTTTAGACACATAGGAAATAGTGCCTACCTCAGGTTCCTTGCGGAGTCGTTGCCGGAGACCCGCGATCTCTCTGCCGGAGAGACCGTCCTGCAAATAGATAATAACCTGGATGTCCTCCTGCAAAGAACTCACCACGCCTTTGAGGTTCAGGTAAAGGAGCAAAAACACGCCAAAGCAGGCCAGCGTAAAAGCAGTGGTTCCCACCGCAATGACCGTTGTCGTTCGATTAAGACGAATATTGGCCAAGGTCTCTTTCAATAGGTAGGTCAGCCTTTTCAAGACTTGCCTCCGCTATCCGAAACTAATTGCCCTTGATTCAAGGTCACCACTCGCCGCTTCACCTGCTCAACAACTTGGGCATTGTGCGTCGCGAGCACGACTGTTGTTCCTCTTGCATTAATCGCCTTAAACAATTCCATGATCTCGCTCGTAAGGTCACTGTCCAGATTTCCGGTTGGTTCGTCGGCCAACAGCACGATGGGCCCATTGACAATCGCCCGTGCAATACAGACCCGTTGTTGCTCACCGGCCGACAAGGTGGCCGGCAAACTCTCCTTCTTGTGCTCCATGCTGACCGCTCGTAGGGCCTCCGTGACACGCCGACGGATATCAACAGATGAGAGACCCTGCACGACGAGTGGGATGGAGACATTGTCAAACGCATTCTTCTTCGGCAAGAGTCTGAAGTCTTGAAAGATGAATCCCATGGTGCGCCGAAAATATGGAACATCGGAAGACCGCAGTCTCGCGATGTTCCGGTTTTGCACCAGGATTTGACCTTCATCGGGCGTTTCACTGCAAAATAAGAGCCGCAAGAGGGTGGTTTTTCCAGCCCCACTGGGCCCCATAAGCAGAACGAACTCCCCCTTTTCGATATGGAGATTAATGTCCGAGAGGGCACGGCGTCGCTGATAATGCTTGGAAACATGAAATAGTTGGATCATGATTCCGGGTGCCAATACTCGCTCGCCATCCTCCCTCCACTCATCACCATCGCAGATCCTCGCCAGGCACCTCAAAGGCGTTTTCGATATGTTCAATAGATGATTGCTGAGCTCCTCCCCCGTGACACAGGACGACATCGAATCGACAGGGGCGGTCACCCAGGCGATGGTGGGCCAGATACTGTGCGGCAAGACGCACAAGCCGGGCCTGCTTGAGGCTCGTTACGGCAAGCGATGCTCCTCCAAACACTGAAGACCGCCTGGCTTTCACCTCAATAAACACCAGCACGCCGTTCGTTTCCGCCACAAGATCGATTTCACCATTCGGAGACCGAATATTTCGGCCCAGAATGTGATAGCCCTTACGACGCAAGTAGTTCTCGGCTGCGGCTTCGGAGGTTTGGCCAAATACCCGGCGACTATCTTGCTTTGGCATGCAGACTCTCCCCCGGACTGACACCGCCACTGAGACCCTGTGCCAAGCCGATCTAGAGCAGGGTCTCGGTCCTCTAGGATTGACCCCACAGGAGCCCCTGCCTCGGACGAGGCCCTGAAGTCGAGGGAACGAGCGGTGCGACACAGTCAGATACGGGCCGAAAAGTTAACCGGTGGATCTCGCAGGGACCATACCGTTTCAACAGCTCCAGATGCTCGGATGTCCCATATCCCTTATGCGCAGAAAAGTTATAGCGGGGGAAGGCTTGGTGATATCCCAACATGAGGCGATCTCGGCTTACCTTTGCGATGATGGAAGCCGCGGCGATCGAAATGGATAGGCAGTCCCCTTTAAACACGTGCCGCTGAGGCAAAGGAAGGGACGGCAGGGTGAGAGCGTCGATCAACAGCCAATCCGGCCTGGGAGTAAGAGAGGTAAACGCGCGATACATCGCCCGCCGGGTGGCCTCGACTACATTGGCCGTATCGACTTCTTGCGCACTGGCTTCGCCGATACCCACCCCAATCGCGTGCTGAAGGATTTCCCCGTAGAGACGTTCCCGTTCGTGTGCCGGGACCTGCTTAGAATCATGTAAGCCAGGCAATCGACAACGGCGAGGGAGAATGACCGCCGCCGCCACCACAGGACCGGCAAGGGGGCCGCGTCCCGCCTCATCGATACCGGCAACCAGACGATAGCCTCGTCGCCGCGCCTCTACCTCAAAATCCTCACCAGGTTCCAACAGAAGGTCCCCATTCACTAGATCCACCATCCATCCAGGACGGAGCCACGACCAGGGGAGCTGTCAGGGCATTAGGCCTTTCCAACCGGGATAGCCGCTTGTGATGTTTCTTCTGGTTCAACGGAATTCGGAGCTGCAGTGCCCTTCTGACTCTTGGATTCTTGATAGACTTCCCGCTCGGCTACCTTGGCCATTTTACCTTTCTTTTCCCTCAAATAATACAACTTGGCGCGGCGGACCTTCCCATGACGAACCACATCCACACGCGAGATAGTGGGCGAGTGCACGGGGAAGATACGTTCCACACCAACCCCATACGACACCTTTCTCACCGTGAATGTCTCCGTATTTTGGCTCCCTCTTCTCCCAATCACGACGCCTTCGAAGATCTGGATCCGCTCCTTATCGCCTTCCACAACCTTGGCATGGACCCGGACGGTATCCCCGATATCAAACTTGGGTGCGTTTTTCTTGGTCAACGACCGTTGGATCCGATCCAAGCGGTTCATGGCTCTACCCTCCTCCCCGTTCAGCACGTGGTAAGTGTGGCTCGCACTCTTGGACAATTTCTTCCATTAATCGCTGATCTTCCTCACTCAACCCCTGCGCGTTCAGCAAATCAGGCCTCTTTCGGTAGGTGCTACGCAGGGCTTCCTTTTTCCGCCACATTCTAATCGCCTCATGGTTTCCCGAGAGAAGAACCTCGGGAACCGACCACCCTCGGACCTCCGCGGGTCGTGTGTAGTGCGGATGATCCAACCATGGACCGGAAAAGGAATCCTGAAGCACAGACTCCGGATCACCGAGGACACCCGGAATGAGTCTGGCCACCGCATCAATAACTACCAAGGCCGGCAGTTCCCCTCCAGTCAGCACATAGTCCCCAATGGAGACTTCCTCAGCGTTGATCGCCAACATGACCCGCTCGTCAATTCCCTCGTAGTGACCGCAAAGGAACACGAGGCGTCGTCGCTCCTCTCGTAGCTCTTGGGCAAGTCTTTCCGTAAAGAGTTTGCCCTGCGGGGAGGGCAAGAGAAGCCGGAGCTGTTCGCCGGGAAACACCTCTCGATATTCCTCACGGAGCGCCTCCACCGCGGAGAAAATAGGTTCTGCCTTCAGCACCATGCCCGCCCCTCCGCCATAGGGCGTATCATCGGCGACTCGGTGTCGATCAACAGTGAAGTCTCTCAGGTTCCAGACCCGGACTTCCAGAAGGCCACGTTCTTGGGCCCTTTTCAGAATACTCTGCTGTAACACGGGCCGGACCATGTCCGGGAACAGCGTGATGATGTCACACCGCATCCGCCGCCTCCCACGCGGTGTCCGGCCAGCGAACCGTCATAACACGATTCTCCACGTCCACCGATTGGATCACCGCCTTCACCGCCGGAAGTAACCGCTCACCACTCTCCCCACGGATCACGAACACATGATGCGCTGGTGACTCCAGGATTTCCTCCAGGCACCCGAGAGCCACTCCGGATTCTTCCCTGACCGACATGCCGACCAGGTCAAATTCGTAATAGTTCCCAGATGGCAAGGGGGGAACCTCGGCCTTGGGAATCTTGAGGAACCCTCCTCGGAAGCAAGCGGCTTCCTCTGGTGTCGTGAAGGCCTCGAGCCCAAGAATATAGACCGGGCTCTTCCCTCGGATCGACTTCACAGCCGAGAACAGGGACTGGCCGGAAGAAGCCACGACCGCGACGCGCTTCAAGTTTTCGAAGCGGCCCGGCACATCGCTGAGCGACCGGACGCGTACTTCACCCCGCACGCCGAACGGTCGATCAATTTTTCCTATCGCGATGAGCTCATCCTGAACAATCACGGGCAGACCCACGGTACACCGGCGCACGACACCCGGACGCCTAACTGTTTCCTTTTGACTTCTTGCTTTCCTCGAACTGCTTGAGGACGCCGGAGCGGCGTAGAAGCGTACGCACCGTCACAGTCGGTTGAGCTCCCTTGCTCAACCAATCCAAGATACGCTCGTGCTTAAGGTTAGTCACGGGTGGTTCTTTCAGGGGGTCATGCGTACCCACGACTTCAAGAAACCGCCCATCCCGCGGCATCCGAGAATCTGCCGCAACCACCCTGTAGAATGGTCTCTTGTGCCGTCCCCCACGCGTAAGTCTTAAATGAACTGCCACATTCCTCTCCTTTGGTTGAATTCAGGCAACTATTCCATGACAGACTGGTCCGATGGTTACCGGGCTTAATTCATCTGGAGGAGCTGAGCCAACTGTCGCCGCCCACTTCCCGACGTCAGGGCTCTCATCATCTTCCTGGCGGTGAGAAATTGCTTAATTAATCGATTTACCTCTTGGACGCTGGCCCCGCTTCCTTTCGCGATCCGTTTTTTGCGACTCCCGTTGATAATCGTATGGTCACGCCGTTCCCGAGCGGTCATCGAATTTATGATCGCGACCACACGACCAATCTCCTTCTCCGGCACCTCCCCATTCGCCATGCCTTTCAGACGTTGCCCGCCCGGAAGCATGCCTAAGAGTTGGTCCATGGACCCCATACGATTCACCTGAGCAATTTGATCCCGAAAATCCTCCAGCGTCAGTGTGTTGGAAGTCAACTTTTTCTGAATGGCTTCGGCTTGTTCACGGGAATAGCTGGCTTGAGCCTTTTCGATCAAGGACAAGACATCGCCCATGCCTAGAATTCGGGAGGCCATTCGCTCTGGATGAAAAGGCTCAAGAGCATCCAGCTTTTCCCCGACACCCAGGTACTTGATAGGCTTGCCTGAAATGGCACGGATCGACAGCACGGCTCCTCCGCGCGCATCCCCTTCCACTTTCGTCAGAATTACCCCGGTCAGGCCGACAGCCTGGTTGAACCGATCGGCCATGGTCACAGCATCCTGTCCGGTCATGGCATCGGCAACCAGGAGGGTTTCGTGGGGGTTCACTGCCTGCTTCGCCTCGGCCAACTCTCCCATGAGATTTTCATCGACGTGCAGTCGCCCTCCCGTGTCGAGGATCACGACGTCGTACCCCTGGTCATAGCCTCGGGTTACGCCATCCCGACAAATCCCGACAACGTCGGTGCCCAGACCTGCCCTCTGATCAGCGTGATGCACGGCCACGTCCAATTCGGCTCCGAGACTGCTCAGCTGCTCCCCTGCCGCTGGACGCCGTGGGTCCGCAGCGACTAACAACACACGCCGGCCTTGCTGTTTGAAGAGTTTGGCTAGCTTCCCGCAGGTCGTCGTTTTGCCTGCCCCCTGCAGCCCCACCATCATCACAATTGTGGGCGGAACTGATGCCAGGCTCACTCCCGCGTGCTCTTCCCCCATCAAGTCCCGCAGCTCTTCCCAGACGAGCTTCACCACCTGATGTCCGGGGGTGAGGCTGCGTAGCACTTCCTGCCCAAGCGCTTTCTGACGGACCCGCTCAATAAAATCCTTTACTATCCGGAAGTTGACGTCGGCCTCCAGGAGAGCAAGGCGAACTTCCTTCAACGCCTCGGCAATATTTTCCTCTGAGAGGACACCATGGCCTCGGAGGCGTTTGAGGATTTTCTCGAACTTTTCACTGAGCGAATCAAGCATCCCAAGAGCTCCTACGTGCCCGAAAAACCAAGAAAAAGACGAATGATGAGTCTAATCAAGGGGGAGGGTGTAAGTCAAGGCACGGAAGTGGAACTTTTCTTGACTTATGAAAGGGCTTTCGCTATCGTGCCACGCGATTTCTGCCCCACGCGTAGAATTTCCCATTTTTTCACGTCTTCCTCATTAGGTCATAGGTTGAGGAGGGTCGCCGTTTCCCATGGGGGACTGAGCTGATGCGTCGATCACCGTGGATCCTGCTCTTGTTCATCCTCCTCGGAGGCTTACTGGGAGGAATTCTTGGAGAGATCCTCCGAGTCATCGCACCACATGGCACCATTCAGAGCGTGTTTTCAACTGCGCTTCAGCCGGGCATTCAACCGCCGCTAACCGTTGACCTGATTATCTTTAAACTGACCTTTGGATTTTCGATAAAAATGAACTTGCTCACCTTCTTAGGGATCTTCCTAGGCATTTACCTCTACAAGCAATTCTGACCCGCGCCCTCGCCGAGCACCAGTTTTCCTTAAGCACCTTGAAGTCTCACGGCGCGAATCCGATCTCGAAGCGCCGCCGCTCGCTCAAACTCCAACGCCTTGGCCGCAGCCTTCATCTCGGCCTCGAGGCGCGTGATCAGCTGATCGGGATCCTCCCCCGACCCATAGGTGGTCGCTGGCTCAGCGACGCTCTCAAGAGAGAGGTAATCCATTTCCGCCACCTTGTATTCCAATTCCGGGATGCCCTTCTTGACGCTCTCCGGCGTGATCCCGTGTGCCTGATTGTATTCCGCCTGCATTCGGCGGCGTCTGGCAGTTTCATCGAGGGCAAAGCGCATAGACTTGGTGATCGTATCACCGTAGAAGAGCACGCGACCTTCCATGTGGCGTGCCGCACGCCCCGCCGTCTGGATCAGTGAGGTTTGAGACCGCAAGTACCCCTCTTTATCGGCGTCCAGAATGGCCACGAGCGCCACCTCGGGAATATCCAGCCCTTCACGCAGCAAGTTGATCCCCACCAGCACGTCAAAAACGCCCCGGCGGAGATCACGGACAATTTCTGCCCGCTCCAACGTCTTAATGTCAGAATGCAAATAGCGGACTTTCACGCCGAGATCATGGAAGTACTCGGTTAAATCCTCCGCCATCCGCTTGGTCAGTGTGGTCACCAGGACTCGATGACCGCGGGCCACCTCGCCCCGCACCTGACTCAGTAAATCATCAACTTGACCACGGGCCGGTCGCACCTCAACTGCGGGATCCATCAGGCCCGTCGGTCTGATGATCTGCTCAACCACGCCACCTCCCCCACGTCGTAACTCATAGGGCCCCGGTGTCGCAGACACATAGACGACCTGCTGCATGCATCCCTCAAATTCTTTAAAGGTCAGGGGCCGGTTGTCAAAGGCGGAAGGAAGCCGGAAGCCAAATTCTACCAGGCTCTTTTTCCGTGACCGATCCCCTTCATACATGCCTTGCACCTGAGGCACCGTCGCGTGTGACTCATCGATGATCATCAAGAAGTCCTTCGGAAAGTAATCCATCAGTGTCGGAGGGGGCTCCCCTGGAGCGCGCCCGCTCAGATGACGGGAGTAATTTTCAATCCCGTGACAGTACCCCATGGCTCGAATCATTTCCAAATCAAAGCGCGTCCGCTGTTCAATCCGTTGAGCCTCAACGAGTTGGTTGTGTTGAGTGAACGACGCGATGCGCTCTTCGAGCTCCTCTTCGATCCCGGTTAAGGCTCGTTCATAGCGATCCGGCGCAATGAGGTAGTGCGTGTTGGGGTAAATCGGCACTTTCGGCAGCCGACGCAACGATTGACCCGTCAGCGGATCAATCTCATGAATCGCATCCACATTGTCGCCGAACAGTTCAATGCGGACCGAGATCGCATCTGAGGAAGCTGGGAACACTTCTATCACATCCCCACGCGCCCGGAAGGTCCCTCGATGGAAGTCCGTGTCATTGCGAGCGTACTGGATGTCTACCAACTTGGACAGGATGGCTTCTCTGCTAATCTCCATTCCCTCCTCGAGGTAGAGCACCATGCCGTGATAGACCTCTGGGGATCCCAGACCGTAGATGCAGGACACGGAAGACACGATCACCACATCATTCCTCTCCAGCAGAGCTCTGGTGGCGGAATGGCGCATCTGATCAATCGCGTCATTAATCGACGCATCCTTGGCGATGTACGTGTCTGTTTGGGGGATATAGGCTTCCGGCTGGTAATAATCGTAGTAACTGACGAAGTACTCGACTGCGTTATGCGGGAAAAAGCTCCTAAACTCCTGGTAGAGCTGACCGGCGAGGGTCTTATTGTGGACGAGGACCAGCGTCGCCTTTTGCGCCCGTTCTATCAGGTTAGCCATCGTGAAGGTCTTCCCAGAGCCAGTCACCCCCAGCAGCACCTGATGTTTGTTCCCTCGCTGGATCCCGTCGGCAAGTTTTTCAATCGCTTGCCCCTGGTCCCCACAGGGGTGAAAGGGGGCTTCAAGCTTGAATCGATTTACCTGGCTCACCGGACCCTCCGAAGGGATATCTTACAATAGTCCCGGAATACTCTTGGTTATTTTAGACTCAGGAGTTGATGATCCTGGATCAAGGGAGTCGGAGAGAGTCACCGCGGGCAGACCGGGCGGGACCTCTTATAGCGCGACGAGGCAGACGCGGCCATGGACAACTGATGCCCATGGAGCACCAATCATCTCGCCCTATGACGGCCATCGCTTGTCCCTCCAGGCTGATATGACAGCCCGCACGGACACATGACAGAACCCCGGCCCAAAGCCGCGATGCGAGTCCGGGTGTGAAGTAAGAGGCATGGAGAGGTCAAAAGGCCGGCGGCGCCGAGAAGGGACGCTGAGAACACATACGAATGGCACCCTCATTATCACATGCGAGCGGAACCTCACCCGCGGTCATTAATCCAACGCAGCCGGCTCCTAAGGCGTTCTCTTCAACAGACACAGCCAATTGGCCGTCAAAAAAGGTTTCGATGAACTCTTTACTAAGAACCGTGTTGGGGTGAACTCGCACGTGGTGCCAGGGAAGGTTTTTCCGCTGGACAGGCGCGCTGCCCAGCACTCTCACGGTGCCATCAAGCACGCGTATCACCGACGACACATCCTTTGAGAAATCCACCGTGACGCCATAGAAATTGTTGGTATCTTTCAGCCCAAACAGGGCACCCCCGATGCCACCAGCCTTGCCGTCAGCCGGGCGATCATCACCAAACCGCCACACTCCGCGTCGCTCCAAGCCCGCCTGTTTTTCCCGAGCCTTGCTCTCATCCTCACCACCATGTCGGGACACCCCGGCAGGGAGTTCACCCCAGGCGAACGTCGAGGGCATGAGCCAGGCCACCAGAACCACACCGCACACCGCGATGATGCGGTCATTCCATCTGGCGATCGAACGGAAGGGTGGCTGTTCGCATCCCGCCCGATGCCACAGACCGTGTTGTCTGCCTCACATCAAGGTGCGTCGAGCACCGTGATTACTGCTGGACCTGTTGTCTGATATCAAGAATCTCCTGCAGGCGACGATCCCGCGCTTCTCTGATTTTCTTGCGACGTCTCCAGCGATCAACGGTCCACCATCGGAGTCGTTCTGAAAATGTGACCTTTGGAACTGGCAGACTCCCTGACGGAGCACGCTGAAACTCATAGCCTTGGGCGTGCTCTCGATTCCTGAAGAAGCGTTCGTACTGAGAATCGTAGACTCCACCACCCTCATCCATAGGAACACCCTAGCAATATTGTTTGACCCCGCGCTGTCGCGTGCTGCTGCGCATTGAAGAATTCACGACCCTCACCGGCAGACTGGAAATCCAGGAACCTCTCGCAGAAGCCGTCTTGGCTCTTCTTGCGCAGAATGGTACCCTGTCTCGCCAGCAAACCGCAACGGGCAGAGATAAGAGAACACGAGTTCATTATGAGCATGTCTGCGCTACGAAATGTCACCGCATCTCTCTTTGGATTGTTGCTGGGGGCGGGGCTGACAGAGGCGGGGGAGCACCCACCACTTCCGGTGCAAGCCCTAGGCAAGCTCTCGGGTCCCCGGATGATGGCGGATGTGGCTCGGCTGAGCAGCCCTGCGTATAACGGTCGTCAAGCTGGCACCCTGGAGGATGCGCGGTCCGGCCTGTTCGTTGCCGAGCGATTTCGGGTGTTAGGCCTCAGACCCATCGGGGATCAAACTTTCAAGAACATGCTTCCTGCCGGGACCCCGGCGGGAGCCTTCCCTGACGGCCCCTGGGTGTCGTCCAGGGTCGTCACCGCCCGCCATATTGGGAACAACCCCCAGTTTCTCCTGATGACCGATCCCCCCACACTCGCTCAGCCTGGATCTGACTATCTTCCTCTGTTGGATTCCCCTTCTATGAGCGTGACGGCCTCGGTGGTCTTCGTCGGCTACGGGATTTCCGATCCCGCCCGCGGGTTCGACGAATATGAAGGTCTTGATGTCCAAAACCGCATCGTCCTGTTCTTGAGGGGGAAGCCTCCGACGTACCCGATACGAATTTCCCATGCCGAGAAAGAACGCGTCGCACGTCACAAGGGTGCGGTGGCGTTTTTGACGGCCACCGGGCCGGTGTTGAGTGGATACGAAGCCCGACGAGGCATGACCACAGAACCCCTGGCCTATTATGGCCGACCCGAGGCCCGAGACCAGCACCCTATTCCAGGTGCGTGGATCAGCGCGACGCTGGCTGAGGTCATTCTATCCGGAGAAGAATCTGGTCAGTCCGGCAATCTTCAAAGAGTCCAAAAACAGTTAGCCGAGCAACTGGCTCCCAGGTCGAGACACACGCCGACCGTACTTCGGCTTGCCTGGGAGAGTACCGAAACGTCAGG
>JBFJQA010000037.1:0-18718 GCA_041616875.1 Nitrospiraceae bacterium | reverse complement strand
GAACTCGCGTTCCAACATGGCTCGTATGAATCCGCTTGCGGTGTAGCCTTGCAACTTGAGTTCATCCAGTTTCGTCTTAAGATCCTGGGGCAATTGGATAACAATACGTACTAATCTTGACATTGTGACAACCCACAGCAGTGGTTAATGGGTTCAGGTGCTAGCAAAGGAATGCATGTGCTATGCCATGCTATATCCTAAGAAGCGTATCTCGTATCACATTGAAGTATATAGTGTTTCTAGTTTTTCAGAGATGTGGCGGCATGTTAAAAAGGGACGAAAATTTTCCTTTTGTTCAAATAATGACTGGGACCATTCGAGACGGTCGCGCTCTCGATGTACGTATGAAGACGAGGCTCACCGAGAGTAGGGAGCGAGGAAAGGGAAGCACTCTGTCGGAAATTTCCAGATGGGTATCCGATGGAAAAGGGTCAGAGGGTGACCCAACGATTCCAGATAAGGCGGAGGTTTCTGAATTCAGCACGCCAGTCAAAGTCCTTCATAGCCATAGCCGTTGGCAGGGTGTCTCGGGTCGAATGGATCTGGATGGTCGGGGAGGACACGTCCGCTAGGATCCAGACCGCCCCGTCACGGTCGGTTCGCCAGACCGTGGCGCCTTGGGCTCTATATGCCTCGATAACTGACGGAGCCGGGTGCCGATACCGGTTTCGGTGCCCAACGGAAATCACTGCGATGTCTGCCCCCACGCGCCTAATCCAGCTTCGGTTCAAGGAACTATGCGCTCCGTGGTGGGGGACCTTGATCACCTTCGCCCCCAGTGGTAATTCATTTCGGCTAAGACCTGTCATAGCTTCCGATTCAAGATCTGCAGCAAAGAGAAAGGAGTGCGGCCCACATTCCAACTGTGCGACCACGGAGAGGTTGTTGAGCACACTCCCCTTCGAAAGATTCAGTTGGGCGATCTGAGCCGGATCAGGCTCCGGGGGGTTGAGGGCGACGAGGCGGCAGGACTTCGATGACAACATCACCGCGCGCGCCACGGTCCGACGTTCTCGAATCCCTTTTTTCTGTATCCAATGGCGAAGGTGTTGGTAGAACGGTTCCTTCCTCGCAATCCCGTTGTGCCAATACTCATCCACATCAAAGCTCCTGACGATCCACGCTAGACCGCCGATGTGATCAAGTTGGGGGTGCGTGCCAACCACGAGATTTAATCGTCGAATGCCGCGGTCCCAAAGAAATGGCGCGACAACCGCTCGGCCCATATCCAGCGTCTCATACGCAGCTCCGGCGTCAATCAGCGCTGTCTGGCCATCTGGGAGTTCAATGACACACGCATCTCCTTGGCCCACATCCAGGAAGGTCACGCGAAGAGTCTTGCCATCAGGCACCCCCTGTGGAGACCACCCCCACCAGAGCAGAAGTACCCCGCTGCCCAACGCCGCTGCCCAACGCAGCGCTGTCCTTCCCCGAGGTCGAAACGCGAGGACTAGGAGAAGATAGAATACTACGATGACAGGAATCGCTGGTGACGCCACATGCCATTCGGCAGCTGGCACTCTCGCGAGGAGGTCAACGGCAACGATCATGACATCATGGAGAGTCTGGTTGAGTGGGCCGAGGGGCAATGATTCACCGCCGAAGACAAGAAGGCCAAAGGCGGAGAATAGCCCGACCGGGACCAAAACAAAGCCGGCAAGCGGTACCACAATAAGATTTGCAAGGAGGCCCAACCAAGCGATCTGGTTGAAATAGTATGCGACGAGTGGAATGGTTGCCAGAGTGACGCCTCCAGTTAAGCGAGCATATGTCCACAACCATCTTTGCGCGTTCTCGCGAGGCGTGGTCGCGATGTCGTTGTCACTCGGCTCCCGGACTGCTTGCCAGCGAATAAGTAGCGCAATGGCCAGCACCGAGACGAATGACAGCTGGAAGGAAATGTCCCAGAGGGCTTGTGGGTCATAGATGAGAATGAGGAGGGCGGCTGCCGCCAGGGCGTGAAGGAGATGCTTTTCGCGTCCGAGCCAGGCCGCGAGGAGAAATACCAGAATCATGACCAGCGCCCGTATGGTCGCCACCTCGCCTCCTGCCAGGAGGGCGTAAAAGGTCACGGGAAAAATAGTCAGGACTGCCGCCAAACGACTCGGTGTGATCCATCGAGAGAGCGAGAGTAACCATCCGGCCGGTAACCGAAGACAGCCGTGCTTGACCAGGAAAAACGAAAGAAAGGCGATCAAGCCAAGATGTGACCCTGAGATGGAGAGAATGTGCACAGTGCCTGTTGTCATAAACGAATCGCGGAGGGTTGGCTTGAAATAACCACGCTCGCCGATGATGATCCCCAGGTAGGTTCCCAGCGCTTCACCCTCGAGTGTGGCCACCGCTGCGCTATGGATGCGCCCTCGCCACTTGTCGATGAGACGCCAGGGGGCGGTTCGCAGTTGCATCAGGCCAGAGCGTACAAGGGTGATCGCTCCTGGCCCCGAAACGGATGCGACTGCCTGGATATACCGTCGCTTGAGATAGGCTTCGTAATCGAAGCCGCCTGGATTCAGGACCCCTCGCGGGGGACGAAGTCGTGCCGTCACTCCTACGCGATCTCCCACCCCGAAGGCGCGGTCCGGGTGTCGCCAGGTAACACGAACCCGGCTTTCCACAGCCTTGGCCAGGGCACCTTCCCCCACTCGTGTGACAGACACGACCATGACAGAACGATGGGGACCCTGTTGAACCGGTTCCACGACGGTGGCCACCATCGAGACAGGCTCCCGGCCGGCCAGCTCAAGGAGTCGTGACTCGTTGGTACCACCCAGGCTCACGGTCCACCAGAGAACTCCGATCAGGAGAGCTCCATACAGGACAAGCCCCTGGTTCAGGGTCACAGTGCCGCGGGCTTCCATGACCACAAGGACGATTCCCGTGAGGGCCAATAAGAGAAAAATGGTGAGGGGAAGAACAGACAGGAAGGACCCACATGCCAAGCCGGCGATGAAGGCAATGGCTGAGGCAAGAAACAAGGTTGTTCACGCCAGGCTGGCGCGGATGGAGCCCGCGAGGTCATCGGCGACAGATCGGATTAAGGAATCCTCCTGTCCCTCCACCATGACCCGCACTAAGGGTTCAGTTCCGGAATAGCGAACAAGGACACGGCCCGTCCCGTTTAGTCTTGACTCACCAGCCCGAATCGCCTGCTGAATGGCCGGGAGACTCGCTAGATCACGCTTTTCCTTGACCGGAACGTTCAGGAGTATCTGGGGGACTGCGGTCATGCATCGAGCTAATTCGGATAATGGCCGTCCGGTGCGTTGCATGAGGGACAGGACTTGGAGGGCGCTGATCAAGCCATCGCCGGTAGTGTTGTGATCGAGGAAAATGAAGTGTCCGGACTGTTCGCCGCCGAAATTATATGAGTCGGCAATCATGCGCTCCAACAGATACCGATCCCCAACCTGGGTTCGCACCAGTGCTATCCCGGCCCTCTGTAAGGCGAGCTCAAGGCCAAAGTTACTCATCACCGTTCCCACGAGGGTATTTTTCGCCAAAAGCCCCCGCGCCTTGAAATCGAGGGCAAGGGCGGCCATGATATGATCTCCGTCAACGATGCTGCCCGTCTCGGACACGAACACTGCGCGGTCCGCATCCCCATCGTGTGCGATTCCTAAGTGAGCACCATGTGCGCGGACCGCTTCTTGAAGATTGGTTGGGTGCACCGCCCCGCAGTTTGCGTTGATGTTCGAGCCATTCGGTAGATTACTGATCACCTCCACCATGGCTCCGAGTTCCCGCAGCACCGTGGGGGACACCTTGTAAGCGGCTCCATTGGCACAATCCACCACGACCTTGATTCCTTGAAAGTCGGTGTCTTTAGGGAGGGATCGCTTCACGTATTCAATGTATCGTCCTTCGGCGTCGTCGATACGATGGGCCTTCCCAATCGCATCCGCGGTTGGACGAAGGTGGGAAATTTCATCAGAGACAATGAGTGTCTCCATTCGAGCTTCAAATTCATCTGGGAGTTTCAGACCGTTATTCGAGAAAAACTTGATGCCGTTGTCCTGATAGGGGTTATGGGAGGCTGAGATCATCACGCCGGCATCAGCGCGTAGGCTTCGTGTCAGAAACGCAATGGCAGGTGTTGGCATGGGGCCAACAAGGAGCACGTCCACCCCCATGGAGCAAATTCCGGAGGTCAAGGCGGATTCCAGCATGTACCCCGAAAGCCTGGTGTCTTTTCCGATCACGATTTGATGTCGGCCTGATCGCTTTATGAACAGAAAGGCGGCCGCGCGCCCCAACTTCATAGCGGTCTCACTCGTCATAGGCTCCAGATTAGCTGTGCCTCGAACGCCATCTGTGCCGAACAGCTTACGCATAGGGCTTCCTTTCTACACGCTGACTAGTTTTCAACGGAGGCCTGACTGCGGGGCTCGAATGGCCTGCTCAACGGCCTCGATCATTTGAACCACATCGCGCATGGCACCCACGTCGTGGACGCGAATCACCCTGGCTCCCTTTTGGATCGCCACAGCCACTGCGGCGGCGGTGCCGAATACCCGCTGGTCCACGCTCTTGTTCAAGACCTGACCAATAAAGGCCTTTCTGGACACCCCGACGACAAGCGGGAATCCTAGATTCGACAGCGCTTCTAATCGGGAGAGGAGCAGGAGGTTATGCCTCCAAGTTTTCCCGAATCCGATTCCGGGGTCAAGTAAGATTTGATTGCTATGAATACCCGCTTCCTGAGCGACCCTTGCACGGTCTGAAAGGAATTTCCCGACCTCTGTGACCACGTCTTGGTATTCTGGTGCCTGCTGCATGCTCTTGGGTACTCCCTTCATGTGCATAAGGACTACCCCTGCGCCATAGGATGCGATCACGGAGCCCATCAATGGGTCGAACCGGAGTGCACTGATGTCGTTGACAATGGACGCGCCTGCGTCCAGAGCGTGCTGAGCGACCTGGGCTTTCGTGGTATCGACCGAGATGGGCACCTGCACCTTCTTGCTGATCGCCTTGATCACGGGCATGAGTCGTCGGATCTCTTCCTCCGGACTGATGGAATCCGATCCGGGCCTGGAGGATTCGGCGCCGATGTCGATCAGGTCGGCGCCTTCCCCGACCATGGTTAGGACATGATCGACGGCAGCCTCCGGATCCAGGTACCGTCCACCATCCCAAAATGAGTCTGGCGTCACATTGAGGATTCCCATTATCAAAGCCCGTGAAGGGAGCGGGAGTAATTGCTCTCTGGCTTTGAAATGACCAGGTTCTGGGTGGAAGTCAGATTGAATCATAGAGGAGGCCGACAACCCTCCTCCCGAACATAATGGGGGTGTGGGTAATGATGGGGTGGACTCTGTGTGAGAACAGCATTGATGGGGAGAAGAAAGCCAGCCGGAAATACTCCGCCTGGGGTGTACCACGGTTCATTTCAGAGTGTGTAGAGGTAGCTGATCTGCTCCTGAGGTTCCAACCAGCTAAATAGGCTGGGCGAGGGATCCCTGTTGAACAATCTGGTCGATCTCGGGAGAATCGAGCACTTCCTTTTCCAAGAGGGCTTCGGCAAGTTGCTTCAGGGTTCCCATGTGCTCCGTGAGCATTCGTTTTGTGCGTTCGTAATTCTCGGTGATCAGACGTTTGACTTCGCTGTCGATCTCGAGCGCAACCTGCTCACTAAAGTCCCGACGTGTGGCAATTTCACGCCCGAGAAAGATTTCTTCGTCCTTTTTCCCGAAGGTGAGAGGACCTAGCTTTTCGCTCATTCCCCATTCGCAGACCATTTTTCGAGCAAGGTCTGTGGCCCGCTCGATGTCATTGCCTGCCCCAGTCGTTATGTTCTTAAGGACAAGCTCTTCCGCAACTCTCCCACCCATGAGAATGGCGAGCGTATTGTACAAGAATTCTTTAGTGAAGTTATGCCGATCGTCGGTGGGAAGTTGCATCGTAATGCCAAGGGCCCGGCCACGAGGAATAATTGTCACCTTGTGGACAGGATCGGTCCCCGGAAGCAATTTGGCCATCAACGCGTGGCCGGCCTCGTGATAGGCCGTCACTCGTTTCTCCTCCTCCGTCAGAACCATGCTCTTGCGTTCAGTGCCCATGAGGACTTTGTCCTTGGCCGTCTCAAAGTCGTTCACCTCAACCTCTTTTTTGTTGAGACGCGCAGCCAAGAGAGCGGCTTCGTTGACAAGGTTCTCCAGGTCAGCACCCGAGAAGCCTGGTGTCCCGCGCGCGATTTTTTCAAGTTCAACATCGCCGCAGACGGGAACCTTCTTTGTATGAACTTTGAGAATTTCCGTGCGTCCGCGCACGTCGGGTCGGTTCACGACGATCTGTCGGTCGAAGCGGCCGGGCCTCAGGAGCGCGGGATCCAGCACGTCAGGACGGTTGGTGGCCGCGATGAGAATGACGCCTTCGGTGGTGTCAAACCCGTCCATTTCAACAAGGAGTTGGTTGAGAGTCTGTTCCCGTTCGTCATGGCCCCCGCCAAGCCCGGCACCACGTAAGCGACCAACAGCGTCGATTTCATCGATAAAAATGATGCAGGGGGCGTGCTTTTTACCCTGCTCGAATAGATCTCGAACCCGTGATGCCCCCACGCCAACAAACATTTCAACGAAATCAGACCCGCTGATGCTGAAGAAAGGCACCCCAGCCTCTCCCGCAATAGCCTTGGCCAGGAGCGTTTTTCCCGTACCCGGGGGGCCGACGATCAGTACCCCTTTAGGAATTCGGCCTCCGAGTTTTTGAAATTTCCGAGGATCCTTTAGGAAGTCAATGATTTCGACAACTTCTTCCTTCGCCTCATCCACTCCGGCCACATCGGAGAAGGTCACTTTTTTCCGATCTTCGGTCAACATTCTTGCGCGGCTTTTCCCGAAGGAGAGGGCTTTGTTCCCACCAATTTGCATCTGACGCATCAGGAAAAACCACAGCCCCAAGAACAGAATAAACGGCCCCCACGTCACTAAGAAGGTGATGTACCAGGGACTGTCGTCAGCTGGTTTGGCTTCGATCTGAACGTTGCGCTCCCGCAGTGTTTTGACGAGATCAGGGTACTCGGCAGCGTAGGTTTTGATCCTGGTGCCATCTTTGAGGATTGCCCCGATGTGGTTAGCTTTGATAGTGACCTTCGTGACTTCGCCCCTGTCCAGCTGGGCCATAAAGTCGCTAAAGATAACCTCTTCCTCCGGGGCATGGGTGGGGATGCTAAACAGGTTGAACAGCAGGATCATAAACAATCCCACCACGACCCAGAATAAGAGGTTCTTGACACGAGAATTCATGCAATTCCTCCTCGGACGTTCACATACGCCGGGTTACACACAGCGCCTCCGGATCGTAACACAGAATCCCTGCTACTGACAACAGGAAGCAGATGCCGTTACTCTTGGTTCTCGGCTACGTCATCGAGGACAGCCAAGTACGGGAGATTCCGGTATTTCTGCTGATAATCGAGCCCATAGCCCACGACGTAATGGTCGGGAATTGTAAATCCGACATAATCGATGGTCACCTTGACTTTTCGGCGCTTTGGTTTACTCAGCAGAGTACACACCTTGATAGACTTGGGCTTGCGCTTGGAGAGGGTCCTCATTAAGTATTGAGCGGTAAGGCCGGAGTCCACAATATCTTCCACCAGGAGGACGTCCTTGCCTGCAATGTCCTCGGTGAGGTCTGTCACCATTTTTACCTTGCCCGAGGTTTTGGCTCGGGATCCATAGCTGGTCACTATCAGGAAATCCACCCGCATGGGAATTCGGATGGCACGTGCCAGATCTGCATAAAAGGCGTAGGCACCTTTGAGAATGCCAACCAGGATGAGTTCTTTGTCAGTGTAATCCGCAGCAATCTGCCGGCCAAGCTCCCTGACACGCGTGCGCATCTCTTCCTGGGTCACGATGGGTCTTCCAAAGATGCGCTGCATTAGCCGACCCTTTCTTTTCTTGATTGTGGGCACCTGATTTCGACTTCAAGAAAATTTCTCGTTGAGGCTGTCGCGGAGAACCGCCAATCCGATCGGAATCCGACAACCCACAGAATGCCTTCGGGCGCGACAAGCAAGGGAATACGGCGTCGGGAAGACCGCGGCACTTTCAAGTCCGAATAAAAATCTTGGAGTTTTTTGCGATGCCCCTGCATGCCAAGTGGTTGGAAGCTGTCTCCTGGCACCCAGGTCCGAAGCCGAAGGGGGGTCGTGAATCGGTCGGCATCGAACCAAGCTCGATGAGGAGAGGTTCTCAAACTGCCGGGCGGTTGACCGGCTTGACTGTGGAAGACTCGCACCCGAATAGCTTGGTCCGTGAATGGCCACGAGACAATCGAAGGAATGGAAACCTCAAGGCCTTCTGCCGGGACCCGAGCTGAGCCGCCACCGAAGACCATCGAATCAGCCAGGTGATGACTCTCTCGAGACCATCTGAGTGTGTGATACACGCGCTCGACCCGGATTCCTTGGACCACAAGTGTCGAACCCGACGGTCCCCGAACAACCCTGTCGAGCACGTCAGACACCGTCGTGAAGCTCGGCGCCTTGTGGGTCCCGGTTAGACGGCAGACCAGTCGACGTACGACTCGTCGCTGGAGCGGGAGAGGGAGAGCCAGAACATCGTCGCGCTCAAGGACGATGTCACCGTTCCCTTGAAATTGTCCCAGCCGTGAAATCGTTTCCGCGGTCCATTCCTCGAACCACAGCTCTTCTTCCCTTAGGATGTCAGCCTGACGCCCGAGAACTCTTACGATACCGGGATTTAAACGCTGCAGCGTGGGAAGAAGTTCATGCCTGATCTGGTTGCGGAAATAACGGATGTTGCTGTTGCTGGAATCACTTCGAAAAGACAGCCCTTTGCCCCTGAGGTAAGACAGGATTTCGCTTCGACGAAAATCCAAAATCGGCCGAATGAAGAGTCCGCTCCGGGTAGGGGGAATACCGGCGAGCCCCGCTGCCCCTGCCCCCCGAAGCATCCACATCAGGACTGTCTCTGCCTGGTCGTCTGCTGTATGCCCCAGCGCGATTTTCCTGGCACCTACGTTTTCGGCGACTCTCCTCATCGCCGCATATCTCACGTCTCGCGCCTTTTCTTGGATCGATCCCTTTCCTTCAAGTCCGTGGGCCTTGGCCAAAGGAGCACGCTCCTCTTTGAGCGTGAGGCCCAGCTGGCGACACAAATGTCGCACAAATTGAGCGTCCCCTTCCGATTCCTCTCCGCGGAGGCCATGATTGAGGTGGAAGGCCAGAATGTCGAGATGCCACGTTGGTGCAATCTCCATCATAAGGAAAAGAAGCGCGACAGAGTCAGGCCCTCCTGACACCGCAACCAGAATGCGATCTCCGTCATTAAGCCACCGCTTGCGCTTGACGATCTCTGCAAACCGTCGGGATGTCCGATGAAG
This sequence comes from Nitrospiraceae bacterium, assembly GCA_041616875.1. Classification (GTDB taxonomy): domain Bacteria; phylum Nitrospirota; class Nitrospiria; order Nitrospirales; family Nitrospiraceae; genus JBFJQA01. The sequence goes on along the minus strand of JBFJQA010000037.1, from coordinate 9,364 downwards.
GCTCGTCGGGTTAAGAATCTCGGAGTTCATGGGGCTCCTTGGTTAGGGTTTCGACACTCCTTCCTGGGAAGCAGCTTTCAGCGTTGCCCTCGCTAAGGAGACATCAAGATCTATGCGGGAGGCCAGTGCTTCCGCGGAATCGAACGTCATGTCTCCTCGGACCCGTTCGACAAATTGCACCTGGATGTTTTCCCCATAGAGATGTACCTGTTCGTCCAACAGAAAAACCTCTATCAAGCGTTCCCCCTGACCAAACGTCGGCCGAGTGCCGATATAGGAAACAGATTCAAAGGCGCAGCCTTGCCAAATCGTAGTGGTGGCGTACACGCCGTCGGCGGGGATCACCCGATCAGTCGGCGGGCGGAGGTTAGCAGTCGGCCAGCCCAGCGCCTTTCCCCTTTGTTGTCCTGCGATCACAGTACCGTTCAAGGCATAGGTGCGCCCCAAACATCGGTTTGCCAGACGGACATCTCCCGCCTGTACAAGTTGTCGGATACGTGTCGAACTCACTACTTGGCCGTCTATCGTAACCGGGGGCATCGGATGGACCTGAAACCCAGCCTCTGGCCCCAGTCGGAGAAGGTCGGCGATTCTTCCGGACCGACCGTTCCCGAAGGCAAAATGTTCACCCACAAACAGGTCGCGAACCCCGATGCCGTCGCGGAGAATCCTGAACACGAATTCCTCTGCTGAGAGCCGCGCAAGCTCGGCATTGAACTCAAGAAGCAATATTTCTTGAATTCCGGCTTCTTCACACCGGGCGAGTTTCTCCTCAAAAGTTGTCAGCAAACGCAGCTCAACTTCTGGAGCGAGGACTCTCACAGGATGAGGGTCCAGGGTGAGGACTATGGGTGTTCCCCCCTTAGCGGTGGCGGTCTCAAACACGGCACGAAGGAGGGCGAGGTGCCCAAGGTGTTGTCCGTCAAAATTCCCGATCGTCAAAACGGGATAGGATGTCCGCTGATGCTGCGACAGGCCTCGGGTGATCTTCATACGAATGGATCGGCGAGGGTTTTTGCTGCTTCTTTGGCGAAGTAGGTAACAATCAGGTCCGCGCCGGCTCGCCTGATTGATAGAAGGGATTCCATCATGGCCCGCCCCTCGTCCACCCAGCCCTGTTGACCAGCGGCTTTGATCATGCTGTACTCCCCGCTCACTTGATAGGCGGCGAGCGGAAGGGCGACCCTGGTTCGGGCACGCGCGATAATATCCAAGCATGGTAGCGCGGGTTTGACCATGACGATGTCAGCCCCTTCCTCGATGTCGAGGTCGATTTCTCGCTGAGCCTCACGACTGTTGGCAGGGTCCATTTGATAAGACTGGCGGTCACCGAAACTGGGGGCCGAGTCAGCGGCGTCCCGAAATGGCGCATAGAAGCAGGAGGCAAACTTCGCAGAATAGGCCATGATCGGGAGATCCGGAAATCCTGATTTGTCGAGTTCGTCGCGGATGGCAGCCACCCTTCCATCCATCATGTCGGATGGCGCGACCATATCGGCACCAGCCTCGGCATGAGTCAGGGCCATGGAGCGGAGGCACTCCAGTGTCTCGTCATTGAGAATTCGGCCATCTTTTACGATCCCGCAGTGTCCGTGAGAGGTGTATTCATCAATGCAAACGTCTGTGATGACGAGAAGGTCCGGTACGTGGTCCTTGAGGGTACGAATGGCCTGCTGCACAATTCCCTGTGGGTCGTAGGCGGAGGAGCCACGTTCATCCTTGCGGTCGGGGATTCCAAATAGTATGACGGCCGGAATCCCTAGGTCTTTGACCTCCGCAGCTTCCTTCGCGAGGAGATCGAGGGAGAGTCGGAACTGTCCAGGCATCGAAGCGATTTCTTCTCGACGATCCCGCCCACCCAACACAAAGAAGGGATAAATCAAATTTGCGGGCGTCAGCCTCGTCTCTCGGACCATTCGACGAAGAGGTTCGCACTGGCGTAGCCTTCGTAGACGATGCTGAGGAAAACTCACCGCCGTCCCCTATTTTCTCGGGAGATTCGTAAGGAACACGACCAGATCCCGTACCGAAATCATTCCGACCAGCTTGTTGTCGCGAGTCACACCGAGATGTCGCAAATGTTCACGTGCCATCAGGTCGTTGGCGTCGAGCAGTGTCTTGTTTTCATCGATCGTCAAAATTGGCGCGGACATGATTTGCTCAACGGGAGTTTTTGCCGGGTCAACACCGACGGCGACCAAACGTCGCACCATGTCAGTATCGGTGATGATTCCCACAACATCACCCTCGCGCGTGACGAAGAGGCTGCCAATGTTGCGATCTCGCATGAGCGCCGCAGCCGTGCGGGAGTCCGTGTCGCGATCCACGCTGACAAATTTCTCCTTTGGAACCATGAAAGACTTGACCGGAACCATAACGTGCCCCTCCTTGGGTCGTGAAGTTCATACTTCGGACTGTTGTGCCGGTGCCGTCTGTTCCCTCACGCCCTTGGCACCGACTGTTTTCTGGGTGAGGCTGTCTTATCGCCCTGCTCCTGAAGACCCCACCCTGGTTGGGCAAAAATACTGAGTAATCGATTCGACTAACGCCGGGATCGTATTCTCCCTCGCCATGATGGCGACGCTTAGCCCTGCCTCGCGAGCCGTGTCGGCTGTAATTGGACCGATACAGGCTATGACCGCAGATTCTGCCAGTGTCTTCAGCTCTTCGGCGCTGTCAAACAGCTCGCAGAAGTTTCTCACGGTCGATGAACTGGTGAAGGTAATCGCGCTAAGCCATCCCTGCCGAAGCAGATCCTTCACTCGATGCCGGTCTGCGGCCGGAGATACCGTTCGATAGGCGGTGACGACCAAAACCGTGGCACCCAACGCCTCCAGTTGTTGAGGGAGGATCTCCCTGGCCACTGAGGCCCGTGGCAGGAGAACATGTTGGCCTGCGACCCCGGCAGCCTTCATGGCGTCGATGACCCCTTCCGCCTGGTAGTGCTTTGGCAACAGGTCACACTGAAGCCCATATCGAGCAAGTTCCCGAGCGGTCCGCGGTCCTATGCAACAGAGACGTAGGCCGGCCAGCGCGCGACTGTCCAATCCCTGATGCGCAAGACGCTCCATGAACGGCCTAATGGCATTCACGCTTGTGAACACCAACCACTGGAAGTTCTTGAGGTCGGTAATGGCTTGATCCAGTTCCGCCCAACTGTCCGGAGGCTGAATCTGGATCGTGGGGCATTCAACCGGATCCGCACCGAGGTTGGACAGGAGGTCGGAGAGTTCAAAAGCCTGTTCCTTCGTCCGGGTAACGAGGATTCGTTTTCCGAAGAGGGGACGAGTTTCAAACCAATTCAGACGGCTGCGAAGACGAACAACTTCGCCAATGACAATCAAGGTAGGAGGTTCCATATGGGCGGCGTCGGCTTTTGGCACGATGTCCTCGAGGGTTCCGATGATCGTCCGCTGTTCAGACTTTGTTCCCCAGCGAATGAGCGCGACGGGGGTCACAGGAGATTTTCCGTTTGTCAGGAGATGGTCTACAATCGCTGGTAACTGTTTCATCCCCATGAGAAACACGAGGGTCCCGTCCGCGGTGGCCAGCCGAGGCCAGTCCAGAGTCGCTTCTTCCTTGCGTGGATCTTCGTGCCCGGTCACAAAGGACACCGTGGAGGCGAGGGTTCGATGTGTCACCGGGATCCCTGCGTAAGCCGGTACCGCGACGGCAGAGGTCACCCCAGGCACCACCTCGAAGGGAATGCCTGCGTCGGAAACGGCTTCAGCTTCTTCCCCGCCTCGACCGAACACAAAGGGGTCGCCACCCTTGAGCCGAACCACCACCTTTCCATCTCGGGCCTTCTCGATCATCAACCCGTTCACCTTTTCTTGGTCTTGGTACGCTCCCCGTCCTCTGCGACCGACATAGATTCGCTCCGCCGCTGGGCTAGCATAATCGAGTAAGACCGGATTAGCTAGAAAGTCATAGAGGACCACATCGGCCTCTGCTAAGCATTCCCTGCCACGAAGGGTCAGGAGTTTTGGGTCGCCGGGTCCTGCTCCGACCAAATACACCTTGCCACGCTGTCGGTTGGAATGTATCACGTCGCCTTGTAAATCTGAGCTAGGATTTCATCGCCACCACGCGCAAGCAGACGCTCCGCCACCTGCACGCCCAGGTTCTTTGCCTGGGACGCTGGTCCCTCCATCGTGTCGCGAAGGAGTCTTGTTCCATCAACGCTGGCAATCAATCCAGTGAATGCGAGCGTGTCGCCCTTCAGACTGGCATGGGCAGCGATGGGTACCTGACAGCCGCCTTCGAGTCGATCCAGAAAGGCTCGTTCCGCATCCACGGTTAGGTGAGTCTGATGGTCATCAAATTTCTTGACCAGGTCTTGAACGAACGTATCACTGACGCGTCCCTCAATACCGATGGCCCCTTGCCCAATAGCGGGAAGACTGACTTCTGGGGATAAATACTCCGTGGCCTGGTGAATCCACCCCATGCGTTGTAGCCCGGCTGCCGCGAGCACCGTCGCATCAAAGCTGCCCTCACGCACTTTCCGCAGTCGGGTATCCAAGTTTCCCCTCAACATGCTGATGCGGAGGTCGGAACGGTAGTGGAGTAGCTGGGCTTGTCGACGTAGGCTACTCGTTCCAATCTGCGACCCTTTCGGAAGCTGGTCAAGCGTCTGGCCGTTTTTACTCACAAGAACATCGCGCGGGTCCTCACGGCGAGGAACACAGAGAATCGCGAGCCCTTGGGGAAGGGCCGTGGGAACATCTTTCATGCTGTGGACCGCGAGGTCGATTTGTTTCGACAAGAGAGCCTCCTCAATCTCTTTGACGAAGAGCCCCTTTCCACCGATCTTTGCCAGAGGCACATCCAAGATCTTATCTCCGGAGGTCTTAATTCGCCGGATGGTGACCTCGACGCCGGTAGCGAATTCCTTCAGGCGTGATCGAACCCACTCAGCCTGCCATATCGCGAGTCGGCTTCCCCTGGTCCCGATGACCAGGCTTGGGCGTGCGGTCCCGCTACCCATCACCGGGTTCCCCAGCCTACGCGGCTCATGGGATGGGCTCTTGACAGTTCTGTCTCTTGACGTCCCTGACCCGAATACTGTTTCTAGCCGTTCCCGGAGCCGCAAGGGGGAATCTCTCTTGATCGTGGCCTCCGCCACCAGATTTTCCCGATAGTCCGAAGCGACGAGGAGGAAACTGACCAAGGCGACCATGGCCATCAGGTAGACAACAACGTCCCACCGAAACCCTTCTTTCTTTCTCGCGGCAGTCGTACCCGCAGTTAGAACCATCAGGGAGAGGGCCATGCCCCATGTATCGGAGTCAGCACGTGGGGCAGGGACAGCGCTTCGGGCTTTGGCCCATGATCAATCCTGGTTCCCCCTCGGCCCGGTGTCTTTACGCGTCCTCGTCCTCTGCCTGTTGCTTCTGCGGCACTTTCGGCTTCTGCGCTCTTCGTTCAGGTACCGTGACAGGTGAATGGCCAGGGTCTTGCTCCACGACCTCGGGGTTTCCTGGGGCCTTAGAGGAGGGAGAAGATGTCCGTTGGTCTTCCAGGTCATAGAAACGCCTGGCTGCCTCAATGAATAATGTCCCGGCAGAAGAATCGGCCTCGGTCTTAAGCGTCGTCAGGATTCCGTGCAGGAGTTTATTTACAATGCCCGAGGCCATTCCCTCAATCATTTGTTGGTCTTGCAAGGAGAGAGTTCCTAGGCGTCCGAGGGTCTTCTCTAATTCACTCCTCTTGATCTCCTCCGCCCTGCGGCGGAGCGCCACGATCGTCGGAGTGGCTTCAAGGGATTTGAGCCACTGGAGAATGACGCCGACCTCTTCCTCCACGAGGCGTTCAGCTTTCAGGGCTTCGCGACGGCGTCCTTCACGGTTTTCCTCCACGCGCATTTCCAGGTCGTCGATGTCGAAGAGAAACGCGTCATGAACATGCCTCACCTCGGGATCGATATTTCTCGGCACGGAGATATCAATCAAGAGAATCGGTCGATTCATCCGCTGGCGGACGGCCCACTGGACATCTTCTGGCCTGATCAAATAGTGTGATGCACCCGTAGAGCACAACACGATATCCGCGCTGGCCATCTCCTGCCGGAAATCGTCGAAGGGCACCGGGAATCCCTGGAACTGCTGTGCCAGGGTTCGAGCATGGAGAGGGTCTCTCGTCGTAATTTTTATTTGCCGGACGCCATGGCTGACGAGTCGGCGGGCCGCCAGCTTCGCCATTTCCCCGGCGCCTACTAACAGGACCGTCTGCTCAGCAAGGTTGGAGTTGATCTTCTTTGCCAATTCCACTGCCGCATAGCTCACCGAGACCGCCATTTCGGCGATCTTGGTTTCTGTTCTCACGCGCTTGGCGACCGAAATTGCCTTTTTGACAACTTTGTTCAGGACGATCCCACTGGCTTTGTGGTGAAGCGAGAGTTCAAACGCATCCTTCAGCTGACCCAGAATCTGCGACTCACCGACAATCATCGAGTCAAGGCTGGCGGCGACACGGAATAGGTGGAGAATGGCCCGGTCATCCGCGTGCCAATAGAGGTGGGGCATGAGCTGTTCGGACGAGAGCGAAAGGTGGGTGTCAGCCAAGAATTCTTGGATTCGGGCAAAGCCTGTCTCCACGTCTTCTACCGCCGCGTAGACTTCCACTCGGTTGCAGGTGGACAAGAGAACCCCTTCCTGAATGCCTGGGTAGGCGCAGAGTCGACTCAAGGCCTCTGCCATTCGACTCTGGGGAATAGCAAGCAGCTCACGGATTTCAACCGGCGCTGTTTTGTGGCTCAGGCCGACAACAAGAAGGTTCATGTCACGTGACTGGTCCCTGGCCTTTGAGGACGACGCCTATAAATGTGAGAATGACCCCGGCAAAACCAATGATCGTTAGGTATGCGGCCCGTTTAGCTCGCCAGCCGATGGTCAGGCGTCCCAGGAGGACGACGAAGTAAAACATCCAGGTGACGAGTGCCCAGGTTTGTTCTGGGTTCCAACTCAAGATCGATCCTTGAGCATACTCGGCGGAGATCGCTCCGGTGATGATGCCCAGTGTGAGCAATGGAAAACCCAGGACAATGGATTGCTGATTGAGATGGTCAAGGAAATCCAGTGCGGGGAGTTTGCTGTACACGACGTTGAAGCGCTTGGATTTCAAGAGCCTGTCCTGAATCAAGTACATGAGTCCGGCCACGAAGGCCACGGCAAACCCGACGGTACCTAACATGCTGAGGGTGACATGAAGTCCCACCGTGCTCACGACCGGTTCCAGGGTGGGGATTTTTTTGGGCAGGGCTGCTGCTGAAAGCAAGGAGATAAGGGCAAGGGGAAGGATAAAGGAACCCAGAACGTGAATGCGGTGCCGGAATTCAACGACCAACAAGACCAAGACGAGGGTCCAGGAAAAGAAGGACATGGCCTCGTTGAAACTGGCCAGGGCCGTTGGACCAACGGCCACGAGACGAGCCACCAATGCCAGGGTGTGGGTGGCGAAGCCAATCCCCGTCACCCGAAGGGACACCTGGGAAAGGGTCTCAGACCTTCGCATGAGATAGGCCAGGTACAGCACGGTGCCCCCGAGATAAAACACCGTGGTGGCGATAAAGAACGAGGCTGTCATCCCAGCCTATCCTCGCAGATTTTAAGTAGATTTTTCTCAGTAAAGAGCCGATTATAGCTGTGAAAAAGAAAGCCAGTCAAGGAACCTAGAGGGGTCCTGAATGCTGACTCCGTGAAACCAGGCCCCAATCCGTGTCCTCCCCCAGTTAGCCTTATAAGGTCGCACATAATAACAGGATGGCCGTTGGGTCGGAGACCCAAGGATCCTCTCGATAAGTAGACTGTCCCACTATGGCTGGAATCGTCTATCTCATCAGTACACCAATAGGGAATCCTGAAGACCTCTCGATCCGGGCACTCCGCGTACTCAAGGAGGTCGACATTGTTGCGGCTGAGGATCCGGGCCATACGGAAAGACTGTTTCGCCATTACGGCATTCATACTCCTCTGACTAGTTATCATCCTCTCAACAAGGAGGAAAAAACTGCGGTTTTGATCCAGCGCATGCAAGCTGGGCAGACGGTTGGCTTCGTCTCTGATGAGGGAACACCCCTCGTGAGCGATCCGGGCTCTTACCTGGTCAAACGAGCCATTGCAGCCGGGATCAGAGTGATCCCTGTGCCTGGGCCTTCTTCCTTCCTTGCCGCGGTGTCCGCGTCTGGATTACCGACCGAGTCATTCGTCTTTCACGGATTTCTCCCCATGAGACGGGCCTCCCGCCGGCAGTTGTTGGAGGCCATCAAATCGGACTGGCGAACACAAATTTTCTTTGAACCGCCCGAAGGCGTAGGCCAAGCTCTGAGAGATCTTGCCTTGAGGCTCGGTAATCGGAAAATGGTGCTAGCCTGTAATCTCACGAGTTCGGGCGAGGAATTCGTGCGAGGAACCTTGAAACAGGTGACAAAAGAATGGGGCAGGAATCCTCGCTTGGGGGTAGTCACCATCGTGTTGGGTGGCTGTCCAATACGACGAGGAAGGAGAAAAAAGAAACGGGCAGGAGACGTTTAGGCTGGGGGGCGTTTCTGAATCAGAACCCTATAAGACTGGGAAAGTGGTTCTTGGCTGAGAACGGTATGTCCTTCATTGCGAACGCTTTGGGGAACATTTCGTATGGGATCTCCGTCATCGAGAATGACCGCCAAGACTTGACCCGCTTCCATGCCCTCCAATTTGAGTTTGGTCTTGACGAAATTATAGGGACAGATGACGCCCCGTAGATCTAATTCGGCATGGGGCTCAACTTTTGGAGAAGACGTTCCGTGTTCCATAGTCTTCGGGATGTCTCGATCAGGCAACAAAGGCCACGCTAGCCGATGACATGCTAACAGGTGCAGAAAGTGCGTGCAAGAACGGGGGAGATCCCGCGAAAAAAAAAGGGGCGGCACTGATGCCGCCCCTTTTCTCGAACCGAACGCAATCGGCTAAAGAATCGCTCAGAACATTACTGTCCTTTGGTAAAATTCGGCTTGTCGTAGTTCTTGTAATCCGTTGCCGTGATTTCATCGCCGGCCATCTTGCCCTTGCCCTCATACCCCCAGCCTGGCTGTGGTTCACATTGCCAGCAGGGAGATGATCCGGTCATGGTTCCAACGCTGCTTGTAATTCCCGATTTGACGTCGCCAGGCATGACTTGGCCGACTACCCCGCCGTGGTTGGAGGCGCTATTGGTGTTGATCGCTCGCTCCGTCATCGGGTCCGGCCGTTGGCCGTATCCACCGAACCCAGCCTGTGTCTCTTCCCCTCGCATCAGGGTGACTTCGAGGACGATTTTTCTGCCCGTCCCATAAGGCTGGTCTTTCGTGGTCTCTTCCCTGGCTTGAATCGCGACCTCGTCACCG
>JBFJQA010000036.1:0-18893 GCA_041616875.1 Nitrospiraceae bacterium | reverse complement strand
GCTGAAGATATCCGGCCTTTCCAAGGCGTCGTCGGTCTACCTCGCAACCTTGCCTCATGTCGAGCACCCGGCTTTCTTCTCGGCCCTAAAAGGGAAAACTATCACTCGTGTCCAGAGTGTCTATGATGTGTTGAATGCCCGCAGTCAGCGAAACCTCTTCTATTCCCGAATCGTTTTTGTAGGGGCTTTGGAGTTACCACAAGTTCGTTCCGAGGGCGTGGTGCCGATCTCAGTGAGGACCGTTTCAGCGAAGGCTGATGGAGATCAGGAGCTTCTCAGCAACCTCGATGTGTTCGTGGCTGCAGGTCCTGTTGAAGGGTTGGCGTTTGAAATAAACAAGGAACTTGCAGTCCGAGAATTTATTCAGGTACAAGACCTCTCGTCAAGCCAGAGGCATTCAGCTATCCTGCTCAATCTTGGCGTGGACGATGCATTCCAACAAGGTGTGGTTGTTTCTGCTCTGATCCGAGCGGGTTTCCCGCACGTGGTGGTCAATCATGGGCCTTATGATCCGGAAGTTGCCAGGAAATTTGTCTCGTCCTATCTATCTCATCTTGCCAAGCTACGCCCGGATGAGGCGGTGGCGAGAGCGTCAGCTGAGGCCCTGGGTCGGGATGGTCAGGAGGGTCGCGACGGCGCCTTTATGTTATATGGGTTTGCGGGCATGAATGAGGAGGAGAAAACGGGGTACGCGTCTGCGGTGTACTCTGAGTCAGTGTCAGACGCGGTGGCCATGTACCAGGGAAACGACTATCAGGGAGCCTTAAAAGCGTTCGAAAATGCACTTTCCTTGATTCCGTTCACCTCGTCGCAACAGGATGTGCCGAAGCTTAGGAAGTTGGCTGTGGATACCGCTTTTAAAATCGAGGACTACCAGAAGGCTGTGTTTCACCAAACGAAGCTGTTGGAAGACGTCGATCAAAGACAAGACCTTCAGGAAAAGCCGGAGGTGCTCTATCGGTTGGGAATTCTGTATTCCCGTTTGGAGCAGTTCGAGCCATCAATCAAGTACCTTGAGGAGGCCATCAATCTCTGGAAGAAACGGGAGGAGCTGGATCGACTGGCGGAAGGTATTTCCACCTTAGGGGTGGTCAAGGAAAACATGGGGGCCTACCCTGATGCGCTTGACGCCTTCGGTCGTTCCTTTGAGCTGTATGAAGAACTCGGGGAGAGTGGAGATGTAGCCGGCCAGTATCGAAGAATCGGCCGGATTCATTACCTTCGTTTGAATCGTTACGAACGCGCCCGAGAAAACTTCGTGGCTGCGGCCCAGGCCTATCGCCAACTAGGCAACCAACGTGCAGAGGCTGAGACGCTGTTTGAGGTTGGGCTCACGTTTGAAAAGGTTGGGCTGTTTGATGAGGCCGATGCTCGGTACGTCGAAGGTCGGGAGATCGGCCTTAAGCTCAGGGACCCATTCCTGATCGCCACCGGTGAGCTCTACCTCGCCAATACGGCCTGGTTTCGGGGCCAGTACCAGGAGGCGTTCGAACACTTAACGAAGGCGAATGAAGAGGCTGAGAAAGCATCAGATGCCCAACTGACCATCATGATCGCCAATACCAGGGGGCTGATTTATTGGACACTGAATGACCTCGACAAGGGGCTCGTCCATCTTAAACGAGGTTTAACCTTGGCCGAACGGGAAAATATCAAGACCGAGGTTGCCTCAACTCTGAATAATCTTGGTCTCATGTATCGAGAACGAGGCGACCTGGAAGCATCCCTGCTGCATTTCGAGCGGGCGAAGGACATTGATCAGCAACTAAATAGCCGATGGGGGCTGGGTTATGACTACCGCAACATTGGCATGTCCCTGATGAAGTTAAAACGATACGCGGAGGCTGAGAACAATTTTCTGCAAGCCGAACGGACTAGCGCGGAAATAAAGAATACGACGAACTGGGTGAAGGCCTTGCTTGAGCTAGGAAACCTGAACAGAGCCTTGACCAAGCCTGAAATAGCGCAGGAGTACTATGAGAAAGCCTACCAGCTGTCCGAGCGCTATGGGATTCAGGAGGTTCTCTGGCGATCCGCTGCTGGCAAGGCCGCGCTAATGAGGAGCAGTGGAAAATACGATGACGCCTTTACCTGGTATGCCAAAGCCGTGTCGATCGTGGAAGGGATGCGCGCTTCGTTAAAGATCGAGGAGTTTAGAAACAGTTTTCAGGTGAATAAACAGGACCTGTATCAGGAGATCATCAGCTTGCTCGTCGAGATGGGGCGAACGCCTGAAGCGTTCAATTATTTGGAGCGCTCTCGATCGCGGAGTTTCATAGACCTGCTTGGAAACCAGAAACTGACACTCAAGAGCGCTGTCGATCAAAAGCAGTTGGACACGATGTCGACACTCTCCCTACGTGTCGAAGCGCTGGGCAGAGAGGTGGGGTCTTTTGAGAAGCCACCCGAGGAACTCCTTGACCGATATCGTCAAGCCAAGACGGACTATGAAGAAGCCTTGCTAGCCTTGAAACAAAGCAACCCGGCCCTCAGCAGCTTCGTGGCAGTTGACCCACTCATCCAGGCTGATGTGGAACGGATGTTAGGGCCGGAGGTAGGCCTCTTGTCGTACAACCTGGCTGGGGACAAGGTCTACATTTGGCTTGTGAAAGCAAGCGGCACGAAATTTTATGCTGTTCCAAAACAACAGCGAGATATAGAGGATACGGTAAAACGTTACCGAGAACTCGTGCAGCGTCTTGAACCTGTTGGAGACGAACTCAAGGAGCTGTACCAATCGCTTATCCTGCCGGTGGAGAAGGACCTAGAAGGGGTAAAATATCTCGGCATTATTCCTGACGGCGTCTTACATTTCCTGTCGTTTGCAGCCCTGAGGAGTCCCGATGGCTACGTGGTTGATCGCTATCCCATTTTCTACGCTCCCTCAGCCTCGGTGCTCAAGTATACCTTTGCCAAGCGTGGGAAGACCAAGCAGAGCAAAGTCCTTGCGGTCGGAAACCCTGATCTGGGCAATTACAACTATGATCTTCCCCTGGCTGAGTTGGAGGCGAAGAGCATTCGTTGGAATTTTCCAGAGATGGATATCCTGACGGGTCGAAAGGCGACCAAGGAGTGGCTCGTCAAGAATATCTCCAAGTATGGCATCATCCACCTCGCCGCACATGGGGAGTTTGACGAATTCAATCCGCTGTTGTCCTCCTTATGGTTAGCCTCGGAGGATCCCGAGAACCGGCGGTTGAGGGTCAAGGAGGTCTTTGCCTTGGACATCCGCGCGGATCTTGTGACCTTGAGCGCCTGTCAGACCGGCTTGGGAAAGTTGGAGGCTGGTGAGTTGATCGGATTAAACCGTGCCTTTATTTATGCGGGGACGCATGCCCTCGTTTCCGCCTTGTGGCGAGTCGATGATCTGTCTACTTCGGTTCTGATGAAGCACTTCTACCGACACTATGTGAGAATGAACAAAGCCGAGAGCCTGAGGCAGGCGCAGTTGATCGTGAAGAGGGAGTTCCCTCATCCGTCGTATTGGGCAGGTATGACTCTTGTCGGGGATTACCAATAGCTGATGCCTACCTTGTCTCTTATCGTGGGTGAGGAGTGGTGGCTTCCAAAAATGGTGCCTTTGGTGGTAGGGTCTCGGCCCAGGAGTGTATATAGATTATTATGAGGAGGATATGCGCCAACTCGTCAGATGGATGGGCCTTGTCGGGCTTGTGATCGCGTGCTCTGCCGGGGTGGCATCGGCAGCCACGATGTATGCCAAGAAGAACGGTGTCACGGTCACGGCTGAGAAATCCCCGATGTCTGCCGTAATGGCCACCGTGAATCGGGGCGACGCCGTTGAGGTCTTGGGTGAGAGCGGCCGGCACGCGAAGGTTCGTACCCGGTCGGGAAAGGTCGGGTGGGTGTTTAAGTTCAAACTTTCCAAGGAGAAAATCAGTGGGTCAGGGGGAGGCGATGCACTCTCGGCTCTCACTGGAGAAAGTCGAATCGAAGCCAAGGAAACCAGGGCAGGGGGCAGCATCAGAGGACTAGAGGAAGCGTCAGAGGCCTATAGCAAAAACAAAAAGATTGATCCGGCACATAAGCACTCAGTGGAACGTATGGAGCAATTGGTGATTCCGCGTGACGAGCTTCTCGAATTCCAGCAGAAGGGCAAAATCGGGGAGTTTGTCGGAGGTGGTCAATGAGAAAAATCATGGTGTCAGGAATTTTGGCGGTAACCGTTCTAATGCATGTCGGGCAGGGTTGGGGATTTTTGGACGACTTGTTTGGAAAACCGTCCGGGAAATCCACAGAGAAGAAAGGACAACAGGGACAAAAGGGGCTGCTTGAGGGAATAGGGAGTATCTTTGGGGCGAAGGAGAAAGACATCGATTTGTTCAAGAAGGGAATGAAGACTGTTCAGGCGTTGCAGCCGATCGGAGAAAACGAAGAAATTGCCATTGGGCAGGCGGTGGCACTGGAAGCGTTTAACCGATTCGGTGGGGAATACCAGAATGAATCTGTCGTGCGATATGTGAATTTGGTCGGGAAAACAGTGGCCGATGTGTCAGACCGACCGGAGTTGAATTATCACTTCGCCATTTTGAATAGTGGCGAGCAGAACGCCTTTGCTGCCCCGGGCGGGTACATCTTTGTCACGCTCGGGCTTCTTAATACGCTGCGGAATGAGGCCGAGCTGGCCGGAGTACTTGCGCATGAGGTCGCGCACGTGACCAGGAAGCATATGCTCAATACCATTCGACGGGGAGCCATTCTTTCCAACGTCTCTGAGTTGACCCTCAGCGCGATGAATAAAGATCCTGAGATGTTCTCGAACGTGATTGACGAAGTGACCGATAAACTGTTTGACAAAGGATTGGACAAGGACTTGGAATACGAGGCGGATGTGTACGGCCTCGAGTATGCGTATCGGGCTGGGTACAATCCGAGCGGCCTTAAGGACTATCTCGTGACGTTAAGCGAACAGAAGGGGAAAGCAAGCTCACGGTTTTTTACGACACACCCTTCGATCTCGGTGAGAATCAGCAAGTGCGACGAGACATTACAGCAGTATCGAGATGGCGTTGCCTTTCCTGTTCTGGCTGAGCGCTTCAAACGTCGGATGGAAGCAGTTTGAAAGGTTCTGTTGTGGATCGAATCTCCAGCTTGCATTCTTCCCCCTGCTTTGTTTTTCTCCGTCGTGCTTCTCTTTGCCAAGAGTAACGGATCGTTGGCAGGGGGACGTGGTGTTGCCGTGATGCGGTGCGTCATCTCAGGAACTCGCCAACAATAGGGGATTCCCTGTTGGCCTCCCGGAGCGAGCACGACGCCCTCCAACACGATGCCGGGAGCAATTCCCTTGGCCTGACAAAGGGCCAGAGTATGTCTGCCTAGCTTCGCTTCGATACCCTCTTCAGCTTGTGCACAGCCGACTATAAGTTGAATGGAGACCCCCGCTCTCAGTGTGATTGTTGCCAACGAGAGGAGATTATTCGCTTTGTGATCGCGGCTGGCAGCGCCGTTTCTGAAGCCTTCCCATCATCGCGGAATGGTGAGCCGGGCCCGCCCAAGGCGAGAAGGGCCCTCCACCCCTTACATCATCGCAAGCAGGCCCCTACCCTCTGGTCCGATTGAGCCTCTTTGTCTCTCCACCCTGTAGGCCGCTGGAAATTTCAACGCAGAAGCGAGCGCGCATGAATGCCAACGTTGACGTTTGCCAGAGATTAGGCGATGATGCGGCGCGACGGAGGATGCCGAAGAGCGCCGTTGCAGTCCGAAGGATTGAGCCAGCATGTGGGGCCTGTGTCGTCAGGAATGGGGTGGGCAGCGTCCGATGACGCGGGAGATGGTCCGGGTATGCGGGCATTGGCGATGGTTGGGTGGTGAGGTATCATCGTGGCCAGGATGAGCGAGTGGATGGATTTCACACTGTGGTGGCAGCAAATTTCACCTGGGAGTCGGATGTGTTTCGTGAGAAAACTTGACAGGGTTGGCGCTACGCGGTACACCCAAGGCTAGAAAACGCACGGCCATTCCCGCTGATCACAAGTAGGGCATGCGTGTAAGGATATGAAAAACAAAATTCCCTGCTCTGCGGACAAGTTAAGCCTTCTCGAGCCGACCATGATTCAGTCTGTGGTTGAAGCCTCGGCTTTCAAGCTTGGCTCTCAGTACCTGGCAGAGAATCGGATCCGCATTGTGGATGCGAATGCGGTTCAGGTCACGTCAGCCGTCATCGGAAATTCCGGGCTGCACGAGCAGACTATCCTTCTAAAGGATGGGATGTTGGTCACGAACTGCACCTGTCCTTTGACGGAGCAACCGATCTGCCGGCATTGCGTCGCCGTGCTGCTGGAGTATCATCGTTGGGCCAAACCGCAACCTCAGAAACCGGGGCAAGACAAACCCGCCAAGGAGTCCCCTGCCATGGAACGGCCGAAGACTCAACCCGCTTCGGATATTAACTTACGGGATTTGACTGCCTTTGTGGAGTGGATCCAGTTGGCCGTTTCGGCTCTTGACCTGGGGCACCCGTTACCGGAACCGCCCAAGTTGGGTTCTGGGGAGGTTCAGGTCTGGGTCCAGGGTCTTCAGCGCGTTGAAGCGCGTCGGCGAGAGATGGAGGCAGAGCACTATACCCTGAAAGCTGATCTTGATGCTCGGGAAGTGCAAATCAACCGGCTCACCCAACAACTACAAGCCTCCGTTGAAGATATCAAAGCAGCGCAAGCAACCTCTCAATCTCTACAGCAGGAACTGTCGCAGTACCGGATTATTGTGGGAAAGGTTTCCGACATGACCAAGGAATTGGATCGTTTTGAGAGCCAGATTAAAGGGGTGACCAGTGATCTGAGCAAACAGAAGACAGTTTTGGAAAACCTCTCCACTTCAGTCAAGCAAGCTTCCACCTCTATTCAAACCCTCACCAAATCAAAGGCCTCCTGAGGGCCTTGGGTCACTTCCTGCCCCAGGGCTTCCACATGAACTATGAGGACGCCGCGCGTGCAAGGTCCTGCAACATGGGCTCGATCACTGGCAACAAATTGTTGACGATGATGCGGTAGCCGTCACCCGTTGGGTGGATGCCGTCGGCCTGAAGCAACCCGTCCTTCGTCGCGACGCCTTCTAGGAAAAACGGCATATAAGGGAGTTGAAATCTGTCTGCCAAATCTGGATAGAGCGCGGCAAACTTTGCCGTAAATTCGGGTCCATAATTGGGCGGCATTTTCATGCCAACCAGCACGACGGGAACCCCGACCGACTGAAACCGCTCAATAATTTGGGCGAGATTGGCGTGGGTCTGATCAGGGTCTAGTCCTCGGAGTCCGTCGTTGCCGCCCAGCTCCAGAATGACCAGGTTGGGCTGAGTTTTCAGGACCCACGACACCCTTCGAAGTCCACCGGCACTGGTTTCTCCGCTCACTCCCGCATTGATCACCCGAACCTGATACCCGACCTCATCTAAGCGACGCTGTAGTTGTGCGGGATAGGCCTCCTCGGGGGAAACTCCGAGGCCTGCGGTCAAGCTATTCCCAAAGGCGACGATCTTTGGCTTGTGTGTTCGGGATTCTGTCGGGCTCCGATCCCTTTCCGTGGATACATCGAGGCCACGCTGTTGGGAAGGGTTCGCCGCACGCAGACCATTCGACGAACTTATGGTAGGAAGCTGCGGAGATGATGTTTCTTCGCGTGACGAAGGTTCGCATCCTACTGAGACGAAGATAATAAGGGAGAGGCCTAGGACCCAGAGGAGCGACTCGAGGAGAAAGCGGCCTTGCCGGAGCTTCATAGTCAGCATAGAGTATAATAAACTGTTAGATCACTCTTGTGCCAGCAATCGGGAACCAGACCTCATGATCACAGTTCAGAATCTAGTCATGCGCTTGAGTGCGGGTGGGCACTCTGTAATGATCCTGGATACTATATCCTTCGAGATCCCTGAAAAGCAGGTAGTGGCTCTTGTCGGACCATCCGGCTCTGGCAAGTCGACTCTCTTGGGTTTGATCGCGGGGCTTGATAAGCCGACCTCCGGGTCGATCCTTCTGGATGGGCTCGATATTACGACTCTGCGGGAGAGCCAGATGGTCCGGTATCGCCGTCAGAAAGTGGGCTACTTGTTCCAGTCCTTTCACCTGATTCCCACCTTGACGGCTCTGGAAAATGTAGCAGTTCCCCTTGAATTGCAGGGGGATCCGCAGGCTGCCGAGCGGGCTGATAGCTTGCTGAAGGATGTGGGTTTGCAGAGCCGGCGGTCACATTATCCGGTTCAATTGTCGGGAGGGGAGCAGCAGCGTGTCGCCTTGGCACGAGCATTCGCCTGCCGACCTCCCATCCTGTTGGCCGATGAGCCAACCGGGAATCTGGATTCCACAACGGGACAGCAGGTCATCGACCTTCTTTTGGGATTGAACCGTAATTACGGAAGCACCCTTGTGCTGGTCACCCATGATTCGAACCTCGCGGCCTGTGCGGAGCGAATTATCTCCCTCAGGGATGGCCGAGTTGAATCTGACCGGATGGTTGTGACCAATCCGCGGCAACAAGAGGGTACAGGCACTCCATGATCTTTTTCCCTCTCCGTATGGCCTGGCGAGAAACACGAGCCAGTTGGCGTCACTTCCTGTACTTCTTTGTGTGTATTGCGGTTGGGGTCGGCGCCCTGGTCGGTGTCTCCTTGTTCGCCGTGAAACTCGAACACACCGTGACACGGGAAGCGCGGGCTTTGCAAGGGGGAGATTTGGAAGTGCGGCTGTCGCGGGCAATGAGTGAGGCCGGTCAAGAAGTGCTCGAGTCCTTGATTGGCAGAGGAATGGCCACGACCCATGCGAGCGAATTGATTGCCATGGCGGCTGTGGCCGATGATGGGAAGAGCAAGAAAACCCAAATCGTGGAGCTCAAGGCTGTTGAGGAAGGCTATCCTCTCTATGGTGTCCTGGCGTTGGAAGGCAATGGACCACTCCTTGACCGGTTGGGACGTCAAGGGTCGAATTGTGAGAGTGTCGATTGCGTGGATTCCTATGGGGCGGTCGTGCAGGAATCTCTGTTGATTCAAATGGGGCTATCGGTCGGGGATCGAGTGAGGATCGGACAGGCAACCTTCACGATTACTGGCGTGATTCGAAAAGAGCCCGATCGGGTCGCCAACACCTTCAGCCTTGGCCCTCGGGTGATGATCTCTCAAACCGGCCTGAAGGCGGCCGCGCTCATCAAACCAGGCAGCAGAGTGCGGGAACGGTACTTGATCAAATTACCGCCCAATCAGGATCCGCGCGCTGTGGTCTATGAGTTACGTGGTCGGCTGACTCACGAATCGGCCCGCATCACTACCTATCGAACTGCCCAGCCCAGATTGAAACGGTTTCTCGATCAGCTCAGCCGCTACCTGGGGCTCATCGGGCTGACTGCACTCTTCGTCGGGGGGATTGGGGTCGGGACGACGGTGCACGCCTTTGTTTGTGAAAAGCTTCAGACTATTGCCATCCTGAAAACACTCGGGGCGGAGTCTTCATTGGTTGTGAGGATCTATTTGTTTCAGGCGATGTTCCTCGGAGTGGTCGGTAGCGTGGTCGGTGTTGCACTGGGCCTGGGTCTCCAGGGTGTATTACCCTGGTTGATGGAGGGGATCTTTTCACAGCAGCTTCTCGATCAAATTGCATTTACAGAATTCCTGAGCCTATCAACCGTTCTCCCGGTGTTGAAAGGAATGGCTCTGGGAGTGTTGACGACTCTCCTGTTCACGCTCTGGCCCTTGCTCACCGTGCGTGACATAAGACCGGGCGTGATATTTAGGCGGGAGGTGATTCCCACGACGACGGCTCGACACATCAATCCTCGAACGAATGGGACTACCGGGGCGATCATCTGGTGGCGAGTCTTCTGCGCCGGGGATCCCATCAGATTGGCCAGCGCTGCTCTGATCGCGTCCGGACTGGCGGGCCTGGCGGTTTGGCAGGCGGGGTCTTGGAGCATTGGCCTTTTGTTCATGGCCGCCCTTGGTGTCGCTCTCGGCGCCTTGATGCTCGCGGCTGCACTGCTCGTGCGTGGCTTGAAGCGGATCCCTGCTCCACGGTCAGTAGCGATTCGGCAGGCTATCAGCAACCTGCATCGTCCTGGAAGCCAGGCGACGGGAATCATGGCCTCGATTGGCATCGGGGTGATGGTCATTGTCACGGTGTCGATTCTCGAACGCGCACTGGTGCTTCAGATAGGAGAGGGCCGCCCTACAGATGCGCCTACCTTTTTCTTTATTGACATTCAGCCAGATCAGCATGATGACTTTGTGACGCTTATCCGGGAGGAAACGGGGGGCACCCCAGCGCAAACCACTCCCCTCGTTCGCTCGAGGTTGCATGCCTTGGACGACCGGTTGGTGGCTCCTGATGCCGGAAGGGAGCAGCGTGAGTCCAGTGGTCCAGACGGGCGAAAACGATGGTACTACACGAGGGAATATGTCCTGACCTTCGTGGAAGACCTCCCCAAGGACAACGTGATTGTTGAAGGTCGCTGGTGGGACCCTGGAGAGAACCCCGAGATGCCCTGGGTGTCCGTTGAGGAGGAAGCAGCGAAGAACCTTGGTGTTGGTCTCGGATCCACCATCGAGTTTGATGTCCAGGGGGCGATCGTCGCCGCAAGGGTCAGCAGCCTGCGTCGGGTCGACTGGGGAAATCTCTCAACGAACTTTTTCATGATTCTGTCGCCTGGCGCGTTGGAAGGGGCTCCCTACACCTTCGTCGCCACCGTTCGGGTCCCACGTGAGGAAGAAGTGCCGCTTCAGCAAGCCGTGGTCGAGGCGTTTCCGAACGTCACCGCCATCAATATAGGCGAGGTGCTCGACACCTTTGCCGGTATTCTAGATCGCCTCGTTTTGGCAGTCCGTGCCATCGCGCTGTTCTGTGTGCTGGCGGGTGTCTTTGTGATGGCCGCCGCTTTAGCGGCCACGCGATATCGGCGATTGTATGAGTCCGTCGTCTTGAAGGCGGTCGGGGCTACCCGTGGACTGATCGCCGAATCTTTCGCGGCAGAGTACGCCCTACTTGGAGCTGTGTCCGGTTTGATCGGTGTTGTCCTGGCGAGCGTGCTTTCGTGGGGTGTCCTCTATTTTGTTTTTGATCTACCGTGGAGTCTCCAACCGAGGATTCTTGGCCTGGGGTTTCTGATAACCGTGGCACTGGTGGTCGTGGTGGGATTTCTGAGCACATTTCGGATATTGGGGCAACCGCCGTTATCGGTTCTGCGGCAGGAGTGAGCCGTTGCCTGGCGGGTCAGGGGCTTGGCGATTATGGCTCAGAGCGGAGGAGGAATCTGGGTGAAGCCACGGACAGTGAGGCAGGCAGGGGGTTTTCTTAGAGGCTCGACCAGAATCCTTCCCAATATTTTCGGCAGAGGTTGCAGGGACAACTATTATGTGGTGGGTGGCCCTTAGGGGAGGGCTCTTTCGCATCGGCCTCACCGCGGAGATACCAATCTTGCTCCTCGAGAAGACGGAGCTGCCGACGATACTCAGCGGCTTCTTCATCAGTGGGCCAAATCAGGTTGTGAAGACGGGCTCGAATGCGACGGATAGACTCAAGGGGTACGAGGGCTTTCTCACGTAACACGGTAAGACTCCTGAGCATCGTGCCAGGGGCTGACACGCCGGGTATCATGAGCGGGAACAGGCCTTACGCCGAACGCCGCCCGATTCGGTCGTCGTCCGCGAGTCGGTTTTGTGTCCTGCAAGAACGGTCCTTTCTGTCTACGGGGAAAAGAGAGCCCCTGTATATACCCCTTTCTGGCCAAACACTACCACAAAGTTGGCGAGCACATCAGGGCGATGCTACTCACTTGTTGGGAACGGAAGGACTCCTGATTCAAGAAGCGCATCATATGGGATGCTTACGGTTCTAGAAAGATTTACCCCAGAGCTGAAGGTCGTTCAGGAGATCGACCCTGAACGCCATGAGACCTCGCTGGGGAGAGTCTCTCGTGAATAATCCGACCAATCCGCCTCTTCTCCTCCCCCTTAAACCTGGTAAAGGCCAGCCCAATGCCTTGCCGAGTGTGCGTGCGGACCACTGCTTCTTCAACTTCGACTGGAGCTTGGTCGTCGGAAATTTCAATTTGCAGGCGTAGACGGCTTCCTTTCGGAGGTCTGACCTTGCATTCAACCCTGCCTCCACCAATCGAAAGATCTGCAAGAGTCCCCTGGACTCCGGGTGAGGAGGTTTTGGTTAGGGTGGAACGGAACCAGACAAGAAAGCCAACACGAAGCCGCTGAAAATTGCGCTGGGGGAGAAACCCCGGTTTCCCATGAAATGTCAAAAAGCGATGGGCACAAAGCTGGCACCGAATAGGATAAATGGTCAGAAATCCTAGCAAGCGCTCCGCGATGCCTTGTTGGGGTGCGAGACGTACCAGCCTGGTTTGGCAATGGGGACATCGCAGCGCTTTGGAATTGCGCCGTTTGTTCTTCGCAGGGCCGTCTTGTATCCGCGGAACCATATCGCTCCTACCCTACAAAACCACAGGTGGGATGATCAAGCACCTCTTTTGGTGGTGCTCGTAGTGCTATGGAAAGGGGGACCGGTGACGAGTTTTCATGGCCTCACCGCCTCCTTCGTGTCTAGGCTTAACCGGGGGGGCTCCCCCGCTGAACGACTCTCAGACTAGGTACAGCGACGCAAGTATTCGGAAAGATGGGTCCCATTACGCTCTCGAAAGCGGACAGCGACGCGCAGTTGTTCTAGGTATTGGTCCAGGGTTTTCCCTCCCAGGTGAATCTTTCTCGAATGGAAGAAATCCACGACCTCGCGTTCGAGTGCTGGCGTGGCGAGCCCAACGATGCCCCCGCACATGCGACGAAGTCCCTGTTTAGGGAAGAGTTGGTCCATTCTCTCCCAGTTGTGTGTGAGAAATTCCCAGGCTTGCTCCCGTCCGTAGACATTCATGAGGACCGCGCCGACGACGAATGGCCCATCTTGGGTTCGAATTTCGCCGTTGATCGTTTTGCCGAGGGTCTGCGCGAGTAACTCTGCTGGGCGGAAGGTCGTGAGTGCGTAGAGGTATCGCCGTTCTTCCTGGGGGGTCGCCGCCGAGCAGAAACGTTTGACGAATTCATCGTAGCGCTTGTGATCGCCGACCTGTGCCAGAATGGCGACAAGGGCCGGAAATACATTGGGATCTACAGCGTCAGGAGCTTGGGATGCGTCCTCGAAAAGATCCTTCGCGCCGGATTGGATGGCTGGGTCATTGCCAACGGTACCCAAGGCGCGGATGGCGTCTCCGCGTAGCTGGCGGGTGAGCTGAGTTTCGTCAGACCGTGGCGCCCAGCCCAAGTCCTCGAACACCGGTCGGACTCGGCCTCGGACGAAGGATTCGAAGGCCGGCCGGTCAGCAGGGGGTATGATGCGATTTAAATAGTGAAAAGAGTCGATCAGAATGGCCCATACATTTTTGTCACGATCGGTGCGAAAGCGACTGGTTACATCAAGGTAATCCGCTATTGAGACCAGACCCGCGATGGTTGCCGCCCAGGTGTCATTGACCAAGTTGAAACGCTCAATTGGCTTCAAGCCCTCCGGTACGAGATCCAGGAGACGCGCAAGGAGAACGGGCGAGTACTGGACCCTGTAAAATCCGTGGCCGTTTTCGTTGATCAATACCGATTCAAGGCCTTCTGGCGCCTCCAGTGTCGTTTCGGTTTCTGTGAGGAGAAGCTGCTGGCTCGATACCCGCCCTTTCGTCGTCCAACGAATCTGAAGGGGAACCTGCCAGGCCGTTACGGCGTCAGCCGTATCGGAATGCGGAAGGTAGGTAAACCGCCTTTGGGTGATGGTGAGGCGAGACTGCGTAGTGAGTTCCACGGTGATGACAGGGTAGCCTTCCTTGAAAATCCATTCATTCATGAGGGAGGGAACCGACTGTTGCGCAGCTCGACCTAGCGCTTCCCACAGGTCTTTGGTATCCGCGTTTCCGTAGGCGTGGGTGCGGAGGTAATCCCGGACCCCGTCCCGAAACACTTGGGCACCGAGGAACTGTTCCAGCATCCTAAGGACTGAAGCTCCTTTCTCGTAGGTCAGGACATCGAACATCGCGTCTGCGTCGCGTGGCGCGTGAACCTGAAATTCGATGGGCCTGGTGCTCAGCAGGCCATCAACCGCTAGGGCTGCGGCTCGCGACACGCCAAAGGTGGTCCAGCGATCCCAATGAGGCTGCCAGGCATCGACGGCCAACATCTCCATGAAAGTGGCGAAGGCCTCATTGAGCCAGAGGCCATTCCACCAGCTCATGGTGACGAGATCCCCAAACCACATATGCGCGTTTTCGTGGGACACAACGTCGGCAACCCGTTCTAGCTCCGAATGGGTGGAGGCCTGCTCGTCGATGAGCAAGGCGGTTTCACGGAAGGTGATGGCCCCGAGGTTCTCCATGGCGCCCGAGGCAAAATCTGGGATGGCTAGTAAATCCAATTTGTCCCCGGGGTATGGCTGACCATAGTAGCCTTCGAAAAACTTGAGGGAGAAAGCCGCAATGTCTTGCGCAAAGCTGGCTAGATGTTGCTTGCCAGGTACAGAATATATGCGCAGAGGGGCTGTTCCAATTGTTACTGGGGCGGTTCCTTCGAGGTTTCCTACAATAAATGCCACGAGGTAGGTAGACATGCGAATGGTGTCGTGGAATTCGAGGATCTTCTTCCCGTTCTGAAGCCGTTCGGACTTCAGCGCGGTGTTCGAGACGGCCATGAACGCAGGGTCGATCACCAAGGTGGTGGAAAAGACCGCTTTAAAGTCGGGTTCGTCCCAGCAGGGAAAGGCCCGACGCGCGTCAGTCGCTTCGAATTGGGTGGCGGCCATGACGTGGGTGGTCCCCACCTGGTCCTGGTAGGTGCTACGATAAAAACCGCGGAGTTTATCGTTGAGAATTCCGTTAAAGGTTAGGTGGAGGTCGTAGGTCCCGGGACTGAGCGTGGTTGGAAAGGTTACACGGCAGCGTTCCAGTGGTTCGTCTAGCGCGATGGTGCCTGGGTAGGATCGTTGGTGTTCGTCCTGTATGCTCGCGTCGGTAATATCGAGTTCGGCCGCGTTGAGGGTAATGTCAGAGGTTGGTTGTTCGATCGTGATGGTGATGATTTCATCCCCTGCAAAGGTCGCCGCATCGAGATTCGGTTCCAGGCGAAGGTCGTAACGACTCGGCACGACCAGTCGGGTCAACCTATAAGGATTCATGGGCTGCTTCTGCCTTGTGTGCTTCCACCCCCTGAGGAGTTCCTACGAGAAGAAGGTTTGTTCTGCCCACAAAAAGTCCGGTCTCGACTAGCCCGGGGATGAGGTTGAGCTCCAACTCAAGCGCTGTAGGGTCCTCAATCCGGTCGATGTGCAAATCTAAGATGTGATTGCCTGCCTCCGTTCGGTAGATCTGACCGTTGCGTTTACGAATCACCGCTTTGATGCCCAAGTTGTCAATCTGGCGAGCCGTACTCCCCCAACCGAATGCGATCACCTCAACTGGCAAAGGAAACGGATGACCTAATATAGGAACCCGTTTGGTATAGTCCACCACAATAATGAGTTGACGGGCAGCGGCGGCCACGATTTTTTCTTTCAAGAGTGCCCCACCTCCGCCCTTCACAAGATTGAGGTTCGGGTCAACTTGATCAGCTCCGTCAATCGCGACGTCGATGGCCCACGCATCATCAGTCTCGAGAAGGGGAATGCCATGTCTTTTGGCGAGCTCGGCTGTTTCCCTGGATGTCGGGACGCCCTGAATCGAGAGCCCCCCTTTCACTCGCTCTCCTAAGGTCAGGATGAGATGCCTGGCGGTAGAACCGGTTCCCAGACCGACGACCATCCCGTCATGGACGTGTTCCGCCGCGGCGATCGCCGCTTGGCGCTTCAGCTCGTCGATCGCGTGTGGGGTATTCATGAAAGGGATGGCTTACGAATTTGAGCGGCGACGGCCGCTGCCCCGAGCAAGGCGGTTTTTTGGTTCATAATGATCCGAACCGGAATCGAGCTCAATAAACGCTTGTAACGTCCCTTGGCCGTGAAGGAGCGCATGAACGTACCATCCTTCAATTTTGAGCGTAGCTTGGGAGCGATGCCGCCCCCAAGAAACATGCCGTTTAGTGTCAAGGCCTTCAGGGCAAGATTGCCGGCCTCCGCGCCATATATGGAGGCGAAAAGGTCCAGTGCCTGGACTGCGATTTCTGCCTGTTTTTTCAGTCCGGCCTCGGCGATCGTGGCTGGCGGATCGGCCACTTTCAATTTCTCAGATAACCAGGTTGGTTCGTTTTTCTTAGTGTCGCGGAGAAATTCATAAATGGTGTGGAGGCCCCCACCTGATAAAATGCGTTCATAGCTGACATGCAGGTGAGTCGTACGGAGATGTCGAAGAAGTTCGATCTCGAGATCGCTGGTGGGGGCGAAATCGGTATGACCCCCCTCGGAGGGCATTGGCTGGTATCGGCTCCCATCCCAAAAAAGGATCGACTCCCCTAACCCGGTGCCGGCTGCAATAAGACCGACCGCCTGGTTGTTTTGTGGAGGCGTGCCAGGGTTCAGAACGTCAAATTCATCTGGGCGTAGCAACAGGATGCCGTAGGCTGTGGCCTCTACGTCATTGAGGAGGCGTACGTAAGGGATATTGAATCGCTTGGCCAATTCGTCACCGTCAATGGACCAGGGGAGGTTGGTCGTCCGGCAGCGATTGCCCACAACAGGCCCTGCCACCCCCAAGCAGGCAGCCTCGATCTGCGGGCTCTTGGAAACCCCCTCCTCGGGTTGTGATTGGGCCGGTGAGCCGACTTCTGAGGAATGAGATGCCTCTTCTTCGAGCTCATCTTCCGGGTGGTGTGGCGCGAGAAACTCCTCCAGGATATCTTCAAAGGTCTCAAACTCACTACTTGCAAAGGTCCGTTCATGCTCGGGGTCAACTCGCTCGTTCTTCCAATCAAAAAGGGCGATGTTGGTTTTTGTCCCACCGATGTCCGCTGCCAGTATCATTTATTCCTCGTTAGAAACTAGTTGTTCTGTTGCCATGGTCAATTTGGATGCTGCGGCACGATCCAGGATCCAGACCAAACGGCCACGCGTCGGGTGAATCAGGCTGCCTGGGAATTCACGTGGCTCTTCCTGGCGCGGCTCCAAAATCCCCTTTACCGGAGCGGCCTTGGCGGCACCGGTGACAAGGAACACAACTGTCTCTGCACCGTTGATCAAGGGCGTGGTGCAGGTGATACGCTGCCGAACCCCTTTGGGTGAGGTCGAGGGCACAACCAGCCGAGTGCGTTCCTGGACTGCTCGGCCGCCCGGGAACAACGAGGCCGTATGGCCATCCTCTCCCAGGCCAAGTAAGATAAGGTCAAACCTAGGAACAGATGGTATGGGAATATCGAAATGCTTTCTGATCACTGCTTCATACCGACCTGCAGCGTGCTCCGGGTCGTCTAATTCCCCCTCGATGCGGTGGATATGGTCTGAATGAATGCCGAGTGGCCGAAAAAGGCTTTCGTTGGCCATGCGGAAATTACTCTCTCCATGATCGGGGGGTACGCAGCGCTCGTCTCCGAAGAAAAAGTCCAGACGAGACCATTCAATCTGGTGGCGAAAGGATTGGTGGGCTAGTAGGCGGTAGAGCGCCTCTGGCGTTGAGCCACCTGAGAGTGCGACCCGGAAGTGCCCTTGGGCAGCAATCGCTCGCTGTCCGAGGGAGAGAAAGAAATGTGCGGCCTCAGTCGCTAATTGCTGACTGTCGGGGACAGTCCAGATTTCCGGGGTAGTCATACCTGGTTCCTGGTAAAGGCGAGTGTCCTGCTGTGCGCAGTATGCTTGTATCTTAGGTCGGGTGGGAGGGAAAAGGCAATCAGGGTGGGTTTCATGAAGTGGGCATGGGTTGGCAAAGGTTATTTAGGGGATCATTGACAGGCTCAAAGGTGGTTCATATAATGACCCGTTTTATGACTTCGTTGAAAAAGGAGGGGTTTATCCAATGTCCGCGACATATCGCCAACCCTCGAATTTAAAAAGGAAAAGGGATCACGGGTTTCGTAAGCGTATGAGCACCAAGAATGGGCGCAAGGTCTTGGCCAGGCGACGGGCCAAAGGCCGTGCTCGACTGACAGTGTGAGGGAATTCTGAACAAACCCCGGCTGAGCCGAGATCGCCAGCTCTTTATAAAGAGGACTGGCGACATTGAACGGGTCAAACGGGAAGGCCGCCGGTTTCAAACCTCATTGTTCAGCGTCGTTTCTTGCCGATCAATTGAGATACAGGGTCACGTGTGTATCATCGTTGGGAAGCGTCTTGGAAGTGCCGTCGTGAGGAACAGGGCGAAACGCTTGTTTCGCGAACTTGCCAGGCAGTTCCGCGAGCACCTGGTTCAGAATCGAGCCATTGTCGTGTTTCCCAGGCGGCAGGCCCTCGAGGTGAAATTTGGAAAACTTCGCGAGGTTTGGATCTCCGCTCTGACCCACGAAGGGGTATTGAATTCGGCGTCGGTTAATCCATGCGAGCAGTCTGCCTCAAAGCCATAAGGTTTTACCAGCGATGGATATCGCCTCTGTTCGCCCCTGCCTGCCGCTTTGAGCCTTCCTGTTCTCACTATGCCTGCGAGGCCATTCAGCGTTATGGCGCGTGCAAAGGGCTCTGTAAGGCTTGCCTGCGTCTGCTGAGGTGCCACCCTTTTCATCCCGGTGGGTTTGATCCGGTGAAGTGAGTGGCTGGCCAGGTGATCTAAGTTTCTTTCCCCCTCGGAGTCTTGTTTCATGGAAAAACGAGTCGTTGTCTTCCTGATCGTGTCGCTCCTCATCATTTTCGGGTGGAACTACGTGCTGGAAAAGATGGGGTGGGCGCCGGTCCCGCAGGAGGCAGAGGAGTCCGCTCCGATGGAGTCCTCTCCTCTTTCGACGGAGATTCTCGAGAATGAGGGGATGGTCGCGCGTTCCGTGCCCTCGCTGAGCGTGGAAGTGGCTCCTG
>JBFJQA010000035.1:0-18933 GCA_041616875.1 Nitrospiraceae bacterium | reverse complement strand
TTGTTTGCTGTGGCATGGGGCGTCTCGCTCGCTTCCTTGGGCGAATGGCTGGGCTTTAGTAAAGAAGTGGGCGCCTTCCTCGCCGGCGTCTCGCTCGCATCCACCCCGTATCGAGAGGCCATTGGATGGCGTCTCGTGAGTCTCCGCGACTTCCTCTTGTTATTTTTCTTTCTCAGTCTCGGGGCCCAACTAGATGTACGTCTGTTCGGGGGGCAACTTGGCTCGGCAATTGTGCTGTCGCTCTTTGTGTTGATTGGTAATCCCCTGATCGTGATGGTCATTATGGGTGTCATGGGTTATCGGGCTCGGACCGGATTCTTGGCCGGACTCACTGTGGCGCAAATCAGCGAGTTTTCCCTTATCCTTGGTGCCCTGGGGGTGAGCCTCGGCCACATTAACGATCGAACCATGGGGCTGATCACCCTGGTCGGGCTGGTCACCATCGGCCTGTCCACGTATCTCATCTTGTATTCCCATCCGTTATACGAATGGCTTGCTCCCTGGTTGAGGATATTTGAGCGTCGCCTTTCCCATCGTGAACAGGTTGACGATAAGATCCTGGGGGCTGGGGTCAGTCCGGAAATTGTTCTCATTGGCTTAGGGCGGTATGGTAGCCATGTGGCGGCCGGCCTTCGCCAAAAGGGCTGTAGGGTCTTGGGAATGGATTTCGATCCGGAAGTGGTGGCACACTGGCACGCTCAGGGATGGCCTGCACACTATGGAGATGCGGAGGATCCAGACTTGGTCGCATCACTGCCTTTGAAAGCTGTCCGTTGGATTGTCAGCTCGATTCCTAATCATGAAGCCAATACAACACTGATGAATGTCCTCCGGTCGCATCGATATGGGGGGTGTGTGGCGCTCACGGCTCATACGATTCGGGAGGCCGACCTCTTAAAACAGTCCGGCGCTGATGTGGTGCTCCTTCCCTTCGCAGACGCGGCAGAGCGCGCCGTAGAATTACTTGTTTCAAACCACCACGAGGGGTCGCGCAGTATGCAATACAGATGAGATTGGTTTCCGAACCCAGGAGGGGGGTTCAAGGCCCTGAAAAACGGCACACCTTCCTTGCTGTTGAAGACAATGTACCCAGGGCTCACCTATAGTTCAATGAGCCATCCTAGGTCCTTGGGAAAGATATGACGCCACGGGCACACCCCGAGAAATCTATCCGGGGCGTCGACAATCTTGTTCCCTTCCAGCTCTTTGCAGCATGGCCAGAATAGCCCTGGCGGTTACCGCCATAACTAAAGAGGCTTTCATGACTACTCCTACCGCGTTTCCCTTGGGCAAAGTGACCCATGTCGGCTTCGGCATTATGTTTCTCCTTATCCTGACGGCCCTTGGGATTTCTTTCTGGGGGCTTCACCAAACTGTGGGAATTTTTGAGACGGTCATTCACACGGAGGAGGTATCAGATGAATTGTTACGGGTATTTGTGGAGTTGAAGGAGGCAGAGGATAAACAGCGTGAGTATTTGCTCACGGAGGACCCACAGTTTCTTGAACCGTATCACAGAGCGGTTGAAAACACTCAAGTTAGGATGGTTTCTTTAGAGAAACTACCCATGATGCAGAAGCGACGAGACAACTTGTTTCCAAGTTTTAAGAAATTGATACTCCATCG
Organism: Nitrospiraceae bacterium; assembly: GCA_041616875.1. Lineage (GTDB taxonomy): Bacteria > Nitrospirota > Nitrospiria > Nitrospirales > Nitrospiraceae > JBFJQA01. The sequence goes on along the minus strand of JBFJQA010000035.1, from coordinate 17,307 downwards.
TCTTGACCTTCTTCAGAACATACTCGACGTACGGAAAACTCAAGGACACCAAGCAGCCGTCAGTGCCATTCTCTCAGGGGAGGGGATGCAGCTCACGGCTCAGATCAGAAAACAAATTTTGGAGTTCCATAGAGAGGACGTTGCGGATATAAATCGCCTCCATGATGCCGCTCATGAAATGGAGATATTCACTATCATAACCATGGCCTTAGGCATTGTATTCACGTTTGCTGTCTTCCTCTTTACTATCTGGAAGCTCAAGCAGGACCTAAGTGAACGCCAACACTTAGAACGACGCGTGTTAGAAGAAGCCAAATTGGCCGAGGTCAGCCGTCGAATTGCAGATATCGGACACGATGTCAAAAACATGCTGACGCCTATTCAAATGGGAGTGCAGATTCTCGAGAACGAGCTTGATGAACATTTCCAGCGCGTACCTGCCATAATGGGAAATAACACAGAAAAGACCCAAGAACTGTATAGAGATATTATCGCCATGATACGAAGAGGAAGCGGGCGAATACAGGAGCGGGTCAAAGAAATCGCTGATGCGGTGAAGGGGGTCAGCAGTCCACCCCAGTTTGCCGCGTGTCAATTGGGGAAGATTGTCGGCAATGTGCTGGATGCGCTTCGTTTGTATGCAGATGAAAGAGGGATATTCCTACACACTCAGGGATTAGAGACGTTACCCATCGTACAGGCTGATGAGCAACGCCTCTTTAACGCGTTTTATAACCTCGTGAACAATGCCATCCCTGAAGTGCCTCCCGGTGGTTCGGTCACGATACAAGGTGCACTTTCGACAAACGGGAAGGAGATCCTCCTCTCTTTTGAGGATACGGGCCGCGGCATGTCGCCTGAGGTGCTAAAGACCCTTTTTTCGTACGGTGTCGTGAGCCGCAAGCCTGGCGGAACTGGTCTGGGGACAAAGATTGTCAAGGATGTGGTAGATGTCCATGGAGGAACCATAGCTGTGGACAGTACAGAGGGTAAGGGAACCACATTCAAAATCTGCCTTCCCATAGAAGGTCCGGAGGCCCTAGCCTTATAGAGCGCAATAAGTTTGGAGTATGTTTTTTGGGTAAGAACCCTGGGCGTGCAGTCGGAAATTGACCTCGGGACCTGACAGGTTTATTTAATCGACTCCCAGTGACAACGCATAATGAACGTGAAGAAGGCATTGAAGGTTTCTTGAGAAAAGGAGGTCGGAATGAAAATTTTGGTGGCAGTTGATCCTTCGCAACATGCGCGGGAGGCCATTCGGTTTGTGAAGTCGGTGGAGTGGCCAAAAAAATCAGAAATTTATTTAATTCATGTTATTGAAATGAAAAATACGTCCATTCCGATTCCGTCGGGTGGGCCTTCTAGTTGGGAGAGAGTGATTTCCCAGGCGCGGGGAAAATTTGTGACCGAGGCCAGGCTTTTTCTTGAGCGAACTAAGAAAGAGATTCTTGACCAGGGCTCTTATATCATTAAGCTCCTCTTAGTGGAAGGGCTTCCTGGCGAGGAAATTTTGCAGGCGGTGAAGGGCTATCAGATTGACCTGGTGATATTGGGGACTCGTGGTCTGTCGAACGTCAAGCGGTTTCTCCTTGGCAGTACCAGTGATTCGGTTATGAGGGAAGCTTCGTGTTCGGTCCTGTTGGTTCGTGGAAAATTAAGCCAAGTCACAATGGGGAAGGGCGCCGCAAGAATACTTCTGACAACCGATGGTTCATCTGGAGCTTTGAATACGGTCCGTATGCTTGGTCTCTTGACGTTTAAAACTCCTCCCAGGGTGACTGTGACCCACGTTGTGGGCAGACCGGCCTACCTGGAAGGCTGGTATTGGGGAAAAGGAAAAGCCGAATTTATGCGATTGGTCGAACAATTACTGGAGAAAGCTCAAAAGGACGGAGCCAGCCATCTGGAAGATATAAGCCAAATGGTCAAAGGACTCAATGTGAAAGTGGACACACTTTTAAGCAAAGGGGATCCAGCCGACGAAATTCTCAAAACCGCGGAGCGATTGAAGGCAAAATTGATTATTGTCGAGGCCAAGGGATTCAATGGAACGAAGCCGATCTTACTGGGCGGAGTCGCCAGGAAAATTTCCCGCTATGCTCCGTGCTCGGTTTTGGTGGCTCGACCTTTGGGTTTTGAGAAGTGTGTGAGTGATTAATGTTCAAAGAGTCAGCAAGAACTTCATCGCGAGCGTAGGATTGTCAAAAACCTACGCGTGAATCCTTCCTGTGGAGGGTTCCGCGTAGCTTGATATACTGCTCATGGTGAGCCTCCTGTCTTGCGTCAAACGGGCCCTTCATCAAGCGCAGGTTGAGCGGCGAGGGCACAGAATTCACGATTCATTTAGGGGTCGGGTGCGGTTGTTCCGGGGGGCCTACTTTTTCCGATGGGAGGCTCCATGTAGCCTGTGGTGGGGGAAGCGGTCCGGCGCGAAAGGCTCTCGGCCCAGTCGCTCTCGGGCGAGGATCGCCAGTAGATGGTCCTGTGTGGGAACGGAATCTCAATGCCCAGCTCGTCGAACCGATTCTTGATTCGGCGACGAAGTTCTCTGCCAACTTCCCATTTCGCGGTCGACAACGTCTTGATACGGCACAAGATTGTAACGCCGGAATCGCCGAGATCGTCCACCCCCAACATCTCGAGATCGTCCTGAGTGCGCCAGCCGTAATATGGATCTTCTCGCATCTCCCTTGCCACCTCCGTGATGACCTCCATGACCCGATCGATGTTTTCCTTGTAGGCGACCATGACCGTGAGCAGGGCCTGCGCGTAGTCTTTCGTGTAATTTACGACCGTCTTGACCTCACCGTTCGGAATAAAGATGACCCGCCCTTGAAGGTCGCGCAACCTTGTGAAGCGAAGATTGACATCCTCAACCACGCCCCCGTATTCGCCGACCTTGATGACGTCATTGACGCTGTATTGCCCCTCCAACAAAAGAAACACCCCGTTGATGACGTCGCGGATCAAGTACTGCCCGCCAAATCCCAGCGCGACACCGGCGATCCCGGCGCCGGCAAGTAAGGTCGTGGTGTTAAATCCAAAGGTCTCTAAGATCAAATATCCTGCTGCGATGATGATGCCGGCCGTCAAGATCCAGCTGAACAGGCGGGTCATCGTGCGCACGCGTAGCAGTCTGCCTCGTTGGGAGGCACGCGCTTGGTCTTTGCCAAGTCTTTCGAGCTTGGCGTCCAGCTTGTGAATGCCAACGTTCTTGAGGACCAGGAGCATCCCCACAACGAGAATCACAACAAAGACGATCAAAAGGTTCAGCACGGGACCCCGCAATTCAGCTTGCTGGCGCTCTAACCGCTGGAGCTCGACTCGTAATGCTTCAATTTCGGCCTGTTTCGCGGCCGTTTCGTCCAGCGCTAGGTTGACTTTTGACTCTCTCAGCTCCAACTCTCGTTTGAAGGCTTCGGCTTCCTTCTCCAGTCTACTGACCTCCTCATCAAGACGCTGAGCCTTTTTCCTGACAACAGGGCTGGGGGTAGTCTTGGCCTTCTCCTTCACGGCTTCAAGTTCAGCCTTTTTCACCTGAGCCGCTTTTTCCTTGAGCTCGACTTTTTTCTCGACGGCTTCCTTTGTGATGAGGGCTTTTTGCTTTTCAGCCTCCGCCTTAGTCAGCTCCTCTTTCTTCTTGTCCAGCTCTTCCTGAGTTTGTTCCTGGATTTTTTCGATGGCTTTTGACTCAAGTTTCTTTGTCTTGGAGGTTTCTGCTGCGGGGGCTTGTTTCTGGGTGGGGGCAGACGTCTGAGCAAAGCTGACAGGAGGGATGAGCGTTGCGGAAACTTGCATGGCAAAGGCCAGGCTACAGGAACATAGAATGCTTAAGAGAGGGCGCATGACCATCTGTGGCTCCATGAGAAAGAGGTCTACAGTAGAGTGACGTGAGAACAATCGACGGATCTAAGGTGCGTGAACCGGGAAAGCAGCACCACACATCAATGAGAGGACAATATCGATCACAAGCCGCGTGCTGGATCCTCGCAGCTCGTGCACTCCACGGGCGAGGGAATGATCACTCCTCTACGGTTATGGTACTGACTGGTCAGGAAGGAATGCAAGGGAGGGTGAGCCGTTGTTTCTATGCTTCAACGATGAGGAATGCCAACAGGCTGGGCTAGGTTCTTCCGCATGAGCAGATCATGTCATGCCACATCCGGGCAAGAAGAAGAATCGGTGCCAAACACGAAAGGGCCCGCGGACTTGACATCCGCGGGCCTGGATCTGGTATCTGGGCTGGATACGGGCCGGGCGATGGAGAGGAAGGTTGTGGCTCAGGATGTCATTTGATGGCCACCGACTTGACTTGTTTGAAGGTCGTGTGTCCTTGAAGGGACTTGTCGATTCCGTCCTGAAGGAGGGTGGTCATGCCTTCTTCCAGGGCGAGTTTGACCATTTCTTCCGTTTTGGCCTTGGTCTGAATTAGGCGCTTCATGTTAGCACTTCCAAGCAATAATTCGTGCAGGGCGATGCGACCTTTGAAGCCAGTCCGATTGCAAGCGTCGCATCCCTTTCCTCGATACAGTTTAAAATTGCTGTCATACTTGATCCCCAGTTTCTCCCACATGGCCTCTCCATAGCCAGCGACCAGCTCGTCATACTCCACCTGTTCGGCACGGTACGCCTCTCGGCAGTCCTTGCAGATTCGTTTACACAAGCGCTGGGCTAAGACTCCGAGCATGGCGTCCGCAAAACTGAACGAATCGCAACCAAGGTCTAGGAGGCGTGTGATGGTTTCAACGGAACTGTTTGTGTGGAGGGTGCTGAGCACCAGGTGTCCGGTCAGGGAAGCCTCGATCCCGATTTCAGCCGTTTCCTTGTCGCGCATCTCCCCGACCATGATGACATCAGGGTCGGCACGAAGAAAGGCTCTCATGGCTGCGGCAAAGGTGAGCCCGATTTTAGGATGGACCTGTACCTGGCGGAGCCCGTACTGCGTGATTTCAACCGGATCCTCTGCGGTCCATATCTTTCGTTCGGGTTTGTTGATGTGGCCAAGGACGGAATGCAAGGTGGTGGTTTTACCAGATCCGGTTGGTCCCACACAGAGGATGATCCCATAGGGCTTCTCTGCGATGCTCCTGAGCCCCGCAAGGTTCCGATCCGAGAATCCCATTTTATCCAAAGGCAGGGGCTCACTCGCGGCAAGGATGCGCATGACGATATCTTCGTTGTATCCGGCAGTGGGGATGGTCGCGACGCGCAGTTCGATCTCTTTCCTTTGTCCAATCTTGAACTTAATCTTGCCGTCCTGGGGCTTTCTTCGCTCGGCAATATCAAGGCTGGCCATGATTTTCAACCGAGAGACGATGGCGCGACGAAAGATTGGAGGAATTTTCATATACTCAAAACAGCCGCCGTCGACGCGAAACCGGACGACGGTTTCGCGCTTTTCCGAATACGGCTCGACGTGGATGTCCGAGGCTCCCTGTCGATACGCCTCCGCGATAATCTTGTTCGCCAGACGAACAATGGCGGTATCGTTTTCATCGATACCGCTGGTTGCCGCTTCCTCCTGCGCCTCTACCTGCGCCTCGCTAACCAGTTCTCCCAGAATGTCCGTAATGTTGGTTTCTGGGTCGAGTCCTAGTGATCCAGTGCTCGCCGTTTCCTCTTCCCCGGTGGCAGCCGAAAGGAATTGGTTGATGTCGCGACGAAGGGAAACGGAAAAACGAATATTTTGACCGGGAAATGTTCGCTTGATGTCCTGACCCTTATCTAAGTCACCTGGATCGTCGATGAGGATTTCTATCGAGTTCCGATCCCGTTTGAGAGGCATCCAGTGATTCTTTTTCAAATAGTCGACATTGAGGTTTCTCAGCAATTCGGGGTCGGCGATCGTACGGTCGCTGAATTCGATATACTGGCATCGGTAGAATTGTGCTAAGGACTTTCCGACGTCGGCCTTTGGGACTTTGTATTTATCGATGAGTAACGTCTCAATATCTTGGGGGCCTTTTCTTGCGTCGGCGATGGCCTGGTCCAGTTCAGCTTGAGAGATCCGATTGTTGGCAACGAGGTAGTCGAATTTCGTAGGAGTTTTCTTGGCCAGTTTGCGAAGATTGTAAAAGGCAATGCCAAGGGCTTTGGCGATTTCGGCAACAGAGTCTTCGTCTTTCCTTGTAAACCGTCCCCCGCTTTTTTTGTTGAGAAGCTGCAGGACTCCCATCAGATATTTATTGTCAGCGACGATGGGGTAGGTGAGGACCTGCTTGGTCCGAAATCCCGTCTTCTTATCCCAGGAGCTGTCGTGTACGAGCGAGGGATTGATGGTGCGCAACTCGGCTTGATTGTAGGCATCAGCGATATTCACGGGACGGAGGTATTTGGCTGCAAACCCGGGGAGGCTTTGCTCAGTGATGGGGACTCGAACCTCCTCGATGGAATCGACGTGAGGCACTTTGGAGAAGATTTCCTTTTTGTCCGAATCGACGGCGTAGAGTGTGACTTCTTCCGCATCGAACAGACTCAGAATGTCTTTATGGAGGTCGAGAAGGATGGTGTCAAGATCGCTCGCGGCGTGGATTTGATTGGTAATGCGCTTCACATGTTCCGCGTACTCTACCTTTTGCTGTAATTCTTGAAGATTATCCGGCAAGACTTTCGAATGCATAAGGACATCCCCCACGGACACGTAGATGGATTACGATCAGCGGCTCCTAAACGGCCAGCGGCCTTGCAATAACGCTCTTGGCAGAGCGCTCAGTATCCAGGTGTCCAACCAAGACTAGGGGGAAAACCCGTTTTGCGCAAGCGGAAACGAAAAAAGGAAGCTCGGCAAATTGATGATGAGGTCGCCCCGGCTATGCGCGGCGCAGGGGGCTGGCTGTCAACTTCCTGTATTGTCGCAATAAGGGAATTTTGGGCAGGGTTAGGATACCTGGGAGGTACTCAATGCCGTTCTGAGATGCTCGCAAGCGCCGTCAGGATGAACTTTCGTGACGGCGCCACTTTTGCGTTCCTTGACCTCAACGCTCTGCTGGGCTAAGCCTTTCTCCCCGATCACGAGTTGGAAAGGGGCGCCAATGAGGTCGGCGTCGTTGAATTTGACGCCGGCTCGCTCGTCTCGATCATCCCATAGCACCTCCACGCCGGCGGAACGCAACTGGCTATAGAGGGTTTGAGCAACCTCCAACACCCGCGCTCCTTGACTGAGCGGGAGGAGATGCACGTGAAACGGGGCGATGGAAATGGGCCAGATGATGCCTTTGGCATCGTGGTTTTGCTCAATGGCCGCGGCGGCCGTCCGTCCGACCCCAATCCCATAACATCCCATCACGGCCAGGCGCTCCTGTCCCTGAGGGTCAAGGAACTTGGCATTCATCAATTGGCTATACTTGGTGCCCAGCATAAACACGTGCCCGGTCTCGATGCCTCGAGCGATCTTCAAGATGCCGTCACCCCGGGGCGATGGGTCTCCTGCTTGCGCGTTTCGGAGATCCCCCTCCGCGGTAATTCTGAAATCACGGTCCAGGTTGGCATCAATATAATGGGTGTCGGCTTCGTTCGCTCCAACGACGAAATTTCTCATGACCCTGACCGCATGATCTGCGATGATCCTCATGGGGGTCAGGCCGATTGGGCCGGCAAACCCAACCGGAGCTCCGGTGAGTGTCGTGACGGTCTCAGGGGTCGCCATCTCCAGCTCGGTCACGTCGAGCAGTTTCCGTAGTTTGATTTCGTTGAGCTCGTGGTCTCCTCGGAGTAAGACGGCCACCGTGTCCTTCGGTGTCTGATACAGTAGAGTCTTCACGAGGCGCTCCGGTGGGGTCTTGAGGTAGTCAGCGAGTGCGGCGATGGTTCGGACCCCCGGAGTCATCACTTTCCGAAGCGGGCGCTGGGGCTCGTCTGAACACTGAGTTGGCGGAGGCACCTCAGCCCGTTCAACATTGGCTGCGTAGCCACCTTCCTCTGTATACACGATGCTTTCTTCTCCAGTCTCCGCCAGCACCATGAATTCATGCGAGGAGCTGCCGCCGATAAGACCCGTGTCGGCTTCGACTGCGCGAAAGGTGAGGCCACATCGCGTAAATATTCTGGTATAGGCATCATACATCTTCTGGTAACTACCCCTGGCGCCCTCGTCGTCTTGATCGAAACTATAGGCGTCTTTCATGATGAACTCACGACCTCGCATGAGTCCGAAGCGCGGCCGGATTTCATCACGAAACTTCGTCTGGATCTGATAGCAATTCAAGGGTAATTGTCGATACGAGCGTACGTCTCGGCGAATCAAGTCGGTAATCACCTCTTCGTGAGTGGGCCCCAGGCAGAAATCGCGTTCGTGCCGGTCTTTGAACCGCAGCAGTTCTTTCCCATAGAAATCCCAGCGACCCGTTTCACGCCAGAGTTCCGCTGGCGAAGCGATTGGCATGAGTAGCTCCTGCGCACCGGCCCGATTCATCTCTTCACGAATGAGGCCCTCAATCTTGCGAATAACCCGAAGTCCAAGTGGAAGATAGGTGTAGATGCCCGCCGCCACTTTTCGGATAAGACCAGCTCTGAGCATCAAGCGATGGCTGACCGTTTCAGCCTCGCCGGGATCTTCTCGCAGGGTGGGGATAAGCGATTGGGAGGTACGCATGCAGAGGATTAGTTGGAGAGCAACCGCTCGATATCATTCCAAAGGGCGAGGATGAAGATGCAGATGAGCACGACCAGTCCGACCTGTTGCGCGATCTCGCGCTGTCTCTCGCCTAACGGTTTGCGGAGAATCCCCTCAAGCGCGAAAAAGAACAAGTGTCCACCATCCAAAATGGGGATGGGCAGGAGATTGAGCACTCCCAGATTGATGCTCAAGAACGCGATCAACCAGATGACGGTCTCGAGTCCCTGCTCAGCAGCTTCTCCCGAAATGCTCGCGATACCAAGGGGACCAGCCACGGACTTTCGGGAGACTTCGCCCGCGACTAACTTGTATAAGGTATAGCCAATGAGCTCCGTGCCCTTCCATGTGGCTCGCGCTGCTTCGACAACGGCGTGTGGAATCGAGTCTGCCCGAAGAATCTCCCAGGGGCCTCGAGAAATTCCGATGGTCACCGACTGCACTTCCTCGCCATTGACTGTTCGAGTCTTGGCCTTGGGAGTGACGACCAAATCAACCAGGGTGCCATCTCTTTCAACCTGGACGTGTAGGGGCTTGTCAGGACTCGCTCTGACAATGTCAGTCATTTCGGACCAGGTGGTAATCTCCTGTCCCTCAATCTGCACAACACGATCACCACGTTTAAAACCGGCAGCCATCGCAGGAGAATTCTTAAGGACAGAAGTCAATACCGGGGGAGCTTCCTCCACGCCGATTCGGTAAAAGGGCTCCTCGGTGCCTTCTGGCTGAGGCGGAACGACGTGGGGGGTGACCACCATGGTCTTGACGGAATCACCTCGCTGAATGTCGAGGGACAGTGGAAGGCCCTTACTTTTTTGAACGGCATCAAAAATTTCTTCCTGGATGGAAATCTCTCGATCGTTGATCCTGAGAATGCGATCGCCCACTTGGATGCCAGCCATCTCGGCCGGGGATCCAATGGACACGAATTTCACGACCGGAGAAAGTTCTGGAAATGTCGGAATGGGGAGGGGCGCTCCCGTGACAAGCCACGCAGCGAAGATGAGGTAGGCTAACAGGAAGTTAAACCCAGGGCCCGCTGCAACAATAAACATCTTGCCAGGCAGGGCCTGGTGAAAAAAGGAGCGCCGCTGCTCTTCCCTGGTCAGGGCGTCGGCTTCTTCCTCCCCGAAGAGTTTCACATAGCCGCCGAGTGGAACGGCGGATACCAGATACTCAGTCTCTCCAATTTGTCGGCCGAATACCTTCGGCCCAAAGCCAAGGGAATACTTGAGGACTCGCACTCCCACCCAACGAGCGGCCAGCAGATGGCCAAATTCGTGAAATGAGATGAGCACGCCGATGACAATGAGGAACCACCAGATCTTTTGTCCGATGACCCAAATGGTGTCCGGAGACCAGGCGAATGTCGTGAACACAGGCGTTACTCCGTTAAGCAGTCGAAGGTCGAAAAGTCTGAAAGTCCGAAGGTCTTAGGTTTCGAGATAGTCGACATGATAAGCGTACCACTTCTAGTTCTTGACCTCCCTGGTTACCGCGCGAGACTGTGAACCAGGCTGCTGGCTTTCTCGCGTGCCCACCGGTCGGCCTCAAGGGCGTCACCGATCGAGTCTAATGGCCTCGCAGAATGGGCGTCCATGGTCGAGCCAATGATCTCTGCGATGTCGGGGAATCGGACACCCTCCTGGAGGTAGGCTGCGACCGCGACCTCATTGGCAGCGTTCAGGACCGAGGGCATCGTGCCTCCCACCCGGAGGGCTTCGTACCCCATGCCCAAACAGGGAAAGCGATCATGGTCTGGCTGTTCAAACGTGAGTGTGCCGATCTTGGCTAAATCCAGAGACGGAAGGTCCAGTGGAATGCGTCCCGGATACTGCATGGCATAAGAAATGGGCGTGCGCATGTCAGGGAGACCCAGTTGGGCGATTACCGATCCATCACGATATTCTACCAGAGAATGGACGATGCTTTCCGCATGGACCAAGACATCGATCCGCGAGGTGTCGATATCAAAGAGCCACCGCGCCTCGACCACTTCCAAGCCTTTGTTCATAAGGGTGGCGGAATCGATTGTGATTTTGGCGCCCATCTTCCAGTTGGGGTGCTTGAGAGCTTGCTCAGGCTTCACCTCTTGCATCTCGTCTCGAGAGAGTTTCCGAAGCGGGCCGCCCGAGGCAGTGAGGATCAGGCGTTTGACGTCTTCTCGGCGATGGCCCTCTAGAGATTGAAAAATGGCACTATGTTCGCTGTCCACTGGAAAAATAAGGGTGCCATGACGTCTGGCCTCCGCTTGCATCAGCTGGCCGGCCATGACCATCGGTTCTTTATTTGCCAAAGCGACGTTCTTCCGAGCCCGGATCGCCGCGAATGTCGGAACTAATCCGGCACCCCCAACAATTGAAGAAATCACCAAATCAGCCTGAGGTAATTCGGCAACCTGGGTGAGGCCCTCCATCCCCGAGAGGATCTCCACATCTACATCCTTGCACCGTTCGCGCAGTTTTGACGCGGCGGTTTCGTTCGCGAGGGCCACGAGCTGAGGCCGAAACTGCCGGATTTGAGCTTCGAGTTTCTCATCGTTGTGCCCTGCGGTCAGGCCAATGACCCGAAACTGTGCCGGAAATTTTTCTACGATGTCGAGCGTATTGGTGCCGATTGATCCGGTAGAGCCAAGGATGACGATCTGCTTCATAGAAATGAAGCTCCTTTCAGCAAGGTCACATAGTAGTAGAAGGTTGGGGCCGTGAACAAGAGGCTATCGACGCGATCCAATATGCCGCCATGTCCTGGGAGGATCGTCCCAGAGTCTTTGACCCCCGCGCTTCGCTTCATGGCTGACTCCGCGAGGTCTCCTACAGCTCCGGCGCCCGTGAGCAACAGCCCAAGGGCAAGGCAATCGCCTATACTGAAGGCGGGGAGGAACCAGGCCCGTGCAACGAGGGCGATGATCGTGGCCAAGGCGAACCCGCCGAGCAATCCCTCCACAGTCTTGTTGGGACTGGTCAGAGGGGCTAATTTTCGTCGCCCAAAGTTTCGACCAACGTAGTACGCGCCGGTGTCTCCAGACCAGGTGACGAGGGCCAAGAAGAAAACTAAAAAAACGCCATCCGGCAAGGCACGAATCAATAATAGATGCCCAAGCGTGACGCCGATGTACACGACTCCGAAGAGCAGGATGGCACAGTCTGTCATCGTGCGTGCGTGATCTCGAGCGGAAAGCAACCTTCCTGTCACGACAAGAAAGAGAGCCACAACCCAATAGCTCTGGTCCGGCATCATCCCCGGCCATTGTAGGGTTGCCAGGAGCAACCCCATGGATCCCATCGCGAGGGAGAGCTCTATCGGCCTTGGCTGTTGCGCGAAGTGCAATCGGTAGAATTCCCATAATGCCGCCAGGGCGGTAGCGACGACCAAAACAAAAAAGGCAGAAACGGGAAGGTACCGTACAAGAACGTACAGGAGAGGAACGAACAAGAGGGCCACGAACACCCGCTTGAAATCGAACGATCTCGTCTTCAGCACAAGCCCGCGGGGCTCCCCTTCTCTTGTCTGTTCGAAGGGCAAGGGTGTTGGGCCTCAGTCCCCGTCACGCGAAGAAACGGTGCTGGAGACTCGTCCGAAGCGGCGCTCCCGACGCTGAAATTCCACTAAGGCAAGTAAGGCATCCCGTCGGCGGAAGTCAGGCCACAACGTGGGGGTGAAGTACAGTTCCGTGTACGCGAGTTGCCAGAGGAGGAAGTTGCTGATGCGGGCTTCCCCACTTGTTCTAATCAAGAGATCAGGATCGGGTAACTCACTCGTCGAGAGGTAGTCCTGAAACACTCCTTCATCGATTGTTTCGGGCGAGATCTTCTTCTCCAGGCAATCCCTTGCGAGGCTGCGGGCAGCTTCAACGATTTCGGCCCGGCTCCCATAGCTGAGCCCGACCGTGAGGACCATCTTATCCATCCGTGCAGTCTCTCGTTCTGCAGTACGAACGCAGTTGAGCGCCGACGTCGGGAGCAACTCCTTCCGTCCGATAGCCTTGAAGCGAATTCCCTTCTCGATCAGCTTGTCGAGTTCGCCCTGAAGAAAGTGCTCGAGCAGTCCCATGAGCGCCCTGATTTCCGTGCTCGGGCGATTCCAGTTTTCGAGGGAGAACGCATAGATCGTCAAGGCGCGAATGCCTAATTCACCACAGAGGGCCAGGAGTTCGCGGACGGAATTGATACCCTCGCGATGCCCAGCGATGCGGGGAAGCCCACGGAGTTCGGCCCATCGCCCGTTTCCATCCATAATGACGGCGATGTGCTTGGGGAGCAAGTCCAGGTCAAGCTGGGCCATCAGGTTGGCTTCGGAGAGGTGGTCGAGGCTGGAGGCGGTACTTCTCATGAAGGAGTGGACGGTCCTTGGTCACATCGGGAGCAGGAGGGAGACATTATCGAGTCTAATAATGGGGTTGTGAAATGTCAATCGATTTCTAGGGATATGCCGGTCTAGGATGGGTGTTTGGAAAGAATACCCTGCCGTTGCGTCCCTCAAAATGAATCAGATATACTCAAACTCTTTTGAGTTGTGGGGGCAGAATGGCTCAGGAACCATCAGTCGATCTAACGAGGTTCGGATTCGACGAGCGTGACATTCAGCAGGCGCTCGGGAGAGTCAAGGTACGGGACGTAGACTATGCCGACCTGTATTTTGAATCCCGGGTCTCGGAATCGGTGTCCATGGAAGAAGGGATCGTCAAGCGGGCCAACAAGGGCATTTCGCAAGGGGTTGGCGTTCGGGCGACCGCGGGAGAGAAAACAGGGTTTGCCTATTCTGACGAATTGACAGCCCGGGACCTGGAGATCGCGGCGGACACCGCTCGCTACATCGCCCAATCCCCCCAGGGCGATCGGGCTCTTCCGGTGACCCACCGAGAACGTCCGTCCCGCAACTTGTACCCGCTCGAGGAGGCAGAATTTGACGTGGCCACCCCCCAGCGCGTGGATTTGCTCAATCAAATCGACGCCGAGGCCCGTCGCTATGATCCGCGAATCAAGAATGTCCTGGCCTCCTTTAATACGGAGCTCAAGATCGTGCTCGTGGCGAATTCGGAGGGGAACTTGATCGGAGACGTTCAGCCGCTCTCACGCCTACAGCTCACGTGTATCGCGGAGGAGAACGGGAATCGCCAAGTCGGGTCCTTTGGAGGGGGAGGCCGGATCGGGTTCTCCTATTACTTTGAAGAGAATCGCTTCGCCCATTATGCCCGGGAAGCTGCTCGTCAGGCGGTGTTGAATCTCAGCGCGGTCGAGGCGCCCGCAGGTGCCATGCCTGTTGTCCTTGGAGGTGGCTGGCCGGGCATATTGCTGCACGAGGCGATCGGGCACGGACTGGAGGCGGATTTTAATCGAAGGAAGACGTCCGCGTTTTCCGATCTCCTGGGTCAACGAGTGGCTTCGGAGGTTTGCACCATCGTGGATGACGGCACGCTGCCGTTTCGGCGCGGCTCTTTGAACATGGATGATGAAGGCTCTCCGACCCAGCGAACGGTGCTGATTGAGAAGGGCATACTTCGCGGGTATATCACGGATCGCCTCAATGCACGGTTGATGGGCATAGCGCCAACAGGCAATGGACGGCGGGAAAGCTATCAAAGCGTGGTGCTCCCTCGGATGACCAACACGTTTATGTTAGCTGGAGAGTCAGATCCCCAGGAGATCGTCCGATCGGTCAAGCGCGGACTGTACGCGGTGTCCTTTGGGGGTGGGCAAGTCGATATCACCAACGGAAGGTTTGTCTTTTCCGCGAGCGAGGCCTATCTGATTGAAGACGGAGTCATTACCCACCCGGTGAAAGGTGCCACGCTCATTGGAAACGGTCCTGAAGTTCTGACGAGGGTTTCCATGGTTGGCCATGATCTGAAACTTGACGAAGGAATTGGCACCTGTGGCAAGGATGGCCAGTCCGTCCCAGTGGGCGTGGGACTGCCGACGATTCGGGTTGACGAAATGACGGTTGGAGGGACTCAAGGCTAACCAAGGCGCGTGTCTTACGTTAGCCGATAGCCGTCCTATGTTAGTTCCAAGCGACCAGGGCTTTGCCGATTTAGCGACTACCTTATTGGCTCGCGCGAAAGAGCAGGGAGCCAGTGACGCAGACGTGGTGGTTGCCGACGGAGAGAACTTTTCGGTTCAGGTTCGGCTCTCCGCCGTCGATCGCCTAACGAAGGCACGTGAAAAACGGCTAGGCCTTCGGGTCTTTGTTGGCAAGCGCTCCGCCAGCGTCTCAACCTCAGATTTTTCCACTGAGTCTCTCGATCGCCTCGTGTCCGACGCCTGCGCGTTGGCCAAAACAGTCGTGGAGGACAAGGATTCGGGGTTGCCACCGCCGAACCTTATGGCTAGAGACCTTCCCGAGCTTGACCTCCATGATCCGACCAAATTGGACACTGATACACAGATTGAGCTGGCACGCCGCGCCGAATCCTGCGCGATGGCGGCGGATCCACGAATCACGAATTCCGAAGGCGGGGACTTCGATTCCTCGTCGGGACGGATTGTGCTCGGAAATACACACGGATTCCTCGGGTCCTACCGCAGCTCCAGTTTTTCCGTGTCCGTTTCCCCTGTCGCGAAGGAGCCGAAATCTGGTGGCATGCAGCGCGATTCCTGGTATGCCGTCAGTCGGAAATTCGCGCATCTTGAGAGTCCCGAGGCGGTAGGACAGGAGGCTGCTTCCCGGGCGTTACGACGGTTAGGCGCGCGGAAAATTTCGACCCGACGGGCTCCCGTGATTTTCGATCCTGAAATGGCAGCCAGCCTGCTTGGCAACTTGTGTAGTGCGGCCTCTGGCTACGCCCTCTACAAAGGAGCCTCCTTCCTGATCGGTTTACTGGGGGAGCGCATCGCCCCAGAAGGGGTCACTATCTATGATGATGGACGCATGCCAGGCGGCTTAGGGTCTCGGCCTTTTGATGGGGAGGGACTTCCTACCAGGAAGAGCACTGTCGTTGAGCGTGGAGTGCTACGGAGTTACTTGCTGGATTGTTATTCCGGCACGAAGCTGGGACTCCCATCGACGGGAAATGCGTCCAGGGGCATTGGCGATAGTCCCTCAGTTGGTCCAACAAATTTCTATCTGGCCCCTGGTGCGAAGAGTCCCGAGGACATGATCCGGTCCGTGCGAGATGGGCTGTATGTCACCGAACTCATTGGGTTCGGAGTGAATATGGTCACGGGAGACTATTCCAGGGGTGCGGCCGGACTCTGGATCGAAAATGGGGAATTGGCCTACCCGGTTGAGGAAATTACCATTGCCGGCAATCTCAAGCAGATGTTCAAGAATATTGAGCTGATCGGCAATGATCTGAGGTTTCGGAGTCGTATCGCGAGCCCAACCATTAAGATTGGAGAGATGACCATTGCCGGCAATTAGCGTCGAGGGCGCGAGAGTTACCGGCCAAGATGCGGCCCCGGGTCCTGTCTGGTCAAGAATACAAACCCGGAACTAGGCCCGTGGGAAGGAAGGTATGAGCCCGCGCCGAACTGCTGAGGAAATGGCGGACCAGACCCTGAGCCTGGTCTATATTGCCGGCAATGTGGCGGATGCGAAGAAGGCGGAGGCGCTGCTCACCGAATGGCGCATTGACTATGTGTTGAGCTTGGAGCCATTCACGACGGCCTTTCCGTTGTTCCAGAGTGCTGAGTACAAGGGGTTGTTCTTTTATGTATTAACCGGTCAACACCGATTTTGCCGAGACCTCCTGAAATCGAATGGGCTCTCGGATACGGTTGAACTCGACGTGGAAGAATCATCGGAGGCGAAACATGGCTCTTGATGTGGAAGAAGGAAAAAAGATGCTGCAGTTGCTCACATCACGTTACAACGATTGGCGATGGCGCAAGAAAATTGAAAAAACTCTCAGCTTGCCCCCGCTCGGTGTCAGTGATGAAGCCCAGAAGGCAATATTCCTACATATGAAGAACGGTCTGAAAGCCTACAAGTCTCGTCGTGCGGATCCCGATTCTTGGGTTGTGGGTGGGTTCGCCACCAAGGAACTGATTGAACGGATGAAGTTTAATCCAGCTGTCATTGGGTCCGAAATCGGCAAGGATGATGTAGGGATGCTCGGCACGGATCCTGGTGCTGAGATCGATGAAGCCTGGTGGGAAGATATGCTGGTTCAGTGGTTTGATCAACCAGAGCCTGAAGCAGCCGATGAAGGTGAACAGGAGGCCGAACAGGCCGGTGAGCAGAGCGACGATGAATTATCTGCCCGGGAAGCTGGTTCCTCTGTGAAGTCTGACGTCAGAAAGTCAGAGCCTGTCTAAACTCTAGACCCTCCTCTCCACCGGGTCTTGCGGGAAAGACCCGGGACGATATCCCACCTGGTAACGGAACAGGTCTTAAGAACAATTTGAAAGCAAAGCAGGCCGGAAGGGTCAGGACCCAAAGAGATCCATATGCACGTCTTGCGGCTGCGTGGCCGCTCTAGCAGACGGTGGAGGGGCGGCTGCCGCTGTAGGATCCCCGGCACGCTCGTGCTCTTCAAGATATGCTTTGAGTTTCTTGAAATCTTCACGCAGTGGCTCGAGGAGGCTGTTTTGATGAAGGGCCGCGGCGGGATGGAACAGCGGGAAGAGGACAAACTCCTTCAGTCGGATGGCCTGCCCCCGCACCTTGGTAATACCGATTTTCTTTTCTAGCAGGGTCTGCGTGGCCCAGTTGCCAAGCGAGCAGACCAGGGTAGGCTTGATTAGTTGAAT
>JBFJQA010000034.1:0-18962 GCA_041616875.1 Nitrospiraceae bacterium | reverse complement strand
ATCGAGCTTGATTTTCGAACACCCTTTGAATTACTGGTTGCCACCATTTTATCAGCCCAGTGCACCGATCAACGAGTGAACCAGGTGACCCCCGCGCTGTTCAGGCGATTTCCACGTCCCGCTACCCTGGCTACAGCGAACACGCGCGAAGTCGAAAGAATCATTCGCTCCACCGGATTCTACAGGGCCAAAGCAAAAAATCTCATTGCCTGTGCCCGAGTGTTGGCTGAACGGTATGGCGGAGAAATCCCTCACACCATGGAGGCTCTGACCTCCCTTCCTGGTGTCGGGCGCAAAACTGCCAATGTGGTTCTCGGGAACGCGTTCAGCCAACCAGGTGTCATTGTGGATACCCATGTGACGCGTGTGGCTAACAGGCTTCGGTTCACTCGAAGTGGCGATCCCATCCGAATCGAGAATGACCTTCAACAACTCATTCCTCTCAAGCAATGGACGACGGGATCCCAAACCCTTCTCCTCCATGGGCGGTACGTTTGTGTCGCTCGCACCCCCAAGTGCAACATGTGTTCGATTTATGAAGAGTGTGACTGGGAGGGGAAGCACCCCCGATGACCCGTAGCATGACGGGATACGGCAGGCGGGAGGGCGCCTGGTCGGGAGGAAGCGTGGCCGTCGAGCTTCGGTCCGTAAATCATCGCTTCTGTGAAATAGTTGTGCGCCTTCCAAAAAACTTGTCCCCGATGGAGGAACACGTTAAAGGGACCATTCAACAACACTGCCAGCGGGGGAGAATCGAAGCCATCATCACGGTGCAGGGCGTACGAGAGGCTGGACGGGTACTGTCGGTAGACCGCTCGCTCGCAAGGCAGTACTATCGAGCGCTTCACGAGCTTAAGAAGGAATTGGGCATACCAGGGACCATCGATCTTGCCATGTTGGCGCACAACAAAGACATCATTGCCATGACGGACCAGCCGCTTGTGCAGGACGCCCGACTGAAAAAGACGGTCCATCGGCTGCTCGGCGGAGCCTTATCAGATTTGGATGCGATGCGGAGAAGAGAGGGCCAGATACTCGGTGCAGATATTCAAAAACGGATAGAGGTCATAGAGAAGACAAGTTCTCTCATCGAGCAAAGGACGGACGTAGCTGTTCAAAACTACTTTCAGCGGTTAAAAGTGAGAATAAACAAATTTCTAGACGACAATCAGATGGATCCCAGCCGGCTTGGTCAAGAACTTGCCGTCTATGCGGAGCGATGCGATGTCACAGAGGAGATCACCCGACTAGGGTCCCACCTGTTACAATTTAAACGAGCCTTGAAGACTCGCGGCTCTGTGGGTAAAACCCTAGACTTTCTGCTCCAGGAAATGGGTCGCGAAGTTAACACCATCGGATCAAAGGCCAACGATACTGAGATTTCCATGCATATTGTAAAAATAAAGGGAGAACTGGAAAAAATCCGCGAACAAGTTCAGAATATCGAGTAACATAGCATGAGTGCTCGTCGCCGAACGAGCTTAACAAATCTAATTTAGACGTTCATGGAACAGAGAGGTTTGCTATTTGTGGTTTCTGCGCCATCCGGGGCAGGAAAAACCACCTTGTGCAAGGAGCTTGTCTCCAATATTTCCGGGTTGTGGCACTCGATTTCCTTTACGACCCGCCAGCCAAGACCGGGCGAATATGATGGGCGCGAGTATCGATTCGTTGAGGAACAAGAGTTTCACGACATGATCCAGCGGAACGAGTTCGCAGAATGGGCTCAGGTGCACGGCAACATGTATGGCACGCCCCACGGACCGCTGAATGAAAAAATGGAAAGCGGCATCGACGTACTGCTTGAAATCGACGATCAAGGAGCTAAACAAATCAAGAAGAAATACCCGGACGCGGTGTTCATTTACATCCTCCCCCCTTCCCTAGAGGCACTGGAACGGCGATTACACGAGCGAGGGGCAGATTCACCGGAAGAAATCAACCGTCGCCTCCAGAAGGCTCGCGAGGAAGTATGGAGCTACCGTGAATATTACTATATCGTTCGGAATGAAGACCTGAAGCAAGCGTACAAGGACCTTGAGAGCATCGTCTTCGCCGAACGCACGAAGACCAAGCGCTTGGACATCGGCTGGCTTGAAGAGAACTTTATTCGTGAACGAGAGAGGGGCACGAAGATCCAGCAGTGAGCACACCTAACCAAGAGGAGAGCATAGATCATGATTGACACCCAGACGCTCATGCCAGAATACCCGCCAGATCAATTCGATTCCCGTCATCGATTGGTCCTTGTGGCTTCCCAACGTGCCAAACACTTGATCCAGGGGGCCAGACAGGTGGGAACCTCGAAATTCACGAAAGAGGCTACCATTGCGGTTGATGAAGTGCTTCACCAGCAGATTCGGTACCTTGTCGGGGAAGAGGCACGGGAGGCTATGAAAGAGGCCAAGCGAGGTGGTCAAGCGGATGCGGAACGCATGGCAACAGTCGCCGGCGAGGACGCCAAGGAGATTAAAAAGGAATTGAGTGTCTATGTCGATGATTCCGACAAAGCCAAGGAGATTATCGAGTCCGAAGAAATCGGATAATCGATTCCTCATGACACCTCTCAAATTCCTTGAAAAACGCATCCTGTTGGGAGTCACGGGCAGTATTGCCGCCTATAAATCCGTGGGGGTGCTGCGCGCCCTTATCCAAGAGGGTGCAGATGTGTCTGTCGTCATGACCGCCTCAGCAACCCGTTTCGTGACGCCCCTCACCTTTGAAGTGCTGTCGAAACATCCTGTTCGACTTGATCTGTTTGGGGGAGGGGGGGAGATGCCGCATTTAACCCTTCCAACCGAGGCCGATGCGATCGTCGTCGCTCCCTCGACGGCTAATTTCTTGGCGAAATGTGCCCTTGGGTTGGGCGATGACTTGCTCAGTGCTCTCATGCTCAACGCGAAATGCCCTCTGATACTGGCCCCTGCGATGGACGGTGATATGTGGAGCCATCCGGCCATACAGACCCATGTCGAGACTCTACGAGGCCGGGGAGTGACCGTGTTGGAGCCAGAGGAGGGTCCTTTGGCCTCAGGAGAGATTGGAAAAGGGCGGCTACCGCACCAGGATGTTATTCTGGGAGCACTAGAAGCGATTCTCACCCCACGTCAGGATTGGTTAGGTCAGCGTGTTTTGGTCTCGGCCGGCCCCACACAGGAAGTCATTGACCCCGTGCGGTTCATCTCAAATAGGTCTTCTGGAAAAATGGGATATGCCTTAGCTCGCGCCGCGCGGGAGCGCGGAGCCCAGGTGTCGTTGGTGAGCGGCCCTTCGTCCCTTTCTTTTCCACGCGGCGTCGAGTGTGAGTCTGTCCACACTGCGGAGGAGATGAATAAGGCAATGACCAGAAGACTGTCTTGGTCCACCGTGGTGATCATGGCGGCGGCTGTGGCCGATTTCCGTCCCACACGCCCCGCAGGGACCAAACTCAAGAAAACCCGGGAGGGAACGGCTAGACTTGAACTTGAACCGACCGAAGATATCCTGGAAAACCTTTCAAAAATGCGGAATAGTCAAATTCTCGTTGGATTTGCTGCCGAGACCCAAGACGTCACGGCACGGGCCAAACAGAAACTTCATGCCAAAGGGCTAGATCTCATCGTGGGAAATGCCGTCGGTCTGCCTGGCACGGGATTCGATTCCGACCACAACACTGCGGTCCTCATTGATCGGGACGGGCGGGTCAACCAGTTACCCACTATGCCAAAAGAACTTCTCGCCCACCACATCTTGGATGCCGTGCTGGGCTTATCCGGAAGCACGAGCAAGACGAAACCGAGGTTCAACCCTCGATAGGGAGGAACGGGACATGGCCTACCAAGGTTCGGAAGACAACACGCTACCTCCCGAAATCGAAACACTGTCAAAACAGCTTTCCAAGGATCCGAAGTCGAAAGCCTTCATCCCCTTGGCTGAGGCTTACACCAAAGCGGGAATGCCTCAAGAGGCGGCAGCCGTGCTCGAAGACGGTGTCAAGGTCTATCCCACCTTCGTGACCGCGCTGGTGGCCCTTGGTCGAGTGTACGTTCAACTTGAACAGGCATCCAAGGCCAGAGACATCTTGGGAGAAGCAATTAAAATCAGTCCAGACAACCTATTGGCTCACCGCATCCTCGCTAAAATTTACTGGAAAGACCGTAACGTCCAAGAAGCCAAGCGGTCCTGCGAAAAGGTCTTGTTCGAGCACGCCCAAGACAAAGAAATGGTAGCCCTCAAAGCAGAACTCGAGGGGTATGCGGATACCAGCCAGGCATCCTCCACTCAGGATGCCCAAAGCTCAACTCTTCCCGTCGACGGCTCCCCTGAGGAAAGTGTTCTCCAGCCAGAGTTTCAGCCGACGGAAGCCTCGCATATGTTTTCAGGGCAGAGTGAATCCGACTTTGGAGATCATGCCGCTTTTGATGGACAGGAGCCCGAGTTTCTAGCTAGCCCTGAGCCGACGGCGGCAGGAATGTCCTCCGACAAAATCGTACAGCTACGGGAGTTACTCGAACGAGTCCGCGAGCGCCGGGCATCCTGATGTCGCCAAGCTGGCAGGGATGCGAAAAGGCCGTCTGGTTTGACCCGTCTGTATCACCCTGCTAAAATATGCCCCACTTCTGCAGGCCTCAAGAAGTGGCTTCTGAACTTCGCCTTGTCCAGAGGTCATAAGGATCATGTATGCTGCAAGTGCTAGTCCTACATGGTCCCAACCTCAACATGTTGGGGATCAGAGAGCGGTCATTGTATGGTACCGCCTCACTCAGGACAATCAACACTGCGATCACCAAACTGGCCAAGCAAAAGGGTATCCACGTCGACATTCGGCAATCTAACGCAGAGGGAGAGTTGGTCGCGTGGATCCAGGAGGCGGGCCGAGGCAAAGTTGACGCCATCGTCATTAACCCAGCTGCCTATACGCATTCCAGTATAGCAATCCGTGACGCGATCGCGGCCGTGGCGATTCCCACAGTGGAGGTTCATCTCACGAACATACATGGCCGAGAGGAATTTAGACACCGATCCTATATCGCGGGCGTCGCCCTAGGTCAAATCTCAGGTTTCGGCCCGTATGGCTATCAGCTTGCCCTTCACGCCATACATCAATATCTAAAGCCGAATAAGGCCTTATAACCCAAAAGGAACTGTGCGCGCTCATTCCTAGCCAGCTTGGCTCTATTCCACGACACATGGTGTCAGACCCGTGCCCTGACGCAGGGCAGAAATGCTTCGTGAACGAGGAGAACAACACAGGTGATTTCGACAAGCGAGTTTCGCAACGGTACCTACCTTGAACTCGATGGAGCGCCCTACTGCATTATTGAATTTCAGCATGTCAAGCCTGGCAAAGGGGGTGCCTTTGTTCGAACAAAACTCAAGAACCTCAGGACTGAGAATGTCATTGATCGTACCTTTCGTTCAGGAGAACGGTTGCCGGAACCAGACCTTGAGGAACGTGACTTGCAATTCCTCTATGCGGCTGGCGATTCCTATACCTTGATGGATACCGAAAACTTCGAACAGTTTACTTATGACAAAAAGCAGCTTGGCGACAACGTGGACCTGCTGAAAGAGAATACGATTGTGAAGGTTCTCGTATATAAGCAGGAGCCCATCGCCCTTGAACTCCCGACCTTCATTGAACTCAAGGTTGTGGAGACGGACCCCGGGATTAGGGGAGATACGGCCTCGGGCGGCACCAAACCCGCCGTGGTCGAAACCGGGGCCGTCATCAAAGTACCTCTGTACCTGGAAGCAGGCGAAATGGTCAAGATTGACACCAGAACCCGCAGCTACGTGGAGCGAGTCAGGTGAAAAAACAGCGACAGTCCTCAGGAAGCTCGAAGCGCAACTCAAGGCCGAGACCCTCTGTGCTTCTTTCGCCCACTCCCACGGCCTCCAATGGTCAAGTCGGTGGGGCTCTGGAGGAGCAACAGAAAAAGATCCAGGACCTGATTGACCTCCTGAAAAGAAACAATCTGACTGAGCTGGAATGGGAGTGTGAGGGTTTTCGAGTACGCGTCAGGGACGAGATCGAGCCGAGAACGGCTGTATCGTCCTCATCGTCACCGGTGCTCGAACGTCAGACGGCGAAGCTGCCTGTCGAGAAACCGGAGACCCCGGACACCGGGGAAACAGCCGGATTCGTTACTATAACCTCGCCGATCGTCGGCACCTTTTATCGTTCCCCTTCTCCGGATGCTGATCCGTATGTAGAAGAAAATGATACCGTAAAGAAGGGGCAGGTGTTGTGCATCGTCGAGGCCATGAAGCTGATGAATGAAATCGAATCAGAGGTCGATGGTCGAATTGTTAAGATCCTCGCGGAAAGCACCAGGTCCGTGGAATATGGACAACCCTTGTTCCTGATCGATCCTTCGCCAGAGGCCTGATCACCTTTCGTGCATGCCGGAGCCCATCCGTGTTTAAGAAAATTCTGGTCGCAAACCGAGGAGAAATAGCTCTCCGGGTGATTCGAGCCTGTAAGGAATTGGGCATCAAAACAGTCGCTATCCATTCGGAAGCCGACAACCATTCCCTCCACGTTCGGTCCGCTGATGAGCATATTTGTGTCGGTCCGCCTGAAGACGCCTTGAGCTATCGGAACATCCCCAATGTCTTGAGCGCCGCGGAGATTACCGGGGCCGACGCGATCCATCCCGGTTACGGGTTTCTCTCCGAAAACGCCCACTTCGCGGAGGTCTGCGAATCCATAGGAATCAAGTTCATTGGTCCCACTTCGGAGAACATCGCGCTGGTGGGCGACAAGGTCAAGGCGCGTGAGATCATGGCCCGCCGCGGCCTTCCCATCCTCCCAGGCAGCCCCGGGGAGGTCCGCACGGAAGCTGAAGCGCTCGAGGCCGCCCGTAAGATTGGATTTCCCGTCATCATCAAGGCCGCCGCCGGTGGCGGAGGACGAGGCATGCGGGTGGTGAATCGTGAGGATGAACTCAGTCGTGCCTTTCAAGCTGCCCAGGCGGAAGCCAAGTCTACCTTTGGAAACGAGGGGGTATATCTCGAGCGGTATTTCCTCGAACCTCGGCACATCGAAATGCAGGTCATGGCCGATGACCGGGGACGGGCAATCTTCCTTGGAGAGCGTGATTGCTCAATTCAGCGGCGATACCAGAAGTTGGTCGAAGAAACTCCGTCGCCCGCTGTGGACGAGGCTTTGCGCCGGGAAATAGGTCGCGTGGCCGTCCAAGCCATTCGGGCGGTCCGTTACCGAAATGTCGGCACCGTTGAGTTCTTGCTGGACAAGGATCAAAAATTTTATTTCATGGAAGTGAATGCGCGTATCCAGGTCGAGCACCCCATCACCGAAATGGTCACGGGAATCGATCTGGTCAAGGAGCAAATTCGACTTGCCGCAGGGGCTTCCTTGTCTTATAGACAACAGGACATTCGCCTCGTAGGGCACAGCTTCGAATGCCGCATCAACGCCGAATGTCCGGAGAAGTTCACGCCGTCCCCGGGGTTAGTTACGAAATTTAGCCCTCCGGGGGGATTTGGAATTCGCGTCGATACGGCGATAGAATCGAATTGCGTCGTCGTTCCGCATTACGATTCTATGATCGCCAAGCTTATCACCCACGGACTCCACCGGGAAGAAGCCATGGCCCGAATGCGTCGAGCCTTGGATGAGTTCGTGATTGAAGGGATCAAGACGACCATTCCGCTACATCGGCGTATCTTCAACGATGCGGAGTTCCAGAAAGGCCGGATTTCGACGAATTTTCTCGAGCGTTTCCTCGCAACCAAGACCGGGTAAACTGACCAAGAAATCATGGCGTCCACGAATTCTCTCACCCGGCAAATAGGGCCGTGCCATCTGTATCCCAACCGGGGCTTCCGTTAAAGGGGCTCTATGCCATCCTCGATCCAGAGGCCTTTGGTCAGGCTGCGCTCTCTGAAGTCCTGACCACTGCCGCTCGGGCTGGGGCTCGCCTGTTTCAATATCGAGACAAGAGGGCTTCTATGAAGGAAGCCTTTCACATGGCGCTCGCTCTTCGTAAGGCTGCTGGGGAGGTAGAGGCGACCTTTATTGTCAATGATCGTTGCGATTTGGCATTAGCCGTAGGAGCGGACGGCGTACATCTCGGGCAGGATGATTTGCCGTTGGCCTATGCCCGGGCAATCATGGGTCCGGAAAAAATCATTGGAATCTCCACCCATAACCTTCATCAGGTGAAAGAGGCAACCAGCGGCGGAGCCAATTACATCGGATTCGGGCCAATTTTCCGGACGGGAACCAAGAGGGATCATGAACCCGTCGTCGGGATTGAGGGTCTTCGTCTTGTCCGAGCCCATACCCCTCTCCCAATTTTTGCCATTGGCGGGCTCACGCGTGAGCAAACCCCTCTCGTCCTTGAGGCAGGGGCGAATGGCATTGCCGTCGTGTCTGCCTTGGCCAAGGCACAGGACATCGAGGCCGAAGTTCGAAATTTCCTCATACGCGCTGGGTCAGCGTCTCCACCAGCTTCATAAGTGATGGGTCCTCCGCTATCCTCCTTATCCCCAATTCCCAGGAAGTCACCAGACTTGGCTCACCCCGCAGAGGGCCCATCACAGGTACGCCGCTCAATTCTTTAATAAGTTCAGTGGTCGTCTGAACCTGTGTCATTGAGGCACGCCTATCTTTCTCAAGCGCGTTCAACATGACCGCGGCGACCTGAATCCCTCGCGACCTAAGTTTATCGACCGTGAGCAGTACATGGTTCACCCCGCCGAGAATTGCGGGGCCAACGACCACCGCTGGAAGGCTTAGCCTCGCCATTAAGTCCAGCACAGAACAATCTGCACGGATCGGGACCATCACACCACCCACGCCCTCCACCACCAGGTAAGAGTGCTTTGTGCACAAATGGTGGTAGGCATCGACAACATGCTCAAGGTCGATTGTCCTGCCCATGACCCGCGCGGCCGCGAGAGGTGCTAGGGGAGCAGGAAACCGATAGGGACTAATCAGTTCCATTGCGTCCTCAACGCCGGCGGCATTCCGGAGGCACGCTGAGTCGCTGAAAATCTCCCCCGCACTGTCCACCCCGGTCTCAATTGGTTTCATGACTCCGACAGCGATGCCACGTTGTTTGAGAGACCACGCTAAGGCAGCTGCCACGACGGTCTTGCCGACCCCAGTGTCGGTTCCTGTAATAAAGATTCCTGGCATCTGCCTCGTGATAGGTGATGCGTTATGCGTCATGGGTCAGAGCGAGGGCTCCTTACTGATCACCCTTCACTCATCACGCCTCACGTCAATACAAAATTCTGCTGTCCAGGTTCCACACTTGCCCGGAGATATCCTTGCGGAGGGCCAGGTGATAGACTGATCGCACGACCTCCTCCAGGGCTGGCGTCCGGCGAAGGGCGTGGTCCTGCAGGTCATCAAATGACGGCCAGGTCGGACCGCTCATTTCTGTCCGTTGCCACCCTGGCAACACGGCATTGATGGTGACGTTCCTCTCTCCCCATTCCCTCGCCGCGGCCTTTACCAATCCCAAAAGGCCGGCTTTTGAAGCGGCGTAAGCCGCTTGACCGGCTCGGCCTTGCATTCCTGCAAAGGAGGCCACAACAACCACCGACCCATTGCCTCGGCTTAGAAAATGACTGCCAGCAACTCTCAAACAATGAAAGGTGCCACTCAGGTTGGTTGCGATGACGTCGTCCCATTCCGAAGGCTCCAGTTTCAGCAACAACTTGCTCGAAACCTGACCGGCGTTACAGATGAGGACATCAAGGTGATTCCAACGATTCAGGATATTTTGAACCATCGCCTCAACCGTTCGGGCATTTCGGATGTCGGCCTGAATGGCAAACCCCTCTCCACCGCATTTGGCTACCTGAACTGCGGTCAGCTCTGCCTCGGCCTGGCGTTCGCGAAAATGAATGGCTACTCGCCAACCAGCTCGCGCAAATTCCTTGCAGATCGCGCGACCGATTCCTCGAGATCCGCCCGTCACCAGGACTGTTGGGCGCAACGCAGTGTTGTCGGAGACACGAGACTGATTCGGCAACGTTCGCAGATTGGTCATAGTCGTCTTGGGGGTGGCATTATCGAGGATCGACCTTCGAGAAGGCAAGCACCAAGGCCTTGCCGGTATCAAAGACCTTGTGTTACCGTGACGTGATGATGAATGTAACGCGACGGGACAAGACAGTTGGACGCATACAAATAGTTCTGATATGCGTGGTTCTACTTAGCTTCACGGAAACCGCCGTTTTGCCCGCCTCAGACTCTCTGCGAAAGACGGTTTTGGACAATTCGGAGGAGTATTTCCCTGATACCATAGGAACGAGATGGCAGTATAAGGGGGAGGTACGGCGCGGACCTCTGCAGACCATCGACCTCAAAGAATTCCTCAACGTGTCAACCGTGACGGGAACGCGAGAGATTAACGGTGTCACTGTTACAGTGTTCCACGAGACGAACCAAGCCAACCTTGGGCCGTATGACAATTTTTACAGGCGGGATGCGGCGGGCATCGTCTACTATGGCCGTGAACCTGAAACGCCTCTTGAAAAACAATTAGTTCCCTATCAGGTCGTGCAGTTCCCCCTGAGTTTTCCCTCCTCGCTCCAACAATTTGACCGCAAGAATTTGGATGTCGGAAGAGATCTTGATGGGGATGGGCAGCCCGAGAAGGCCGATATGGAAGCCTCCGCGAACATCGTCGGAACCGAGGCGGTGACAGTCCCAGCCGGCACCTTTCCGGACGCGCTTCGCATCGAAATGCGAATGACCTTTACCATCTATTCCTCTCGCACCAGCCAGGCTGCCGTTGGCAAGGATCATATGACAGCTTGGCTGGTCAAGGGCGTTGGGCTGGTCAAATACATCGAGCGACAGGAAGACCCACCGATCACCTCCGACAAGAGGCATGTCACCGAGACAACGGAGGAATTGGTCGAGGTGGACATCACCCCTGCAACGGCCTTAGACGGTAGGGGCGAATCCCCGGCGTAGCGTATTCTCGGAAACCACACGCGCGACCATAAACTGCAGCAGATACTCCTCGCTACCTGACTTGGCGCCAACCCCAGAGAGTCTGTGTCCGCCAAAGGGCTGTCGACCGACCAAGGAGCCCGTGATGGGCCGGTTAATGTACAGATTCCCAACGTCGAAGGCTTCGCAGGCCAGACTAATGTTGGACGGACTCCT
Organism: Nitrospiraceae bacterium; assembly: GCA_041616875.1. Classification (GTDB taxonomy): domain Bacteria; phylum Nitrospirota; class Nitrospiria; order Nitrospirales; family Nitrospiraceae; genus JBFJQA01. The sequence continues at coordinate 7,825 of JBFJQA010000034.1, read as the reverse complement.
CGAATACACCCCACCAGTTAAGGCGTAGGGGGAGTGATTTGCGATCCGGAGCGCCTCGCGAAAATCTCGTGCTCGCATCACCGCCAATACTGGACCGAAGATCTCCTCCTGGGCCAGTCGGTGCTCACACTGAATATCGGCAAAAATACTCGGGCCGATAAAGAATCCCGGGCCGGAGACGTCCCCTTCCAAGACCAGCGTCCCTTCCTGCTTTCCGATTGCAATGTACTCCTGCACTTTCACTCGGGCACGTTCGTCGATCATGGGGCCGACCCTATTCCGGGGCTCCTCAGGAGGACCGATGTGAAGGCTCCTGACCCCATCGGTCAGGCGTCGCAAAAAGGCGTCATGAATCGAGTCCAGCACGATGGCACGCGAGCAGGCAGAGCATTTTTGGCCTTGATATCCGGTAAAGGACCCAATGACACCAAGGACTGCTTCATCCAAATCGGCGGTTTCGTCGACGATGATCGCATTCTTCCCCCCCATCTCAGCAATGACACGCTTGACGAACCCCTGGCGGGAATCGACCTGTGCCGCCCGGCCCAGGATCTCGAGTCCAACCGTCTGCGAACCTGTAAAGGCGATCACTTGAACGTCGGGGTGGCCGACCAATTGGTGCCCCAAATCCGGCCCGCCCGGCACCAGTTGGGCCACGCCTTTCGGAATCCCGGCCTCCCTCAAGATTTTGACCAGATGGGCACCCATGACAGAAGACCGTTCAGAAGGCTTGAACAGGACAACATTTCCAGTCACCAATGCGGCAGAGACCATCCCTGTGGGAATGGCGAGTGGAAAGTTCCACGGCGCGATGACGACCGAAAGGCCCCTGGGAGAATATGAGAGATGATTCAACTCTCCTGGCTCATGTCCGAGGCGACGCGGGCGTCCAAGTCGACGCATGTGCCGGGCATAAAATTCAAGGAAATCGATGGCCTCCGCCACGTCAGCATCGGCCTCCCGCCAGGGTTTTCCGGTTTCGAATATCTCCCAGGCTGCGAGCTCGAATCGTTCTTTTCGCATCAGGGCGGCGGCCTTACTCAGAATATTGGCGCGCGTGTCGGCCGACATTTTGCTCCACGAGGCAAATGAGGCAAGGGAATTTCTTGCCAACATATCCACATCGGCCAGCTGGAACGTGGGCAGCTCACCAACGACTTCGCTCGGCAAACTGGGGTTCACAGAGATCAAGGGCGCTCCGGCAGGTGACACGCCGGCAGGGCTCTCGATGGAAAGGGTCTTCCCGAGACGCTTCCGGACCACGGCAATGGCTCGAACCATAGCCTCCCGCGACGGCGCCAGAGAAAAGTCAGTATGAGGCTCATTGACGAATTGAGGCTCGAAGGTGGACTCGGCTCTTCTGCGAAGCGGTTTGGACTCGTTCTCCCGTCCCACTGTCGTGGAGTGCCCGTTCCCGACCGGCGGAGAGAGGAGAACCTCGAGCGGCTTGGATTCCACGTATTCATGTCGTAGAAAGGATTCATTAGAGGTGTTCTCAAGCAGGCGGCGTACGAGATAGGCCATCCCAGGCAGAATCTCGCCTATTGGCGTATAAATTCTTACCCGACGGCCCATATCAGCCACAGCCGCTTGGAGCGGCTCGGCCATGCCGTAAATCATTTGAAACTCGACAGCCTCTGGTGGTAACCCAGCAGCTTCGGCCACGGCTGCGGCATGGGCAAGGCTCCGGAGGTTATGTGTCCCGAAGGCTGGTCTGACGAGATCCGCGTGCTCCACCAGGGTATGGCTGAGGGCCTCGTAGTTCCTGTCGGTGAAGGCCTTTTCCTGGAACACCGGTACAGGCCAGCCTCGTTCCTGATAGCGTATGGTCTCGGCGTCCCAATACGCGCCCTTCACCAGTCGCACCGTAACCGGAGCACCTCGATGCCTGAGCCATTGGAGAAGGGAGTCAAGATCATTCGCCGTCTCGGTGAGGTACGCTTGCAACGCGATTCCGCCATAAGGATACGCCGAATAGGCATCCTCTGACAGCAAGCGTTTGAAGATCATCATCGTCAGGTCCTTTGCTTCCGCTTGTTCCATGTCAAAGGTGAGGGCTGCGGGAATGGTGAGCGCCCGGTCCAAAATAGGCCGCAAACGTTCGGCTACTGCACGATAGCTTTCCTCAGGATGGATGGGGTCCAATTGTGAGTAGAGCGCTGAGAGTTTCACCGAGAGCTGGACACGAGGCACCGGCCCTAAGTGATCTCGCTCAAGCTGGGTCATGTGAGGCCACCCGTTGGCAGCTTCACCCAAAACGGTCAAGGCTTCCAGACATCGGTCCCGGTACTGGTCCGCCTCCCGCTCATTCACGGTGGCCTCACCCAGAAGATCGACCGAATACCCTCGGCCCCCGGCCCACATACGAGCCAGAGCGGGCATGGCCTCCGCCACCGAGGCACCGGCAATAAAGGTGTAGGCCATTTGATGAATTTGGTGGCGGAGTGATTTTGCACTCAGAAAAGCCCCAAGGCGTGTACCAGAAATCATCCGCAAGCCCCAATGAAGGGGGCTGGTTGATGCACCAGTGTCTCCGAAATATTCATCAACGAGTCGAGCCACCAGGACATCGCTTTTCAGGGCTGGCAACACATCAATGAAGCGAAAGAGTTGGACCTTGAAGTGCTCATCCTTCATGCACCATTCCATGAGCCTGCTCGCCCACCAGCGCGAGTTGAACACCCGTGGAACATGCCCGCTGGAACGTTGCGCTACGTCGTGTCCAATGCGACGGACTTCGGATTCAAGTGAGGCGGTCGTGGGCTTCTCCATGAGCCGATCCCTCGAGAAAAAAACAATTAGGCGGTCCTTCTCATCCACTATTATACACGTAGGATCTCTGAAAATGATTTCGCTTGAAAATAATCGTTGTCACCGGTATGATCTGTAGATTTGATAGGTCTAGTTCAGGTAAAATAATGGTTTAGTTTGGCCTAGGAGGAAAAAGAGTGGAAGCAAACGCAACGTTGCCGACCCAGATGAGAAAAATTGACTACCCCGTAATCTTTCTTTTCTCGGTCTTTACAGTAGGTGCCCTCGTCGGAGTACCCATCTTCGGGTACATGTATGGATTCAACGCGTTGGATTGGGTGATGCTGGCCGTCTTGTATGTGATCTCAGGACTCGGCATTACCGTTGGCTACCACCGGCTCCTTTCCCACCGGAGTTTCGAGTGTCGTGAATGGGTCAAAGTCTGCTTCTTGGTGGCAGGCGGGTGGGCCTTGGAAAACTCGGCATTGAGATGGTGCTCGGATCATATCCGCCATCACGCCAAATGTGATGAGGACGACGATCCCTATAACGCTACCAAAGGGTTTTGGTATAGCCATTGCGGGTGGCTCTTCAAGAAGGATGGATATCGCGATCCACGGTACGAGAAAAATCTGCGCAAAGACCCTCTGGTGATGTGGCAACACCGGTATTATATTCCCATCGTCTTATCCGGGCTGGCCCTCCCCTTGGTGGTCGGACTGGCGTACGACGGGTGGATGGGAGGACTGAGTTGCTTCCTTCTTGCCGGTGTCGGCCGAATCTTTTTCGTGCTCAATTCTACCTTTTGTATCAACTCTATTTGCCACTTGTGGGGCTCCCAGCCTCATGGATCCGGTGATAGCAGTCGAGACAGCTGGTACATTTCTCTCCTAACTTTTGGCGAGGGCTATCATAACTATCACCACCAGTACCTGCGAGACTACCGAAACGGGCCAAAATGGTATAACTTTGACCCGTCCAAATGGCTCATCTTCACCCTGTCCAAACTGGGTTTGGCTTATAATCTTCAGCGACGCCAAGCCTAAACCGTTCTTACCCCATCGCCTTGTCCCGCTGGATATTCTCCAGCCGGACAGGGCGCGCCCTTCCTAGGCGAGTCCCTCCTCCAAGAGCAGAAACATACCCCGCGCAGTTGCGGTCCACGTCCGTCCTGTGATTCAATGCCATGCTAGGCTGGGTGCCGGGCATACACCTGTATCACGGACAGACGTTCCTAGGACGAGCAGTCCTTCCTTGGTACCTCGGCACCAGCGGGTGAGTGTCTCTTAGAAACTGAGTGTCCTTGGCAGTGCGGCAATAAACACTTGGGAGAAGGCCCGTGGCGGACGTCAACATAGAACAAGAACGACAGGGCCGAGGCCAGGGAAAGGAAGACCTTATTCCTGGGGTCAAACAGGTCCTCGCTATCAGCAGTGGAAAGGGTGGCGTCGGGAAATCCACAGTGTCCGTGAACCTCGCCGTCGCGTTGCATCTCTCTGGAGCACGAGTCGGTCTCCTCGACGCGGATATTTATGGCCCGAATATTCCGATGATGATGGGGATTCAGAAGCCTCCAGAGCAAAAGGATGGGAAAATTATTCCGGCTGAGGGCCATGGCGTAAAGGTCATCTCCATGGGCTTCTTTGTTCCGGAGGACACAGCAGTGGTGTGGCGTGGACCGATGGTCCACACAGCAATTCAGCAATTTTTCCGCGACGTGGTCTGGGGCGAACTGGACTATCTCCTGATCGACCTTCCTCCGGGGACAGGGGATGCGCAGCTCTCCTTATCCCAGTTGGTGCCGCTCAGTGGCGCCGTGACCGTCACAACACCCCAAGAAGTCGCTCTCCATGACGTGCGAAAGGGCATGATGATGTTCCAAAAGGTCAACGTGCCGATCTTAGGGATCATTGAAAATATGAGCTATTTCGTGTGCGGTCATTGCGGTGAAAGAAGTGAGATCTTCTCCTATGGCGGCGGTGAACGGGCAGCGGAGAAACTGGGGGTCCCCTTCCTGGGCAGGATCCCGCTTGACCCCGCGATTAGGGAAGGGGGAGATAGTGGGAAGCCCATTGCGATAGCCGATACGTCTTCGCCCCAAACTGCCGCCTTTCGAGAGATCGCCGAGAAGATCGCCAAGGCCCTGAGCGGTCAAGGCGTTGGTGGCGAGGAGGCATCAAAACCCTCGCTCACGAGCCTCTTGAAGAAAATCAAGAAGCCGGCAGGATCCGATTCCGAACCTGAGGCGGGGTAGGAACCCCGACCCAAACCATCCACGTTTTAACCTACCCAACCTACGAAGGAGAAGTGATGGCGGATTTCGTGAAAGTCGCGAGCACCATCGAGGTAACTCCAGGAGCCGGCATTGTGGCTGAAGTCAGCGGTCAAGCGATCGCGGTCTTTAACGTCGATGGCACGTATTATGCCATCGACAACACCTGTGTCCACCGGGGCGGTCCCTTGGGGGAGGGTGATCTTGAAGGAGAGGATGTGAGCTGTCCGTGGCATGGATGGCAGTACAATGTAAAAACTGGAGCATGCGTCAACAACCCATCCGCTTCCGTCAAATCCTACCAGGTGAAAGTCGAAGGTGCCGACATCAAAGTTTTACTGTAAGCCATGATGGCTTCTTGAGTCTCCCGCACTCAACCGGCATAATAGGTCTTCATGGATCGTGAGGACTACCTTTCCCTGTACCGTCAAATGCTACTCATTCGCCGGTTTGAGGAAAAATCGGCGGAGATGTACGCCCTCGCCAAGATCGCGGGCTTTCTTCATCTCTATATCGGGCAGGAAGGGGTCGCCGTGGGTGCGATCGCCGCTATTAGGCCTGATGACTATGTCATCAGCACCTATCGGGACCACGGACATTGCCTGGCCAAGGGTTCCGATCCTGGGCAGGTTATGGCGGAACTGTTTGGCAAGGCCAACGGTCTTTGCAAAGGCAAGGGTGGGTCCATGCACTTGGTCGACATCCAGAACCACTTCATGGGTGGGTATGCCATTGTCGGTGGCCATTTACCACTCGCCACTGGACTGGCTTTCGCCATTCAGTATCAAAAGCAAGATCGCGTTGTGCTCTGCTTCTTTGGAGAGGGGGCCTTACCAAGTGGGCATGCCCATGAAGCGCTGAATCTCGCTGCGTTATGGAATCTTCCCGTGATTTTCATTTGCGAGAACAACCGATACGCGATGGGGACACCAGCGGAGAGAGGCATCGCGCTCTACACAAAAGTACTGGAAACAGCCCGCTCCTACGGAATTGAGGCTTCACAGGTGGACGGCATGGATGTTTTGACTGTCCGGGCCGCGATGCAAGAAATCGTCGAGAACGTGCGTAGCTGCCGTCGCCCCCATTTCCTGGAAGCCACTACCTATAGATTCATGGGGCATTCCATGGCCGACCCCTCACACGGGCACTATAGGATGAAAGACGAGGTAGAGGCAGAGCGGAAGCGTGATCCCCTCGTTCGCCTTCAAGAAAGCATGCAGGCGAAGGGCGTGGCGACGGAGAGTGATTTCAAAACCGTCGAGCAGGAAATCACGGCCGTGGTCTCGAGTGCCGTCCGGTTTGCCGAAGAGGGACCCTTCCCAGAGCCTGGGGCATTATTTGACGATGTCTTGGTTGGGTAATCATGGCGATGGTCATTACCTACCGCGAAGCCCTGAACCAAGCCATGCGGGAAGAGATGCGACGCGATCACCGCATTTTCCTCATTGGCGAAGAGGTCGGGTATTACCAAGGGGCATTCAAGGTCAGCAAGGGATTCGTGGAAGAGTTCGGACCTGGCCGGGTGCTTGATACGCCGATTACCGAAGCCGGATTTACCGGCTTGGCGATCGGCGCAGCCATGGCAGGCTTACACCCAATTGTTGAGCTCATGACCTTTAATTTTGGAATCCTGGCGATGGACCAGATCGTCAACAACGCGGCCAAACTCCGGTACATGTCCGGAGGACAACTCTCAGTTCCAATCGTCATTCGGGGTCCTGGGAGTGCCGCCCATCAGTTGGGTGCCCAACATTCCCAGAGCCTTGAGGCCTGGTTCTGCCACGTGCCAGGCTTAAAGGTCATCGCCCCTAGCACGCCTCACGACGCCAAGGGCCTCTTGAAAAGCGCGATTCGCGATCCGAATCCCGTGATATTCATTGAGGCCCAACTTCTGTACAGTACAAAGGGTCAGGTTGAAGAAGGTGACTACACGGTCCCTATCGGGGAGGGGGAAGTCAAACGGGTAGGTCGTGATGTGACCGTCGTGGCCTATTCCAAAATGCTGCTGTTGGCACTGGAGGCAGCAGATGATCTTGCGAAGGAAGGGCTCCACGTCGAGGTGGTCGATCCTAGAACTCTGAGACCGCTTGATGTCGAAGGCATTGTCAGGTCTGTCAAGAAAACTGGAAAACTGATCATTGTGGAAGAGGGATGGTCCTTCGGAGGTTTGGGTGCCCAGATTGCAGAGAGTGTCTATTCGGAAGCGTTTGATTACCTCGATGCCCCTATCCTCCGGGTGACTGGGGAAGAGGTTCCAATGCCATATTCGCGTCCCCTCGAGGATCTGGCCATTCCGGACCGGAGGCGCGTGATATCCGCCGTGAAATCGCTCATTCGACCCAGCAAGGGTCAAAGTGTCTAACCGGGAAGGAGATCAGCATGCCCAGCCACTCACAACCCAACCACATCGAGATCACTGAAACGCTCGTCCGGTTGTACGTGTTCCTTGCTCAGTACCTGGACCGATGTCTCGATGAGGCTGCAAGGCAAACCTTCCCTGAAAAGGACCTCCAGGCACACCTTTCAAGCACGCAGTCCACGATGATGGAAATTCTTTCGGTGAACCCCGTGGTCAAGGGTAAAGTCGAAAAGGAATGCGAGCGTGTCTTATCCCTGGGGACCAAATGCCTCAAGGGCGGCTCGGAGAAGGAATCGGCACTGGCTGAACTCAAGGAGGAGCGAGCCATTCTACAAAATAAGACCATCGCCCTCAGCGATCTCTTGGCTGTATTTAGAGCTCTGTAAACGAAGACGGCTCGGCCGTTCAGAGCGAATAACCCTCTGTTTCACGGCAAGCATGGT
>JBFJQA010000033.1:0-19453 GCA_041616875.1 Nitrospiraceae bacterium | reverse complement strand
ATCATGATGATGTTCTTGGGCATCACCTCGTCCCGAAGCTCGGGACTGAGCTGTTGTCGTCGCCAGCGGTTCCGTAAGGCGATCGCTACCATTCGCTTCGCGTCTTTCTGTCCAATCACATAGCGATCCAATTCCTCGACGATCTGACGAGGGCTCAGGTGATCTAGGCTTGGAGCGGGCCCCTGTCGGGCTTGGGTCATCATTGCGGTTCGTCAGCGTTTCAGCTCTTCAATGAGAATTTGCTGGTTCGTGTAAATATCTATACCACCGGCGATCCGAAGACACTCTTCGACAATAACACGCGCCTCCAGACCTGAATGGTTGAGGAGTGCCCGAGCCGCCGCCAAGGCGTAGGGTCCTCCCGACCCGATGGCCAAAATTCCATCTTCGGGCTCGACCACGTCGCCCGTTCCAGAAATGACGAAGGAGTGGTCATGATCCGCAACTGCCAGCAGTGCCTCTAGTCGCCTCAATACCCGGTCGGTTCGCCAATCCTTTGCCAGTTCAACGGCGGCGCGAGTCAGGTTCCCTCGATATTCTTCGAGTCTGCTCTCGAATTTCTCGAAGAGTGTGAACGCATCCGCTGTGGCGCCGGCAAATCCAGCCAGCACTCGATCCTGAAACATCCGACGGAGCTTTCTCGCGTTGCTCTTCATCACCGTGGTTCCCACCGTCACCTGCCCATCTGAACCCATAGCGACAGCATTTCCTCTCCTCACGCTCAGGATGGTGGTCGATCGAATTCTCATCGCTTTTCTGTTCCAGCCCCCACACGGGGGGTTGGAAGGCGACCTGCCCGAGGGTGACTCCGATCATACACCGCCATCAGGTGGTCGGTCGCCACGTGGGTATATTTCTGGGTTGTGCCAAGAGAAGCATGTCCAAGCAATTCTTGGATAGCACGCAAATCCGCTCCTTCATCTAACAAATGGGTCGCGAAGGAATGACGTAAGGCGTGAGGATGGATGCGTCCGGAGAGCAGGCGGCTGGAATATTTCGCCACAATGCGTTCCACACTCCTTGCTGTCAGTCGCCCCCCCCGGATGTTTTCAAACACTGGCCTCTTCCGATCTTCAACCCGTAGATTCTCGATTTCCTGGAACGGGAGCCTCGAACGGTAATCCTGAATCGACTGGACAGCCACCGTTCCAATTGGGACGATTCTTTCCTTCTGCCCTTTCCCACGAAGTCGGACCAGGGCCTCCCCAACCTCGAGATCACCCAGATCTAAAGCGACCAGTTCGCTCACCCTCGCCCCCGTTGAGTAAAGAGTTTCCAGGATGGCTCGATCACGGGCAGCCAGAAGGGACTTTCCCTCGGGAAATTCCATGAGAGCGTCGGCATCATCTTTCGTCAATACTTTTGGAAGATGGTGCGACTGCTTAGGCGTTCGAATTTCTGCCGCAGGGTTTTGGCTGACCTGTCGGCGCCGTATCAGAAATCGGTACAGGCCTCGCACGGCCGCCAGCTTGCGTGCCAAAGAAGATTTTTTCTCTCCTCGCCGATCCAACCATCTTAAATACCCACGCACGAGTTGGGCATCAATCTGTTCGGGATGAACAGAATGCTGTGGCAAGGTCGAGCAGCTTCGGGCAAACGCAAACAGCTGAAGAAGGTCACAGCGGTACGCCCGAATCGTTTGGGGCGAAGCCCCTTGCTCAACTTCAAGGTACGTTACGAAAGCCCGAATTGCCGCTTCCATGCCTCAAATTCCTCCAGGGCACGTTGACCAACCAGACGGCGTTTCTCATCCTTGCCACGAATCCTGTGTGGCAAGGGCGGAAAGAGACCAAAGTTCGTATTGATCGGCTGGAAGTGACGAGCATCGCTCGTCGTGATGTATGTCACCAAGCTCCCATGGGCCGTGGCTGGTGGGGGAGTCACCAAGGGTAGTCCAGCTAGCCCCCTCACCGCGTTGATCCCGGCAAGGCCACCCATGGCGGCCGATTCCGTGTACCCCTCAACCCCGACGAGTTGCCCGGCCAAGAACGTGGTGCCCCTCGCTTTCAGCTGAAGAGTATTTCTCAGTAACAGAGGGGCATTCACAAAGGTATTACGGTGCACACTCCCGTAACGCAGAAACTCGGCCTGTTCTAAGCCTGGGATCTTCCTGAATACCTGACGTTGTTCAGGATAGGTCAGCTTGGTTTGGAAGCCAACCATGTTGTAGCACGAGCGATGTTGATTCTCTGCTCGCAATTGCACGACGGCATGAGGGCGTGTATTCGTCCTCGGGTCCACTAACCCCACCGGCTTCAAAGGGCCGAATAATAGGGTTTGACGACCACGTTCGGCCATAACTTCGATTGGAAGACACCCCTCGAAGTAGGTGATCTTTTCGAACTCTTTGGGTTGGACCTTCTCCGCCGTGAGGAGCGCATCATAAAACGCTTCATACACGGCCTGATCCATCGGACAATTCAAATAATCATCACTTCCCTTGTCATAGCGCGAGGCCCGAAACACGCGCTCCATGTTGATAGACTCAGACTCAATGATAGGAGAGATCGCATCAAAAAAATACAGGCTCGTAGAATGCGTGAGCGCACGAAGTGCGTTCGCCAGGGGTTCAGACGTCAGCGGGCCCGTGGCGATAATACAGAGAGAGTCCAGAGGGATTTCTTTGACCTCTTCCCGGAAGATACGAATATTGGGGTGGCCTTCAAGGGCCTGGGTGATCCGCTGCGAAAACAGATCCCGATCGACGGCCAAGGCCGACCCCGCTGGCACCCTGGCCTCATCGGCGACTCGAAGGACGAGGGAATTGAGACGCCGCATTTCCTCCTTTAAAATGCCGGGCGCGTTCAAAATATCGGCTGAGCCGAGCGAATTTGAACATACAAGTTCCGCCAGGTGGCCTGTCTTATGGGCGGGCGTGCCCTCTTTCGGGCGCATTTCGTAGAGCGTGACGCGCGCCCCTCGTGTCGCAGCTTGCCAAGCCGCCTCTGAACCAGCTAGTCCACCGCCAATGATAACGACGTCTTCTCGCATGGATTCTGCTCAACACCCCAAGGAAGTATCGTGGGAGCGATGCATTCTAGAGGCCCGTTTTTCATGATGTCAAGGCGACCTCCTCAGCATCGTGCCGACTCAGGAAAGAAAAGTGAATCGTTCCCAGGTCGGTCGAGCCAAAGATGTGACCTTCCCGCGATGAGACTCTCTCAAGAGGCCCAGGTCTGACATGGAGCTTCAGGCGCTTCCAGGCGCGGCACTCTCAAGAAGGAGAGGCGAGGCGACCAGAAATCGAAGCCCCGAACTCGGATTCGTTGACTGCCGAAAAAACCCTATGCTAGACTTTGAGCCTGTGGGCGATTAGCTCAGTGGGAGAGCGCTTCCCTCACACGGAAGAGGCCACTGGTTCGATACCAGTATCGCCCACCACCCCTCCTAGGCGGTTGAATCAACCACCCCAGATAAGTTCCGATACTCCTGGACAGATTCGGGGCTTTGAGGTAGACTTTTTTTGCGTAGACTTCATCGCCGAAACTACAGCTAGTGGAGAGGTGACCCATGGAGAGAAGTCGGATTGTAGAAGTGGCAATTGTGGGACTGGCGATATTCATGAGCGGATGTCTTCACGTCCAGCCTTCAGATCAACCACGCACTATCTATTCTTCCCTGGATTCCACCGCCTTGGTCTACTCCGATCCCGAGGCCGCGTCTGATTTGGATGACCATCCCCTTCGGTGGGGCGCATTCGCCTTACATCCCGTAGGAGTTGGGATGGAGTATGTGGTCAACAGGCCAGTTCGCGGGTTCGCCTCCACGTCGCCGGCGCTGTTCGGATACACTGCGGAGGACGCTCAACTTGACTCCCAGCAGCCTAAGTTGGGACGTAAGCCGCACTAAATCGGCACTATCTCTCCGGCTGTTCTAGGACTCCCGCTCGGCCCGCGGGTCTGAACCCAATACCTGAAGCAGTATCATATCTGTCTCACTGCCCCTCCGAGGGTGATGCCTCTCTTCCTTAGCGCGATGACTGGTCTGAGTCGGTGTTACCTCCCCGCCCTTGTTTTGATCATGGGTCTATTGACCCCTGGGTGCTCCACCCCTTCGAGGGGGCCTCAACTTCCTCCCTCGGCAAGCGATCTGCCCCTGCTCGAGTCGGTACGGATCTGCGATCAAAAAGCCACGTTTCTTCAAACCAGAAAAGGCGACCCGGCGACCCAAAAACCGTGGGGAACGGGCGAGGAAATAGGCTTTCGGACCAATCGTGGCTCGACGTCAGCCGAGGAATCCTATTTCTTCGATCAGGATGGAGTGCTCGTCGGCTATTTTATGGCTTTCCCCCATGGGCTTGCCTTAGACCCCTACCCCATTTTACGGGGAACTCTGGCCCAGCTCAAACCCACCGTGGAGTTCTACTGGAGCCTCGAGGGACTGTCCGGTCGAGGCCGCCCACAGACGACGACTCTCTTCATGACCGGAGACGAAAAAAGCACCACGCAATACCTAGTCTTCGGGGAAGTTGATTCAGGCTACCTCTTAGCTGCCAGCCAGTCCATCGACCCCTATCATCAACTGCTCTCCCCTTACCGGCAAGAATTTCTCGATCGTATGGCCGAGAGAAAAGGTTCCCAAAACACCCGACGTGCACAGGATGCCGACTCGGACAAAGAGGATCCCTTTGTCGCACTGCAACAGTTCGCCAGAGGGGAGACTGCGCTTCTAGCCTATTGCCATACCCGTAATGAGGCCCTTGCAACGCAAGCGTATCGGGAAGCCATTGCGCAGGGACTCTCAACCCAAACTCTTCTGGCTGAAGCGCATCACAAACTGGGACTGGCCTTGAAGGCTCAAGGCCAACTCACACCTGCACGTATCGAGATGGAGAAGGCACTGGAAGTTCTGCCGGACAGGCCGGAAGTCCTGAATAATCTTGGGCACGTCTACATGGAGCTGGGTGAGCGACAAGAAGCCATTGCGGCATTCAAAAAAGCGGTGGTGCTCAGGCCGAACTACCCACTTGCGCGTTTTAATTTGGCCGAGGCCTATGAAGACGTGAACCCTCGCTTGGCCATCGAGGAGTACGAAACTTATTTGGCACTGGCAGAGGGAATTCCAGGAGAGGCCCAACGGGAGCGGCGCGCTGAGGAACGCCTCAAGGCACTTACCCGCTGATCACTTCTTGAGAGGAGGGCGAGGAGGAGTATCGAACCTATCGACGCACTCTTTCCTCTTCTTCCTGTAAGGTCTTGCACTCAATGCAGAGGGTCGTAACAGGCCGAGCCTTGAGGCGTTGGTAGGGAATTTCCTCTCCGCACCGCTCACAGATTCCGTAAGTATCCGTGGCGATCCGAGAGAGCGCCTCGTCGATCTTCTTTATGAGTTTCTGCTCCCGTTCCCGGAGCCGGATGACGAAACTCTGGTCTACTTCGGCGGATGCCTGATCCGTCAGATCGGGGTAGACCTCCTGGTCGGGATGGTTGGTAAACGCAGCGGCTTCTCCAAGAAGCTCGGCACGCTGCCGTTCAAGATCGTTGCGGATCTTCTCATACTTACCCGCGGAGGGACGAGAGTTCGATTTTCCCTTCCGGGAAGCAAGCCTCGCAGTACTTTTGGACGTCGGGGCTTTTTTTCTGGCTGGTCGAGTTCCCATCGCGCTATGTAATCCAAAACATATAACAGCCTAATAGGGAGGGGTCAATCTAAATAGACCGCCCCAAAGGCCTGACCTTCAACGGGATTGGCTCCCTGTTGGAGCGTAAACCCATACGCCCGCGGCACAGATCAAAGTATACGTCGACCCTCGAGCGATTTGATCAGCGTCACTTCGTCTGCGTATTCGATGTCCATGCCTACCGGAATGCCGTAGGCGATCCGAGAAACTGTCGCCCCAAAGGGCTTGAGCATTTTGGTCAAGTAGAGCGCGGTGGCTTCGCCTTCGATCGTGGGATTGGTCGCTAAAATAACCTCTTGGATCCCACCGCCTTTTACACGATCAATGAGTTCCTGGGCACGAATGTCAGAGGGACCGATTCCATCAAGGGGAGAAAGCGCTCCGAGCAATACATGATACAAGCCTCGATAGCCAGCCGTGCGTTCGATGGCATAGAGAGTACTTGGCTCTTCGACCACAAGAATCTGGCTATGGTTTCGATTGGGATCCAGGCAAAACTCACACAATTCCCCTTCGGCGATGTTCCGACACTGCCTACAGAACGTTAGCCCATCCTTCACCGCTTGAATCGCTTCAGCCAGTCGCAATGCATCGTCACGGTCGGCCTTGAGAATATGGAACGCCAGCCGCTGTGCAGACTTTTGACCAATTCCTGGCAGCCGTACCAGTTCTTTCACCAGTCGAGTTAAGAGACCTTGCTGCGCCACCCTCATCAACCTTCTCCAAACCAGAAAGGAGTCTAGGGCCGGAACTAGAATAAGCCTGGGAGCTGCAACCCACCTGTTACGCTCTTCATCTCATCCGCCATCATATCGCGAGCCTTCCGAAGTGCCTCATTCGTGGAGGCGACGACGAGGTCTTGGAGCATGTCCTTATCCCCGGATTTCATCACTTCAGGGTCGATGTGCACGCTTACGACTTCCATCGCTCCACTGACAGTCACGGTTACCATACCACCCCCGGCGGTGCCCTCCACAGTTTTCGAGGCCGCCTGTTCCTGAATCTTGGCCATCCGCTCTTGGAGGGCTTGGGCCTGCTTCATAATGTTACCCATATTTCCAAACGGATTTTTCGTCATTCCGGAACCTCCTGTTGCGGAGACGCCTGCCTCACCTCAATCACCTCGCCACCAAAGATGTGAAGGGCTTGCTTCACCAAGGGATGGGCCCGGGTTTGTTCCAGTAGGGCCTTTTTCTGGTTCAGGACCTGGGCGACGCGGAGTTGGGCTCGGCTCGGCGTTGCCGCTTGCCCATCGGTCAATTCACTCACACGAATCCGAATCGGTCGGCCGATCAATTCTGAGCAAAGGTCTATCAGGATGCGAAGGTTATCCTCTTTTTCAATGATCCCCCGCGCTCCTAATTCAGTTTTCGGAAAGCCGAGAATCGCCACGTCCTGGTCCATCTCCACAAAGGTACCCCTTTCAAGAAATGGGGCAAGCCGAGGATGAGTGTCCGCCACTGTTTCCTGAACCTTGTCCCAATCAAGACCAGAGGCCGTGCTCTCTTGAGCCGGGGCGCTCCTAGTTTGGGCATCTTGAGACGAGCCGAACGGCTTGGACTGGATACGTGAGGGCACTGTCTGTTGCGTTGAAGACCCGCTATCAACAGGCGGCGGCTCCCGCGGAATCTGCCTCGGCCCACGCGTGCGTTCTCTAGCCCGATCCTCGGTCATACCCGGATGGGCGGAGTCCCCCGGGATCTCAGAGGAACCACGACCTTCGGACAAGTTTTCTTCTTTGACTCTCGAGGTCGCACGGATACCTGTGGACTCTGAGTGGAGCGACCCTTGCCCACGCGCCACGGTAGCAGGCTGCCTGCCCGCAGGTTGCTGCGCGGGTGGGGATGTTTCGGAACGCGAGAGTCGTGTGGCACGCACAGCCGCCAACTCGAGAATAAACCGAGGATGAGGGCTATGCCGTATCCCATCTTCGGCCTGCGAGAAAATCCGGAACAATTCCTGAAGCTGTTCCGGCGTGAAGGGCTTTGCGTCGGCCCGTATTTGGTCTCGTTCATCATCCGAGCCCTCGATCAAACCTCGAAGGCCTTCGGGAGAGGGAACAACCGCCGCGACCAACATATTCCTGACATATTCCACCACATCACTACAGTACGCTCGGAGGTCGTGTCCTTGATCGAGAAGATCCGCAATAATACGAATGGCTCCAAGACTATCCTGTGTGATGACCGTGGCGACTAAAGCCTGGACCAGTTCAAGGGGAACAGAGCCCAACAACGTTTCCAAGTCAGCGTGGCGGATTTCCTTACCTCCGAATGCAACGGCTTGGTCCAACAGGCTCAAGGCATCTCGCATGCTGCCTTCACTCGCCCTCGCGATGGCGCCGAGGCTTCGCTCTTCTACGACGATGGCCTCCTCTAAGGCCACCTTTTGGAGACGCCGAATGATCTCCGACCTCGCGATCCTACGAAAATTGAAATGTTGGCAGCGTGAAAGAATGGTGGGAGGTATCTTATGAATTTCGGTGGTCGCGAAGACAAACACGACATGACCAGGGGGTTCCTCGAGTGTCTTCAACAACGCATTGAACGCCGAATTGGAGAGCATGTGGACTTCATCGATGATGTAGATCCGGTACCCGCCTCGGAAGGGGGCAAATTTTACATTTTCTCGAACCTCTCGAATATCATCAACGCTGGTGTTGGAGGCCCCGTCAATTTCAATGACGTCGACCGAGTTACCCTGTCCAATATCCATGCAATTGACACAGGTATTGCAGGGAGTGCCGGTCGGGCCACGCTCACAATTAAGGGCCTTGGCCAGAATACGGGCAACCGTTGTTTTTCCGACGCCCCGGGATCCGGAAAAGAGAAAGGCATGCGCGATCCGTTTGGTGGTAATGGAATTCACCAGAGTTTGCACCACATGACCCTGTCCGATCACGTCATCGAACGTGGAGGGGCGGTATTTTCTGGCTGAGACCTGGTAGTCCATCGGTTCGTTAGAAAGTCTGAACGTCCGAACGTCTAATGGGCGGACGGAAACAAATACCTCGGCAGGACTTTAGACTTTTGGACCTGACCACTTTTGACATACGCTCAAAAAACGGGGCCAGGTAATCCTGCGGCACACAAAACGAGCCTGCTTACCGTTGCTTCCTTCCGGACCTGGCGGGGTTCACAGGATTTTGTTGCACAGGGCCCAGCCCCTCCCTAGAGCTACGGGTAACAAGGTAGAACGTTGGTGAGTTCAAAATCCCTAACCTGATACCCTTCGACTTGTCAACTTTCACACTTGTCAACTCAATCAAGATATGGCGGAGAGGGTGGGATTCGAACCCACGGTGCCGTTGCCAGCACACGTGCTCTCCAGGCACGCCGAATCGTCCACTCTCGCACCTCTCCGCATCATGCGTGGAAAGAGCGGGGCATCTTAGCATGGAGGCACAGGAGCAGCAAGCTGAGGAAGCCCGCAGAATAAACGGAGAATCATTTGATCATGGACAGAGGCACAACACTTCACAAAAAAAGATCGGATTGTTTCACAGACAGAGGGTTCAGACTAAAATCGGATACGCCGGCCAGCACTGCCAAGAGATGCGGACTGTCTAGTTCAGCTAATATGACCGCTCACGTCAACTTGCTTAATGGACCAGTTCAAGGCTTCCTTCAGTTCCTGAAGTTGTCGATTTTCCGGATCACGGATCTTCAACACCTTTGCAAACAGATCATTGAGTGGCTTAATAGCACTTTTGTCCGGCATCTTACCCAAAGCCCAGACCACCTCGGTCTGGACTTTCATATCAATGCCCCCCGGAGGATCCAGCATGTCCAGAAGTGGTTGGACAACTCGCGGGTCGCCCGCCAGTCCTCCCACTCTACCGAGCCCTTTTGCGGCGGCTGCCTGGAGCTCCGGATCATTGGAGTTTTTGAGCAAGTCAATGAGTAGGGGAATGCCGTCGCTGCCGATATTTCCAATGGCGAGCGCAGCTTGCTTGGAAAGGTTCTTGTCCTTAAGCGCTTGCTTGAGTCTTGGCAGGGCTTCGTCAGCCTGCATCTCCCCCAGCAACGAAATAATTCTTAATTTCTCAAGATCGTCAACGCCACGCCGATCGAGGAGCGCGAGTAACCGCTCCCCCTGTCCCCACTCCGCCGTGACAAGAAAGGGAAAGTCATCCGTGGCAAGCATTTCCCTCAGCTGGGACATGGCGTAAGCACCGGGATCCTCTGCATGGGCGACCGCGGCAGCGGTAACGGAGTCTTCAAATTCGGTCCGCACTTCCCTTTGCCATTTAATCTTCATGCCGCCCAGAACATAATTGAGCTGGCAGGCCGGTCCTTTCCAAAGACGGGACGGCGCATCGGGCAAATCGGCATCTCCACCTTGCGAGGTCGTTCCTTCCCAGGTCTTGCGCTCTTCGCACTTGACCCGAAAGACGACATCGTGCGGTTCTGCTGGATCAACGACCACTGTATAGTCAAGACTCTCCATTCGGCGAACCACCAGATCCCGGATGGAACCTTCGTCCACCTTCCCTTTGTCCGTAAGCGCGATGGCTTGTACCAAGACGTTCTGAATCTTTGCTAACTCGGCTTTTTGCTCCGCAGTGAAGTAGTCTCGGTAGGCCAACGCGGTCCCATTCATGGCTAGTAAACCGAAGGCCGTCACAGTGAGGAGTAGAGTTCTCATAATGCACCTTTGTGGCACCTTATACCTTGGGTGCCGGAGTGGAGGATGAGTGGAATGAGATTCTGCGAACTTCGGTCCCCTTTCTTCTCCTCGGCTCGCTCTCTACGAGACCGATTGGTACGGTGTTACGGACTCTACAGAAGAAGAGGAGGTAACTCCGATGAGGGAGCTAGCTCCGCAAAGGACCTACCGACCAGACACCAGATAGTATACTGCGCGAGGCATCCTTGTACCAGCCTAGCCAAAGCCCAAGTGGGTCGTCCTTGCACAGCCCGCAGGCCATTGGGAAGGGATACTTTGGACCGACCCTCGGGGCTTCCCAAAAGGTATTTCGAAGCCGTCTTTAGCTGGGTTGACAGTGTCTGTGACGGCCCTGTAAAAGGTAACTCAAATGCAAAATGTGCGCTGGCCGGGGAAGGCTATGATTTCTGTTCCACGCTTCCACCACAAGAGCGAGGGGCGAGAGTGGCGGAACTGGCAGACGCGCGAGACTTAGGATCTCGTGGGAAACCGTGGGGGTTCAAGTCCCCCCTCTCGCACCATCGTACCTGATTCTCAACAGCGATAGGCGGACCGGGCTTCGACTTTCTCAGTCATGAGCCCTGTAGGGACTACGTCGTTATGAAACTTGAAGTGACTGAATTGGGTCCGATGAAGCGAGCACTGAAAATTGAGGTTCCGCAGGACGAAGTCAACCGGCGGTTTTCACAAGCATACACAGAGCTTAACCGCCACGTTCGAATTCCTGGATTTCGACCCGGCAAGGCACCGGTAGCTCTCCTTGAACAACGTTACGCCAAAACGGTGGAGGAGGACGTGGTTCGGAGTCTTGTGCCAGATTACTACGATCGGGCGATTCGACAATCCGGCATCGTCCCAGTGGTCGTGGAGATTCCTCCAGTTGAACGGATCAAGATCAAGAAAGGCTCCGCCTTTTCCTTCACTGCCACCGTTGAAATCAAACCAAAAATCGAACTCCGAGACTATCGTCCCCCGAACCCGATTTCACTCAAACCGGACAAACGCACCATTACTGACGAGCAGGTCAATCAAGCAGTAGAGGCCTTGCGAGAGCAACAGGCCCAACTCCACGCCGCCCCTTCGGAGAAAGTGCTCGCCGAAGGAGACTTTGCCGTCCTGGACATTGAAGGATTCCTCGACCTGGCTCCGCTTCCGGGTGCAAAAAAGGAAGGCCAACTCCACAAGGTCGGCTCGAAAACCCCCATCCTCGGGGTAGTGGTAGATCTCCATCTCATAGGCAAGAAACAGGGAGACTTTGTTGAGATTTCCGAAACCTATCCTCAGACACACCCGGACGCTGGAGTGGCCGGAAAAACCGTAGTCTTCCGCATCAGAATTGTCGGGGTCAAAGAAAAGAAACTCCCAGACCTCGATGATGAGTTTGCCAAGGACTGTGGACATTATGCCTCCTTAGAGGAGCTCAGGGACAAGCTGCGGGAGGAAATGGAAAGCGCCCTCAAGAAAGATATCGAAGCCAAATACAAGGATGCCGTCATAAGAAGATTGGAGGAGACTCATCACTTTGAGATCCCAGAGACACTGGTGGAACGCGAGCTGACCTCGATCGTTCGCAGCATTCTCGGACAGCGACGAAGGCAAAGCGGTCACACTCCGGAATCGGAAGATCCCCTCGAGCGTCAGGAAGAAATTAAGAAGCTGCGCGAGGAACATCTGGTCGAGGCCACGAGACGCGTGAAGCTCGGCTTGATCCTTGAGGCCATCGCAGACCGGGAGGGGCTCACGGTTGACGAGGACGACCTGACGGCTGAAATCGAACGCCTGGCTAGTGAGGTCAAACTCTCTCCCGAAGAAGTTCGCAGGCTTATTATGGCGGGAGGAGAGGAATCCCGAGACGAACTCAAGGGACGTATTCTCGCTGATAAGGCCGTGGATTTTGTTTATCGCCACGCAGTCATTCAAGGGTGAGATCGCCTGCAGCTCACCCCAAGAAATAAGCCGAACTCCGAAGCGGAAAGTTATGCACCTCGTAAGAGGCTCTGTGGTAAGATGTACGCGTTGGACAACTGAATGAGAAAGGAAAAGTCCTCATGTTAGTGCCGATCGTGATCGAACAAACCAACCGCGGGGAGCGGGCTTACGATATTTATTCCCGCCTCCTGAAGGATCGGATCATCTTTCTGGGTGCTCCTATCGATGACATTTTCGCTAACCTCATTATCGCTCAGTTGTTATTCTTGGAAGCTGAAGACCCCGAAAAGGACATTAACCTCTACATCAACTCCCCCGGGGGAAGCGTCACGTCCGGATTGGGGATTTATGACACGATGCAGTACGTCAAGCCGCCCATTACCACCATTTGCTTGGGGCAGGCGGCGAGTATGGGAGCCCTGCTGTTGACAGCCGGCACCAAGGGAAAACGGTTTGCTCTTCCGAATGCCCGCGTGATGATTCACCAGCCCATGGGCGGCTTTTCTGGCCAGGCTACCGAGATTGACATCCATGCCCGAGAAATTCTCAAGATCAGAGAGCGCCTGAACGACATTATGGCCAAGCATACGGGACAGCCACTGGAGCGAATCGCTCAGGACACGGAGCGGGATTATTTCATGTCGGGTGATGAAGCAAAACAGTATGGGTTGATCGATGAGGTGATTACCCGTCCGCCAAAGGGCTTCACAGATTTTGTGAAAGACACCGATGTAAAACACCCCAGTCCAGCTGGATCCAAAGCAACTTAGGGTAGGAGGGTAGGGAGGGGGGCATGCCCAAACAGGATAAGACGGATCGAAACCTGCGCTGCTCTTTTTGTGGTAAAAGCCGAGATGAGGTCCGAAAGCTGATCGCGGGCCCCACAGTCTATATCTGTGATGAGTGCGTCAATCTCTGTAACGATATCATCGCTGAAGACTGGGAAGAAGCAAAGGAAGAGATCTCCTCAAAACTTCGAAAGCCCTCTGAAATCAAGCAACACCTCGACCAATACATTATCGGCCAGGACAGAGCGAAAAAAATCCTCTCCGTAGCTGTTCATAACCACTACAAGCGAATCGCTGCCTGTGAAGTCGATGACGTCGAATTGCAGAAAGGCAATATTCTCATCGTCGGACCCACCGGAACCGGAAAGACACTCCTCGCCCAGACCTTGGCGAAATTTCTCGATGTTCCGTTCACGCTTGCCGACGCAACGACCCTTACGGAAGCGGGGTACGTGGGTGAGGACGTTGAGAATATCATCCTCAAGTTGCTCCAGGCGGCTGATTACGACGTGGAGCGAACTGAACGGGGCATCGTCTACATCGATGAGATCGATAAAATCAGCCGGAAGAGTGATAGTCCTTCAATCACACGGGACGTCTCAGGCGAAGGCGTGCAGCAGGCCCTTCTGAAACTCATTGAAGGCACCATCGCCAATGTGCCTCCACAGGGAGGTCGCAAACACCCCCATCAGGAGTTCATTCAGGTGAACACCTCCAACATCCTCTTTATCTGCGGCGGGGCCTTCGTGGGCCTCGAGGGGATCATCGAGCAACGCTTGAACCGCAAAGCGATGGGCTTCGGCGCCGATGTTCGGGGCCGACATGACGTCCGGTTGGGAGAACTCCTCGTTAAAACCCAACCGGAAGACCTCCTGAAATATGGGCTCATTCCAGAATTCGTTGGAAGACTTCCCGTCGTAGCCACCTTAGAAGAGCTGGACGAAAAGGCGCTGATCCGGATCCTGACCGAACCCAGGAATGCCTTGACCAGGCAGTATGAAAAGCTGATGTCTTTTGAGAAGGTCAAGCTCAGATTCACCGATGGGGCCATTGCGGCCGCGGCCAAGAAAGCCTTTGCACAGAAAACCGGGGCTCGTGGCCTGAGAACTATCCTGGAGGAGGTCATGTTGGAAATCATGTATGACGTGCCTTCCCAAAAACAAATTAAGGAAGTCGTGATTACAGAGGAGGTCATTCAAGGTAAAAGCCACCCCATCCGGCTATTCGAGCAGGACAAGGACGTCAAGAGCGCCTAACCAAGACCACCAGATTGAATTTTTCTTAAATATTTTCAATACCTTACAACTCACATCCAAGAAAAATCCTCTCGCCATCTCCGTTTGGCAACGCCCATCCTTCTAGCGCGAAGCTGCCAAAAATCATTGGGAATCCGACCGCTAGGTCTTGTGCTGGCTGAATTCCTCAAAAAACACTCATTCAGTTCGACAAACTCAGGGACTGGGCTATACTAGCCCTAGCGCAGTCACATGGGCGGATGGCCTAGGCATGAAACTTCCGATTGTTGCAACCAAGACACACTTGGGGAAATCACTTGAACTCGACTGCGAGCGAGAGACCCTGACCGTGTTTGGGCCGAGTGGGGAAGAACTAGGGACCCTCCCATGGGAATCTGTCATCAACCAGCTATTGGCGCAGGCCGCTCCGAAGGAATCGAGAGAAATCCGACGTCAACCTAGAGTGAGCCTGTCCTTTCAAGTTCGGTATACCACGCCGGAGGGGAACAAGTACGAAAGCCTCGCTAGTGGAATCGGCGGAGGTGGCCTCTTCATCGAAAGCACTGACCCTCTTCCCGTCGAGACAAAGATCTCAATGGAATTCGCTCTGCCTCACCAAGCGTCCGAATGGATGATGGCCAAGGGCGTCGTTGCATGGGTCTGCCCGAAAGCAGATCAATATACCTTTTCTCAAGGGATGGGGATCCGTTTCACGGATGTGTCCTCTGAGACCCGAGAACGGATCGCGGACTTGGTCAGAACCCACCGTCGTGGAGGGCAGCCTCCTGCTTCCTCCTAATCCCCCGAGCAGGATCTAAACCTACAAGGGATCCACCATGCGGCTGACGGTACACACAAGCGAGCGTCACCAGGGGAAAACATTGGAAGTCGACTGTGACCAGGAAACGGTCGCCATCCGTGATGTAAAGGATGAGTGTCTCGGTACGATCACCTGGGAATCGCTCATTGACTTTATCACTGGCTCGAAAGAAGAGGAGCAACATCTTAAGGCCCGCGCGTATCCCCGGGCCCCTCTGGCCGTCAAAGTGCGGTATACCACGGAGCAGGGAAAACAATTTGAAAGTCTGACAGGGGGATTAGGCGGCGGTGGTCTATTCATCGAAAGCAGTGCACCCTTACCGCCGGGAAGCGAACTCACGGTAGACTTCGCGCTGCCAGACCGGCCTACTGAACGGATGACTGTGAAAGCTCGCGTAGCCTGGGTTCGGTCGAAGGCCGAGCGATATTTGCTTTTTCCGGGGATGGGCGTGCAATTCACGGACATTTCGAGCGAGTCCCGGACTCGCGTCCAGGAACTGGTCGAGGCCCTTAATCGAAGCCGTCAAGCGGGGTGATGGACTGTGCGGCCCACCGAGCCCAGCCTCTGACGACTGCAGAACGATCCTCCGCAGCCACCAATCTCAGCAGGGGGAGATCCTCGGGCGTTCCCAATTTCCCCAGTCGATATGCTGCTTCACCCCTGACGCCCTGATCCGGATCCTGGGCTAACCGGGTTCGAAAATAGGGACGCGCCCGGTCCTCAGCCAACTCACCCAGTGCAGCAAGAGCACCTTGCCGCACAAGAGCGTCCGGATCGCCAACGGCCTCAGTCAGAGCCGGGAACGCTGAGCCCGCCTCAATTCTCCCCAGCGCCAGCACGGCTGCTCGACGTGTCCTCACATCGGGATCACCAAGGGCCTCGATCACACTGTCGAGGGCCTTCGGGGCAGTTCCTATTTCGCCAAGGGCCCGAGCAGCAGCCTGTTTTGCGGCATCTGAAGAGTCGAGCAACAGGTCCGCCACCGCCAGCCCCGCCTGGTCCCTAACCACTTCGCCTAAGCTCCCCAAGGACGACGCACTATACTCTCGAACCAAGGGGTCGGGATCCTTGAGCCCCCGAACCAAGGCTCCAGCCGGTCCCGGGCGTCCGATTTTTCCCACTGCCATCGTCGCCGTGCGTCGGACGTCGGGATCGGGATCGTCCAAAAGTTCTAATAGGATCGGGAGAAGGTTTTCAGGAGACCTCGGTGCGACATCAATCCGGCAACCGAGTGTGACGCTGATCATGAGAAGGAGACAGAACGCAGAGTGTCGAGAGGCGATCAGCACAGGCAATTACGAAAAACTTCGGCCTGAGGTGTAGTGCTTAGGTCGATGGAGGTGGGTCGTCCTCCACCCTTGGAAGTGACTTTGCAGTTTCCACGGTTTGCTCAATTTCCTTTTGTGCCGAGTCCATCTCAGCCCTCAGATTCCGGACTTCGGGCTCGATCGTCCCTCGAACATCGGCGGCAGCCTGCCGGAAGGTCCGTAAGGCGTCTCCGAGGCCCTCTCCCAGGCTTTGCATATCTTTGGAAGTAACACCACCTGCCTGTTGTTGTGTCGTCGCTTGTCTTATCGCATTCTGCCGCTCTTGAACCCTCGCGACCGCCGCTTTATTCACGACCGCAGAAGGCCGTTTCGCGCCAGGCCTGGCAGTGGCGTTGGGCGGAAGTGCCGGGTAGGCAGCCCGTGCTGTTGGTGCGGGGTCGGCCATCCGTTCCTCCATGGTGGGAGGCTGTGCCTGAGTGGACGACTGAGATTGGTTCGGCGACTGCGATGGCTGGGACTCTGCACCATGACCTGGTGACTGAGGCGCGGACTTCGGCTGAGGGGGTTTATACGTCTGTGGACCGGCGGCGTACATCATTGCGGCAGTCGTACCGGGTGTCAATTCAGGGCCAGGGGTATAGGGCGCGGTTGGTTGTGAAGTTGCTGGGGCAGGCCCCGCTTCTCCCACGCTCTGAGTCGCGCTACCAGACGTGCTGCCACCAGGCGAGTGCGCGGCCGGGGCGACATCAGCCTCCGCAGAGGCATTGGGGTCAAGCGGGGGAGGAATTTCGTGTACTTCCTTCTTAAACCCTTTCAAGGCTTTTCCCAGGCCTTCGCCGATCTGGGGCAACTTACCAGCGCCGAAAATAATCAGCACGATAACGAGGATAATGATCAGTTCAGAGAAACCCATGGTGCCAAACATGTCTGAATCCCTCCTCTCCTCTGGTCAACCCGTCCTCCACGTACAGGCAAAGGCAACCTCAGGAGCCCCTCCGCTACTCTCATGCTCAAAGAGCGCGTGAAAACTCTACCGTTTGAAATGACCAGTGTCAAGCCGTCGAAGGACTCGTCCGGTCACCACGCCGAAGCCCGTTTTCGCTCTCCCTGAAAGAAAGAGCTTTGCGCACAGCCTGAGATCGGACTGCACACATGACTCCTTCATGATGCACGGGACTTTTTTTCATAAGAAGGCGTGAAGCCTCCGCGAAAGTCTTCCCGACTCGACGAAATTTCTCATGCCCAACAGAAGGTTGGGGGAGAAGGACCGACCCAATTCCCCAGAATGAAGGAAAAACGCTGATCCTGTCGCTTCCCGGCAGCGCTCACCAGCGAGAAGGGTGAAGGCCAACCGTATTCCTGTTCCGTAGGGCACGATGAAGCTACGCCGCCAAGATGCCGACGACCTCTGTTTGCACGGGCTGACCAAACACGAAAGCTTCTCGCTCTGACAGATAGACATCCAGTTCACTTCGAATGCCAAACTCATCTTGGAGATAGATCCCCGGCTCGATGGAAAAGCAGGTCCCAGCGATCAGCCGTCGCTCGTCCCTCGTTTCAAGGTTATCGATATTGGCACCGTTCCCATGAACCTCCTCACCAATCGAATGACCAGTGCGATGAAGGAACCGATCCTCATACCCGGCTGACCTAATGACCCCTCGACATACCTCATCGACCTCCCACCCGTGGGGAAATTCGCCCCGGTGAATGCGTGACTGGACAAAGGACAGGGCGGCATCCCGCGCGTCCCTGACAATGCCAAAGATTTCTTGCTGTCGGGCCGGAACATGGGTCCCCACGTAACCCGTCCAGGTAATGTCGGCGTAGACACTCCCGGGTTCCGGACGTTTCGCCCACAGATCGATCAACACCATGTCCCCCTCCCCAATGGAAGCGGAGCCTTCTGACTTGGGACTATAATGCGGATCAGCGCTATGTTGGTTCACGGCGGCAATCGGGGAGCTAGACGTGACCAATCCATGTCGACTGATACAGGACAGAACGTATTGCTGGAGATCATACTCCGTAAACCTGGACCGGGCCTTAGCCATGCTCCCAACCTTCGCAAACGCCTCATCCACAATGAGGCGCAGTTTTTCTGCCGCCTCACGATGCGAAAGGAGTTGTTGGTCGTTCCAGACAGCCTCGAATCGCTGAACCAGGTCGGCTGACGTCGTCACCTCCACACCGAAGCTTCGGATCAGCTCAACTGTTCCTGCATCGACTCTGGACACGTAGGGCACCGCATTCAGTGGCGAATACTGCATGGCAACGGATGTGGCTCCTTTCAAAATATCGGCTAGGTGCGCCTTCTGCTCCTCCCACGACACATACAACCGCCTTGGACCAGGCAGGCAATCCAACGTCTTCGGCTCAATGCGGTGGACCAGCCTCACCGGTTCACCCTCAGCCGGCACCCAGTAATACCACCGGCGCGTCACGTGCATCATGGGGTCGAGGTGGAGAACGCGGTACGCCAACGGATCACTGCCCCGGAAATCATAGAAGAGCCATCCGCTAAGGCCTCCCAGCTGTTGCAAAGCCTGCTGAATTTCGGTAACCCGACGGTGGGCGTCAGTCATTCTCCCTCCACTGCGCTCCATCTTAACGGTCAGGCACACATGGGTCAAACGACAAGACCAAATGACTGAAAAGCCTCGACCGCTCACAGGCATCCCGTCGCCGATGGAAGCAACGAGCAGCCCTTCGGACAGAGGGAGACAAACGGGGACTTCATGCTAGAATAGGCGGAAGGGATAGTCTTTGATGTCATCCGTGCCACGGAGCCCCCAGTACCGTATCACCCTGTTTTATGGTCCTGAAACAGTGGACGATGATCCCCCTCGCCACAGTTGCATTTTCAACGTCAAGAAGAGGAGTTGGAAAAGCGGAGTCCAAGTGGTTGTCGAAGTGACCAACGCACAGCTCGCAACACTCAACCTTGTGACAGAGTTTGAGCCCTGGATGGGGACAGTCCTAGCCCGAGTTCCTGTCGAAGAGCAGACGGACTACGCAAGCCGTGCCAGGGATCTCTTCATTCAAGGAATCTGCTCCTTAAAACTCGATCTGGCGATTGACAGGGGACTTGCGCAAGAGAACCAGCCTCTTTCTGCGACTGAGTT
>JBFJQA010000032.1:0-19499 GCA_041616875.1 Nitrospiraceae bacterium | reverse complement strand
CCCTATGCCGCCGATAGAGAGCCTCGAGGCCGGCATATTGGGGTGTGAACCCACACCGACTGGCGACGTTGACAATCAGGAGCACCTGGCCACGGTAGGACTCGAACTTCTGTGACTGGCCATCGATGGTCGTCACCTCCAGGTCGTACATACTCAGCACTCCTCCGAGATGGCGAGGTGCACCATACAGACCACTCGGCTCCCTTCATACACACCGATCTCACCCTGACTGGTCATCTGACCCATGGTCAGAGCGGGCGGGTCGAACTCCCGCCTGGCATATTCAGCGCCATCTCAGGCGGTGCACTGGAATCTTACCCGTTATTCGGTGCGACTGGTAATCTCGACGAGGTGAAACCCAAATTGCGTCTTGATTGGGCCGTGGACCTTCCCCACCTCATCCCTGAACACCACCTCATCAAACTCCTTCACCATCTGACCCGGCCTGAACTCTCCCAGCACACCGCCCTGTTTCCCCGAGGGACATTGGGAATGGTCCCTTGCCAAGGTCGCGAAATCAGCTCCAGCCTCGATCTGAGTCTTGAGGTTTTCGCAGGCTTCCTTCGTCGCCACCAAAATATGTCTGGCACTTGCTTTGGCCATATCGCCTCTCCTCCGTGTGTGTTTGGGACAAACGCTTTACTTACTCAGACGACCCTTTCCCCAGAACCCACGCTTGGAGTGGGAAGCCTGACCATTTCCCATGGTAGACTCGGGCCGTCCCATTGCGCAACCAAAATTCCAGCCTAGGGACGGCCCACTCAAACATACAACCAGAATAACTTTGTCGAGGCGTGGGACGTGTCGGGTGTGGTTGCTGACCGGGTGAGCAGGCGGTGGGCAGTCTCTGGCATGGCAGACCCATCAGGCACAGGGGTCAGTATCAGGGCCGGAATTGCGCAGGGGGGTCAAGCGAAGTGCTTCTTGAGGGCCTGTAAAAGCGCCTGATACATGGGATTACACAATTCCCCAACCGATACATCGTCTGCGGAATCGTAGGTTGACTGCCACTCAATAAATGTCGTGTTGTTCTCCGTGATTGGGAACACCCGCACCCTTCCAACGTAGTGTTTTACAGCGTTCTTGGCCACAGGGCCAGGTCCATCATCAATACGGTACGTGAACGCGCGCTCCTGTTCGTCCACCGTCAGCAACGTCTCATGAAACACGTCGTTAAGTATGCGTCTGGCGCCGATTTGATTGCCTTTGAGATCTCCCACCACATCCGTTTTTGTCACGACGCCCGTCGCCCAGGCAAGATCATGAACGTTCCGGATAGTTCCCCACACGGCTTCGCACGGAGCGTTGATTACGGCAGAGTTGTAGCATCTCCCCATCTTCTATCTCCTTATGTAGACGTTTTCGACGCCGGCTGCCACATGTCGCTCCCCACGCCGCGCCACACTTTCAAGAGGCACCCGAAGTGAGAAAGTTTCTTGCTACGCTTTGGCATACTAAATAACAAACACGTTTTGGGTCAACAGCGGGTGGGCATATAGGTGTGTTCAAAAAACCCTGAATGAGGCTACCATGGTCCCCATGGAGTTACCACTTCCTTCGAAGACATTCCCTATTCGGAAGGACCAAAGCCATATGCCGCAGAACTGACTCGCGGGCGTTTCGGGCCGTCACACCTACCCTCTGTTTGACCGTGCTAGACTCCCCCTCCCTTGCTGGGCCCCCGACCACCATGATTAACTAACTTCAACAGAAGGAACTTAGGGCACCAAGACAGTCGACAGTTTTTGGGATCAGGATTGACGAGAGGAGCTCACCTAACCATGCGAGCGACTGTCCTCCAACACGTCCCATTCGAAGGGCCTGGGGTGCTGGCGGCACGCCTGACCGAAAGGGAGGTTGACTATCGGTGCCACCTCGTCCCCCAGGATGGGATACCCCACGATCCTGGCGACCTGCTCATTGTGATGGGTGGACCGATGTCCGTCAACGATCCGGATCCGTGGATTGCAGAGGAGACTGCCTTTATCAAATCTTCCATCGAACGCGGGAAGCCGGTGTTGGGAGTCTGCCTTGGTAGCCAGTTTATGGCCAAGGCCTTAGGAGCCCAGGTTGTTCCTGGGCGAGGCGTGGAGATCGGCATGACCCAAATCCGCCTCACCGACAGCGGGAAACAGGATTCGCTCTTTAGGCACATCCCGGAGACCTTTGACGTTTTCGAATGGCATGGGGAGATTTTCGAACTCCCTGAGGGGGCCATCTCCCTTGCTTCATCCGACATGGCGCCGGTCCAGGCTTTTCGATACGGATCCTCAGCGTACGGCCTGCTGTTTCACCTGGAAATTGAGCAGACCGGTATCGAAGCGCTCTGCCGAGAATGCGCGAACGACCTGGCTCGAGCAAACATGACACCTTCTGCCGTACTAAAACGAACTGGGCCTCACCTTCCACAACTCCACGAGTGCGCCTTCCGGCTCTTGGACCAACTCCTCCAGGTGACACGTTGATTGCCGCCCTGGTTCTGAAGTACCCTGTCTGCGTCAAGCCGTCCGGACGTCCTTTAGGCACGAAGGCCTTTTGAAGTTTTAACGTTCTGACTTTCCAAACTTTTGACTTTCGGACGGTTTAACTAAAGCTGAAAGGAGCGAGAGCGAATGCCCGGATTTACAGGTGAGTATGCTGATCGCATCAAGAGTTTGCCCCCCTATTTGTTTGCCGCCATCGACGAGATGAAACAAAAGGCCATCGCCCGCGGGGTGGATATCATTAATCTCGGCGTGGGCGACCCCGATCTGCCCACCCCGAAGCCGATTATCGAGCGTCTGCAGAAGGCCGCGGAGAATCCCAAGCATCATCAGTATCCCTCTTATGATGGAATGCTCTCCTTCCGCCAAGCTGTGGCCAGCTGGTATAAGCGCCGATTCGGAGTCACAGTGGATCCTGCTACTGAAATTCTGACCTTGATCGGCTCCAAAGAAGGGATCGGCCACGTGCCCTTGGCCTTCGTCAATCCGGGCGATATCGTCCTGGTTCCGAGCCCTGGCTATCCCGTCTATCCAGTCGGGACGAGTTTTGCCGGCGGGGTACCTTACACCATGCCTCTCCTTCACCAGAACGGTTTCCTCCCTGACCTTGAGGCCATCCCCAAGGATATAGCCCGGAAGGCAAAGTTGATGTTCTTAAATTCGCCAAATAATCCCACCTCGGTGGTCATGAGCAAAAACTACTTCACCCGCGTGGTGGCGTTCGCCCAGGAGCATCACGTGATCGTGTGTCACGATGCCGCCTATTCGGAAATTTATTATGATGGCAAACGTCCAGCAAGCTTCCTAGAGGCGGAGGGTGCGACAGACGTGGGTATCGAATTTCATTCCTTGTCGAAGACGTTCAATATGACGGGGTGGCGTCATGGATTTGCCGTCGGAAATACACAGGTCATTGCGGGCCTCGGCAAGGTGAAAAGTAATTTAGATTCAGGCGTCTTCCAGGCGATTCAAGAGGCCGGGATTGCGGCTCTGCAATTGGACGAGTCAGTCACCGACGGTCTTCGTAACATCTATCAAGAACGTCGGGATGTGCTGGTGCCAGGCCTCCAGAAACTCGGGCTTGAGGTCGACCCTCCACCAGCGGCCTTTTACGTGTGGATCGGCATCCCAAAGGGATACACCTCCGCTTCCTTTACGGCGCACTTGCTGGAGAAAGCCGGCATCGTCACCACCCCCGGCAATGGTTTTGGTGATCCTGGCGAGGGCTACATTCGCATGACGCTCACGACCTCAAAGGAGCGACTGGCAGAAGCGGTGGAGCGCATCAGAAAAGCCGGAGTGTAGGCGAGTCGAGAGATGGTGGTCTTTCTATGAATCGCGAAATTGCCTTCATCGGTTTCGGATCCAATCTTGGCGACCGGATGGATTTCTGCGATCGGGCGCTGACGCTGCTGAGCCTCATGCCACACTCGCGGATGACGGGCGCGTCCTCGCTCTATGAGACTGAGCCGGTTGCCGATGTGTGTCATCCTGGCTCAGCATGGTTCCTCAATGGGGTGGTACGCATAGAGACAGATCTGACGCCTGGCAGCCTGCTGGAGGTGAGTCAGGAGATAGAACGCGCTCTGGGGCGGGAGGAGAAGAAGCGTGACGGGCCCAGAACCATGGACTTAGATATCCTGTTTTATGGAACCCATATTTTGAACGACCCGACGCTGACTCTCCCTCATCCCCGACTGCACCTCCGTCGGTTTGTGTTAACCCCTCTTGTCGAACTAGCCCCGGACTGGCCCCATCCCGGATTGGCGCGACCCCTCTGGGAACTTCTCCATGAACTGAATGACCCTTCCCAGGTACGTCGGCTGGATCCCCAACCAAGCGCGCGGTACGGCGCACTCCCCCCCTGTACTAATACCTCGACGAAGGTCTGATCACACCGCGATGGGCCGCAATTCCCGACCGGCCAGGGTCCATATGCAGACCATCCGATCAACGGGGGCGCTTGTGAGATGGCGCCGCTCGCTGCAACAAGAAGGGGTGACCATTGGCCTGGTCCCGACCATGGGCGCACTTCATGCTGGGCACCTGTCGTTGATCAGAAAGGCTCGGCTTGCCTGTGATGCCGTGCTGGTCAGCGTGTTCGTCAATCCGCGACAATTCGCGCATGGCGAAGACTTTTCGAGATACCCCCGGCAATTGCAGGCAGATGCCGCATGCTGCCGGCGTGAAGGTGTCGATGTGTTGTTTGCCCCGACCATCGAAACCGTGTATCCGGTAGGCTTCGAGACCTTTGTGGTTGTCGAAGACCTTTCACGCCGGTGGGAGGGCCCATTACGGCCCACACATTTTGGGGGCGTCACCACAATAATGACCAAACTTCTTACGCTGACACAACCAGACTTTGCCTTTTTCGGTCAAAAGGACTATCAGCAGACCATGATCGTGAAGCGATTGGTTGCGGATCTGAATTTCGACACTCGCGTCATCATGTGCCCGACTATTCGAGAGCAGGACGGCCTAGCCATGAGTTCTCGAAATGAATACCTTTCGCCGGCTGGACGGCGGGCAGCGCCTATTTTATACGCGGCCCTCCAAGCCGGGCGGCGAGCCGTGGAGGGGGGAGTCTCTACGGCGGGGAGGATTCGTGCCGTTATGCACAGAGTGATTCGGAAAGAACCCCTCGTGAAGGTTGATTACCTTGCCGCCTGCGATCGCAGAACTCTCAACCCTGTTGGGAGAATCACAAAACCCGTGGTTTTGCTCGGAGCCATACGCATTCAAGAAGTCCGCCTCATTGATAATGTCTTGGCGAGCCCTTCAGGACGACGGAATCTCAGGTGACATGAGAATGGCACAGGTTCTACGAGTCAGCCTTGCCAGCTGAGTGCGGCCCGATCACGCGCCGGAAAGTTCTCTCTTCGGGGAATGACCTTCTACATAGAAGGCTGGGCCTCCCTTATAGATCCCCCCGGCTGTCATTCGGCATTTCCGGTCAACTAGAGACTCGGTTCGAGGGTCGGGGGGCTGTTCAGCAGCAAGCCACGGATATACTCACCGAGACGCCGCTTCTCTAGAGGTTGGAATTCCAAAAATTCTATGCCCACAGACAAAGGCCTGATGGTTCGGACCATCGCTGTTTCGATTCCAATGGGTGACTCTTGGTCTGAGGTTTCAAGATTCACCTGGATAAAGGAACCTGTCAGAAGCGCCACATCAGTCTTCAGTGTGCATCCACCCATGGAGAGTTCCGTCACCACGTCCCGTTGCCTAGAGGTGTCACTCAAAAATATTGCGGGGACATTGGCCTGTAGCCTGAAGTATTGGCGGTGGTCAAATCGTTGCACTCTGCTCCGCAAACCCGGAACCACCTTTACGAAGCCATGGGCACAGACCTGACAGCGGAAGGCGTAAATACCAAGAAGCCTAAGGAGGGATTCGAGGAAAGTGTTTCGTGAAATCTGCTTGATAAATTCCGTCCTGCACAGGGGGCAGTGGACCTTCATCAAGCCTCTTTCTAACGGGTAGCTCCCGGTGCAGGGCTTCTCTTTGTGGGACTTGCGTTCTGAGCCAGAGTTGAACTAGAAGCCATTATTGCGGAAAGGCTGCGGGCCAACGTACCGGCCCTCACGTTATGGCTCCACCCGGCGACGCGAGGCGGCCCACACCGCAGGTCGGTGCTCCGGAGATACCTACCATTTCCAAGGCGAGCCGAGACCAGGTCTCCAACTGTGCTGAGTTGTTTTCTAATGTTGCAATCGGAACAAAGCCAGCTTTGGTAATGAGATGTTCGCGTTTCATCACGCGCGGCTCGGCCACATCCCAGAGGTGGACAATCCCAAAGTGGACCTTCCCCACTTCCGTGCTCTCGTCGTTCACTAATCCAATAATTCGTTCGACCCAGGTTGTTTCGATCTGGACTTCCTCATCCACCTCACGTCTAGCCGCTTTCACGTACAGGTCCCGATCCGAGGCGAAGAGGCTTTGATCTGAGGGCTCGATATGCCCCCCGAGGCCTATCGAACGGCTGGCGATCAGACGCGATTCGCTGGATCCCTTCCCGCGAACATAGCTGAATAGCGTATCACGGTAGCGAAGAATGACATAGGGGATGATTTGCTTGTATCGTGGATCTCGCTCTGCAAGGTCCCGCTCCATAAAACGGTTATTGGCTGGGTCCAATAATGTACTGAGATAAGGCTCCACCTTCAGGCTACATCCCTCGAAGTGGCCAAGGCGATTCAAGAGTTCAGCTTCGAACACCAGCACGAGTTGGCCCATAGTAACCTACCCAGCGAACATGCGCTTCAAAATGTTGGACGCAATAATGATCGTGACGAATGTGCTTCAGCAAGAACGCGGTGCGTTATCTCATCGCAACGCTCCAGCCAGTTGCTATTTCACAAACCTAGCTCGGACACTTGGCAGACACTATCTCCAACCCCTGGGTGACAGGATTGAGTGATAGTGCCGCCTGCAGGTTTGCGAACCGAGGAAGAGGGGGAGACCAAGACATGTCCCAAGAATGTGGCTGATGCATTAGAAACCTTTTCAAAAGAGGAGTCAAGTTTCTCCTTGGATAAGACTCGCAACCATCTGACGGACCACGCTGCCTGTACGTGCGGAGCCCGCTCTGCCTGGATCGATCCCCGGCTTGAGCCAGACGGCCTATCCCCGTCCGCTGTGTTCACTCGTTCCTTCCAGCCGCCGAATTACGCCCCGCGTTGCGTCGATTGCGACCCACTCCCCGTCAGTGAAGTGACCTGTCGCGCCTTTGACGTTCACCAGGGCCGGGAGTCCATATTCTCGCGCGATGATCGCTCCATGCGACAGCGTCCCACCCATTTCAACTATGAGACCCGCGGCTAACCCGAGCAATGGGGCCCATCCTGGGTCAATAACCGGCATCACAAGAATGTCCCCACTCCTGACCCGCTCGACCTCGCTGGCCGAGCGGATCACACGAACCGGCCCTTCTGTGTAGCCGGCACTAATAGTAATTCCCTTGAGTTGCCCACGCAGTTCACCCTCCTCCTTCTCACCTTCGACAGAGGTGCCGTCTCTTTCGAACGGCCACGGTCCACACACCATATCAGGAGCGGTCTCTTGAGCATTTTGTGCACGTTCCTCCCGACGGAGTCTGACTCTTTCCACCCAATTCTGTTCAGGGTGGGTCAGGACCGACTCGAGTTCTTCCTGTGTGAGGAAAAACACATCCTCCGCGGCCCCTAGACGGCCTTGATCGGCAAGTTTCCTTCCCATTAACAACAGGAGATGTCGGACCCCTGCCGCGTAATACATGAGTTGATGTCGGTTCGCCTCCCGTAACTCCAAGTACTGAGCCAAATTGCGATGCCACCACCGAAACCAGAGCCACTCATGAAGACGCCACCCCAAGATCTTCCGAATTTCCTCTAGGGCGATCCGGCGTGCAGTTTCTTGTTCGCTCACAATCTCTTCATGGGAACACATTGTTCCCGCCTTCAGGTGGCTTCTAATGATGCCAAGCAGGTAGTCCGGCATTTCCGCAAAACGCGGAGACATGACGTCGGACTCCCCGATTGCTCGATGGCCATACTCCTTGAGGAAGGCCTCGAGGCCAAGGAGGAACCGAGTTCCGGCCAACTTTGATAGCACTTTCTTTGGTTCCCAGGGATCCCCTAAGAAGCACTCACGGATGGCATGTTCCCCTTGGGCCTTCTCGGCCAGCTTGACCAGCCATAGGATCTGATTCGCGCTGATGATTCCACCAAGCCCTTGCGTGGCAGCGTTGAGAAGAGATCTCCATTCCCCGTGGATCCTGTTCTTCAGTAACATTCCCAGAACATACAGGGCTTGGGCCACCCCGCTCACGATCGCGAAGGTCAGATCGCCGTGATACACGGGCTGACTCAGGGACTTTAGCCTGCCAAGTAATTCCTGAGGACCGCAGAAGGCCACGATTTCTTGGAACTGGGCCTCGCCTAACTGCCTCAGTTCTGCGAATCGTCCGGAGGATAAGCGCTTAGCCCTCCAGACCCGCCATTCGAGACGGAGACCAGCCCAAAACAGCTGACCGATACTCAGCCGCCTCGTCAGGCCTCCGACCGGCCGAACCTCACCGCCCATCTGTTCAACTACCAAGTCGGGATCGCTCCCCAGTTGCACGGCAAACATTTGAAATAAGGTTACATTGATGTAGGGACGGCCGTGTAGAATGCGGACGGCTGAAAGGCCCGGCGGGATATGGCAGCCAATTTCTCTGTATTGGCGCAAAATGGCATGCTCCATGAATTCTCGTAGGTAGGACAAGGCAAGAGGGCTTGGTAATTCCGGGAGGGTCTCCTTGAAATTCGCACGCGACCAGCAACAGAGGTGGTCGGTCACACTGCCCTCGAGCCAGATTGGAGGGACAGGCCTGGCCTGAAGTATCCACCATCCCTTGTCATCCAGCGCCCACTCAATATCGACGGGGGATCGAAAAACATTTTCGATTTTCCTGACGAGTCGAGCTAGATCCTTGGCTTCGGAGTCAGAGAGGGTCGGGGTATTGCGAAGCCCGTCCGGAAGCGCTTCGTCAACGAGACGAGCTTTACCACCGACCGACAGGATATGCCGTCGCTTGTGTTTCTTCTCTGTTTTTCGCTCCAACACCCGTCCTGCCTCGGAAAGACTGCTAAGTTGGACTAGCACAGAATCCGGAGAAGCTTGGCCACTCACCAGTGGCTCGGCAAGACCAAAGACCGCATTGATGGCCACGACATCTTCCCGCCCCGTGACGGGATTCCGGGAGTATGCAACCCCGGCGGTGAAAGGATCCAGCAATGGCTGGACGATGACCGCCATCTCTGGTGCAGACATCCCGTTCCCAACGTGGAGGGAATAGCCCCAGGCCGTCGACTTCCAGAGTGAAGCCCAACAGTTGAGGACAGCCTCCTCAAGACGAGCCCTGATGACACCCAGCGTAGTCTCATACATACCAGCAAAGGACGCATTCGACCCATCTTCACTCGTGGCCGATGAGCGGACAGCCCAGAGGATGTATCCTCTGCCACCTAGCCTTTGCTCCAGTTTGTCGAGTTCCGTGTGTAGTGCCTTTGCAAGGGGGTCAGGAAATCTCCAACACTGTATCCGTCGTCGCTTTTCCTCAAGCCAGGCAGGTTGCTCACGGTCGGGTTTTCGGTTCAACCGGTTCCATTCCACGGTCGTTGCATCTTCGGTTGCTGTGGCTGCTTCGCGAAAAGCTGCCGTGGTGATGCAAATCCCCGGAGGCACTGGAAAGCCGCTCCTCAACAACTTGCCGAGGCCGACCGCTTTCCCGCCGACAACAGCGCGATCAGCACACGCTTCGAGTGGAACGATCACAGGATCGGAACGATCACCGTGTTGGTACTTCATGGCTGGGATCGTCAGGTTGGAGGATCAGCAGAAGATAGATATCATTGACGTTTGTTCCTGTGGGACCGGTCGCAATGTGCCCTCCCACCCGACGAAAGAATGAGTAGGAATCGCTTCGCCGTAGCACCGCATTCGGATCCAATCCCATCTCCCGTGCTCTTCGAACCGTAGCGCCATCAACGACAGCGCCTGCCACATCTGTTGGACCATCGTTGCCATCTGTGCCGCAGGCCGCGACCCAGACGTTCGGGAGACCGGAAATCTCCAACGCCGCCGCAAGCGCAAATTCCTGAGCGCGGCCTCCTCGACCCCTTCCTCGGACAGTGACCGTCAACTCTCCTCCCGCGATCAGACAGACGGGTGGCCGATAGGGTCTGTGATAGGCGAGGATTTCCCGTGCAAGTGCCCCAAACCACTTGGCTGCCTCTCGAGCCTCCCCAATCAACGAGGTAGACAGAATGACCGGGGAGACTCCAGACTGCCTGGCCGCTCGGGCAACGGCTTCTACGGCGGCGCAGTTATTCCCAATGATGTGGTTTTGCACACGCCGAAAGAGGGTCGAGCCCGGTTTCGGAGTGTCTGGGACCCGCCCTCTCACGCCCTGTTGGAGATGACTCCGCACCGGTGGGGGAACTTTAGACCAGAGGCCATACTCTTGCAAGATTTGTTTGGCGTCTCTGTATGAGGTCGGATCGGGGGCCGTCGGTCCCGAGCCAATGGCTTCCAGATTGTCCCCGATGACATCGGAGAGAATCAGACTGATCACCTGGGCTTGGGTCGCCTCCGCCAGACGCCCACCTTTCATGGCAGAGAGGTGCTTTCGTACCGTATTCACCTCTTGGATCGTTGCCCCAGACCCTAAGAGGAGCTTCGTGGTCTGTTGCTTATCGGCCAGGGTCACTCCATGAGAGGGAGAGGGCAGGAGACTCGACGCGCCGCCGGAGAGAAGGACCACTAACAGGTCATTCTTCGTCAAGGTGGCGACGAGAGTCGCAATGTGCTTCGCAGCGGCCCATCCAGCGCGGTCGGGCACGGGATGTCCCGCTTCAAGAACATGGACCTTGCCCGTCGTGACAGCATGGCCGTACTTGACCACAACGAGACCTCGTGTGAGCCGATCGGCAAGGAGCCGTTCGATCGCCAGAGCCATATGCGCAGAGGCTTTCCCTCCCCCGACGACCACGATCCTCTTGTAAGCCCTCAGATCATAGCGGATTCGGCCCACCCGTAGAATTGGACCGATCCGCTTGACCGCTCGACACAGTGCGGGAATGGGGTCGACAGCGCGCAGCCCGGCTGTCAGCCACTCCACAAACAGCGTTCGTACGCGGGGCGGCTGGGCCAATATACGCATGAGTTGGAGAGGTCTAGGGCGTGGCTTCCTGCGTGCCACAGTCCGACAGACAGATCTGCTTTGGCACTCTTAGCTGATAGGTCCCTCTCGGGAGGTATGCTTTTCTAAGCTCGGGATTGAGCATCTTTAATTCAAGAAAATAGGTCCCGTACTGCTCGGCGATTCTGGCTAAATGCTCCTTACGCTTTCTAATTCGAACCGTGACAGTTTCTGTTTGAATCGGGACATATAAGTCTTTGGTGGTCAGTCCTAGGTATTGTTCTGGCTGGGAAAAAATTTCTTTGGCGGCAATGATACGAGGCACATACCGCATTGTCTCGCGCACATAATGCAGCTTCCAATAATCATTCACTTTCTGAGCCTTGAGGTGCTTTTTTATGTTGAATTCTCCAGCGTTGTAGGCTGCCATGGCCAGAAACCAATCGCCCATGATTTCTCTCAGATGGCGAAGGTATTTGATCGCGGCCTCGGTCGAGAGCTCGAGATTGCGACGTTCGTCACGCCACTTATTGCTTTTGAGTTTGAACCGTTTTCCGGTTGAGCGGATGAACTGCCAGGGCCCAGACGCCCTCGCACGCGAGTAGGCTGCCGCCACACATTTGCTTTCAACGAGCAGCATATACTTCAGATCGTCGGGAAGGCCCGCTTCCGCCAATTGTTTTTCGACAGGGGGGAAGCATCGGCCCGTTCGTTTTGCAATAATAATGCTGTCGCCTTCAGCTGCTAAAAACTGGTAAAACTCGTATTCGATACGCTCTCGCACATGCCAATTGTCAAAAGGAACTGGCTGTCCGGCGAACTCTAATTTCTCCGGAAGTTTATAGGAGCTCAGGAAAGGGCGGGCGCCCTCTCGCTCGATTTCGGGAAGTATTACC
Organism: Nitrospiraceae bacterium; assembly: GCA_041616875.1. Taxonomy (GTDB): domain Bacteria; phylum Nitrospirota; class Nitrospiria; order Nitrospirales; family Nitrospiraceae; genus JBFJQA01. The sequence goes on along the minus strand of JBFJQA010000032.1, from coordinate 7,452 downwards.
AACTGCCCGTCCATTGAAGGATCCTCGTCCAATCCATCTTGGGGATAAGACATGCTGTCCACTTCTGAGTCCACGGTGGGATTGGCTGAATGTGGGGAAACAGACATGGCATTGGTCTCACCAGCCCCCTGTTCATTGGAGCCAAGAACTGGGTCAGCCTCCTGCGTCTCATTGGGTGGCAGGTCAGTGAGGGGCTGTGAGAAGAGAGGGATGGGGCTGGCTGACAACCAGATAAACCCGACGATGAGCAGCAGGAAGTCCGGCTTCGGCGTACTCATAGATTCCTTACCGCGAGAGATAACGGTGAAGAGGTTCAAGCCCGTTTCAAGGCCACAAAACACTATGCTACCAACATCCGTGACAAGCGGCAAGGATATCAAGCTTTCTGGGCCTGGGCGATCCTCTCACCGGCGATGAACGGCCTAGACCTTCTGACCAGCCGGATCACCGCCTGCACACTATGCCCAAGGCTTGTGACCCATCGAGAGGCCGTTGCGCGGGCAAAGCGCAGACAGTTCCAAGAGTGGGAATATTGGGGCCGGCCGGTCCCTGGCTTCGGGGATCCAACTGCCCGCCTCCTGGTGCTGGGACTCGCGCCAGCCGCCCACGGCGGCAATCGCACCGGGCGAGTATTTACCGGTGACCGAAGTGGCGATTGGCTCTATGAAGCTCTGCACCGGTTTAATTTTGCCAATCAGCCCCATTCTACCCACCGGGGAGATGGACTCGCGCTGAAGGATTGCTACATTGCCGCAGTCGTGCGCTGTGCTCCTCCCGGGAACAAACCAGCGCCTGAGGAATTTGAGGCCTGCCGTCCTTTTTTGCTGGAGGAGTTGCGCCTGCTCAAGAGAGTTAAGGTGGTTATCGCCCTGGGGAAAATCGCCTTCGATCACTACCTCAAGGCCTGCCGAGACCTGGGATACGCCGTCCCAGTGCCCGCTCCCAGGTTTGGCCACGACGTTCGGCGATCCCTCCCCTGGGGCATCACTCTTCTGGGATCTTATCATCCCAGCCAACAAAACACTTTTACGGGCAAACTTACTCGGTCCATGTTTCACTCGGTATTTCGCAAGGCCCGTCGACGAGTGACCCATCTTTGACCTTCGATACCTTGCCTCTTGGTGTCACACGAATCTTTAGATTTTCTCCTACACGAACAACCTGGAACACCTCAAACTCATTGTCATGAGTTCGAGGTAACGCCCGCTTCTGCCGTCTGTCGGAGATTGCACTTATTGCCTATTGGTTTGACAGGGTCAAGAGCCGAAGCATAGAATTACCCCGTAGGCGTACGATACGGTAAAGGGAAATCGAGCGCCTCATAGCTCGAGGTAGTGGCGCTCTGGACCCGTTGGAGAGAAGTCGGAGGGGGGCTCATGAGGATGTTGCGGTTTGGCCTCGTCCTGGTGACTGGGATGCTATTAGCGGGCTGCGGGGGGAATCCTTACCTTGACGCCTCGCTCAAGCCAGCTGAATTAGAGGGGAAGGACAAGGCGTGGTTTGAGGAGAATTGGGGAAAACCGAATGGCAAGGCTTCTCGATTTTTTGGTGGAGAAACGTGGACCTATTACCGCATCGCGGGCGGCAAGAAAGGGCCACCCTTCTGGAATTTCTCGCCAAACGAATGTCAAATTACGCTCAAATTCGGTGAAGACGACAAGCTGGATGATTATAGCTACTCCGGGTGCTAGCGCCCGCCACTCAACGATAGCGGCTCTCCCGTAGATCACCTTTCCCATTTGGCAGGAGCCGCGCCCGCCTCTCCTTGAGACCTCCTTCGTTGAACACACCCCCTGCGAGTCGTGGTCTGTAGAAGAACAACATGCGGATGGTATGTTTCGGCGATCGGAGGTTTTCTGAATTCGTCTTATGCGGAAAGTTGTTTCTTAAAGGAATGGGCACAATCCCGACTGCAGAAAAAGTAGGTCTGTCCCCCGATTCGTTCTGTCACTGCCGAGCTGCGCGGAATATAGGTCCGACAGACAGGATCCTGAATCATCTGGTCCTGATCCTGAATAAATCGATCTTCGCCCTCCCCAGCTCGAAACTGTATGATAGCCCTCCGTACCAGAAAATACAGAAAGACCAGCACCCCAGCAATGATCAACAATCGGATCATGGATGTCAGTTGACCCTTATTTACATTACTTGGACTGACAATTCATCCTAGGGCACGGCGTGGGGGCTGTCAAGAATTCCGTTTCCAACTCTTCTTCCACTATCCATAGACTCCCGAGATACATTACCCCAACCCATTGTACTTTATGAGATTTCTATCATTTTTTGCATGGTCCTAAAGACCCAATCTTTGCGACCGTAGAAGGCCCTTTGACCTTGCTGTGGGAAGGGCTTCAGGTGGATGTCTTCAAATGCCTGCACATGATAAGGTACCGCCTTATGAAGACTTGTGATAAATGCCGTGGGTCAATGTTGCTGGAGCGAGCGGTCGACTTGGATGCTGGCCTCACGATCGCAGTATTCGCGTGTCTAAACTGTGGACGCCGAAAACCTGCGGAGCAGGAACCCCGACCCTTAACGGCTCGATCCTGAACGGCCGTTCCGCTATGTGAGATAGCGAGAGGCGCGGAGTTGCGCTCTCCTTCTAAAGTCTCAAGGTCTGGACGGCAGATCACTACCTTGAAGACAAGATGCCTCCCCCGTTTCGATCGTCCTTCCCATCTCTCCTCTTCTTTCCCTTAAGAGCTGTCCGCTGACTGTATTGCTGAGAGAACTCCGATAGCCCAGCGGCCACCCGCCGTGAGGAAACATTTCTCTCTCTACACTTCGGCTCACGGAAGCCCTCGGAAATCCCACATTGACATTCACCGAGCGATGAGGGCATTCTATAGCACTTCCAGGCAGGCGCTTGGCCTATCGGAGCGTCCAGGGTTTGCCTGAAGGCGACTAATATCGTTGGAGCAGAGGGCTTCCCTGCTTGGGAATACTAGGCCTTGAGAGAGCTCCGAGCATGGGACCGGCCTGAAAGATTTGGAAAACAATCTGTAAGGTTGTTCTTAGCGAACTTTTATGAAGGAGGGCGTGACGATGAAGCGACTCTTGAGCACCTTATATGGATTAGTTCTCATGGCCGTTCCATCTTTGGCGTTGGCCAATGTGCCGGGGGGCGGGTATGAAGGCATCGCCTCGATGTACTATAGCCTCATTGCTATTATTCTGATCTACGGCGTCTATGACACCTTTGGGAAAAAGGCTATGTATGTCGCGACGCCAATCATCGTGCTCTTGGCCTATTTTCTTGTTCAGGGAGCGCACCCGTAAGGGTACCTTCGCCAGGGTCCACGTGGTCGATCTCCACATGCAACCCACCTCTTTCATTCAGCGATGCCGTTAATTCTGGGGGAGGGCTTTCGTCCTCCCCTACCTAATCCCTAACACATCCATCATGTCATACAGCCCTGGAGGTTGTCTGGCCACCCACTCCGCGGCACGGAGGGCTCCGGCGGCGAAGGTGTCCCGACTCTGAGCCCGATGGGTGACTTCTATCCGCTCTCCTAGGCCTCCAAACAGGATAGTGTGATCGCCAACGATATCACCGGCTCGAATGGACTGAATTCCGATTTCCCCTGATTTACGCTCGCCGATCATGCCCTTTCGGGCGTAGACCCCGACTTCCTCGAGGTCGCGATCGGTGGCCGCAGCCAAAACCTGAGCCATTTTGACAGCGGTCCCGCTTGGAGCGTCCTTCTTCAGGCGATGGTGTGCTTCAATCACCTCGATGTCATAACCCGCCCCCAGCGCCTTCGCCATGTCGGCGATCACCTTGAAAATCAGGTTCACCCCCACACTCATATTAGGAGACAAGACACAAGGCATGGACCTCGTCGAGGCTCGAATCTGGTCCATGTCATCTGGGGAAAATCCTGTGGTCCCGATCACCATCGCTTTGTGACTCTGGGCCGCAATTCTGAGGTGTGCCAGGGAGGCCGTCGGCGTTGAGAAATCGATAAGGACGTCACCTCGATCGATAACCCTCGTCAGGTCATCACCGATTGGGATCTTCAGGGTTCCACACCCGGCAACCTCCCCGGCATCCTTGCCATTCGATTCATGACCCTTTCGTTCGACGGCACCCACGAGGGACAGGGTTTTCGATTCGCTGATCAAGCTTACCAGCCTGGAACCCATGCGCCCACCAACCCCGGCAACAATGGTGTTGATCATAGAATTCCCTTCCTTGTGGTGAAGAACACGAGGGGCGGCACCCTAGACGGATGAGGTCGTGGCGGTCTGCGATAGCCCACTTGTCGCGGGCAAGGCTGCCAGATTGGCAGATGTTACGACGTGAATGGTTTCGTCAGATCAATCCGTATCCCTTCATCACCTGGGCGAGTTTTCCTCGATTTTCCGAGGAAAGTGGCGTTAATGGAAGACGGATTTCGCCGTCAATTTTTCCCATCATCGCTAACGCTTCTTTCACCGGGATAGGATTGGTCTCCCAAAAGAGCGCGCTAAAAAGTGGATACATCTTGTAATGGAGTTTCCTGGCATCTTCGAGTCGCCCTACTGAAAAAGCGTCGACCATAGCAGCCATGTCAGACGGGACAATATTGGCCGTCACCGTGATGACCCCCTTCGCTCCTACTGCCAACATGGGCAGCGTCAAGGCGTCATCACCGGACAACACCACCACACGCTCGCCACAGGCATCGATGATCTCCGACACTTGCTGAAGCGAGCCACTCCCTTCCTTGATCGCGACAATGGTGCGCATCGCCGTCAGCCTTTCCACCGTGGCCGAGGTCATATTCACGCTTGTCCGGCCGGGAATGTTATAGAGCACCAGTGGCAGATCGACTGCTTCCGCGATAGTCTTATAATGGCGAAAGAGCCCTTCCTGAGTCGGCTTATTGTAATACGGTGTAATCAGAAGGGCTCCATCTGCCCCAGCCTGCTTTGCATACTTAGTCAGGGCGACAGCCTCTTCTGTGGAATTAGATCCTGCTCCGGCAATGACCGGAACGCGACGGCGGACTGCCTCTACCGTGAAGGCCACCACCCGCTCATGTTCCTGATGGGAGAGGGTAGCCGATTCCCCCGTCGTTCCGCAGGGAACAATACCATTTGTGCCGTTGCCGATTTGGAATTCGATGAGATCGCCCAGCGCTTGTTCATCAACCCGTCCTTGTTTGAAAGGGGTGACGATAGCTACCAGCGATCCGGAAAACATAACAACCTCGTGGCTGGGTAATGGCGAAGGTCCTGTTTGACGCCCTCTTTCATCTTTAACGGATAAACTCCGGAATCGATTCTCCCCGAACCAGGTCCTCGTAGGTTTCCCTTGATCGAATCACATGAATATTCCCACCTTCAACCATGACCTCCGGAGGGCGCGGTCTCGAATTATAATTGGAGGCCATGGCAAATCCATAAGCACCAGCGCTCATCACTGCCAATAGGTCGCCAGGTTTGGCTTCCGGCAAGGCCCGATCCTTCGCCAGAAAATCACCGGACTCGCATACGGGTCCGACGACGTCGACTTGCTTCGTTTGAGAGTTGAGCGATTCTCGGACCGTCAGAATCTCGTGGTAGGCATCATACAGACTGGGCCTGAGCAGGTCGTTCATGGCGGCATCGACGATGAAAAAACGCTTGGCTTCGCTTTCCTTCGTATACATCACTTGAGTCAAGAGAATCCCCGCATTCCCCACAATGACTCGTCCGGGTTCCATGATCAATTCACACTTGAGATCGCGAACCAGGGGAGCAACGGCTGCTGCAAGATCTTTCGGATGTGGCGGTGCCTCATCCTCATAGGTGATGCCCAGTCCGCCCCCGATGTTGATATACCGGATCTCCATTCCATGTTCCCTGAGCGACTCAACCAAGGACACAACCTTTTTCAAAGCCTCCACGAACGGGGTGACCTCTGTCAGCTGAGACCCGATGTGCTGGTGGACCCCGACGACTTCAATATGTTTGAGCGATGAGGCAAGCCGAAACTCTTCCAGGGCCCGGTCACCACTGATCCCAAACTTACTTTTTTTCAATCCAGTCGAAATATAAGGATGGGTCTTGGGGTCAATGTCAGGATTGATGCGGAGGGCCACGCGAGCCCGCCGGCCCTTTTCAGCCGCGACCTCGTCGATCGCCAGTAATTCCGCTGGTGATTCGACATTGAACATTAAAATGTCGGTCTCCAGCGCGTAGCGAATCTCATTGCGGCTCTTCCCGACCCCCGCAAAGACAATTTTGGCCGGAGGCACACCAGCTCTCAGAGCCCGATACAGTTCACCGCCGGAAACAATATCCAGCCCACTACCTTCGGAGGCCATCAGACGAAGAAGGGCGAGGTTGGAGTTCGCTTTCATGGCGTAGGCCACGAGGTGTGGGATGTCTTGAAAGGCACCGTTGAAGGCTCGAAAGTGGCGAACGAGGGTGGTGTGGCTGTAGACGTAGCAGGGAGTGCCCACCTCCTTGGCAATCCGGCTTAATGGGACACTTTCGCAGCATAATTCACCATGTTGGTAGGTGAAATCATGCATCCTGCAAATCCTCGTTCAGCATGTCCAGCCCAGAAAGTGAGAAGCCGTCCAACGCTTCCTCAAAGGCTGCTTTAAAGTTCCGGTATCGAACCTTGGCATACGGCGCCAACCTCTTCAGTGGCTGACCGTCGACAAGCGCCTGAATGGCACCTGGTGTCGCCTGCCGAATATGCTCAAAGTTGATAATGATATCCAACTTCGCTTTCTCTGAAGCCTGGGCGATACGCCGAAGCAGCTCTTTGGCGTTCAGCTGATCAAGCGTCCCTTCCAAGTCCACCAACAAGGCAGCAACACGATCATCCCGCCGGGCTTTAATGTTGAGCCAGTGTTCCTGAGCCTTGGTCTCTTCAATTTTCTGCTTGAGGGCATGCAAGGCATTGGGAATTAGGTTTTCCGTCTCGATGGTCGGAAGCCTCGCCTGCAGATTCTTCAGCACGGAAGCGACCGGGGACAGCGAGCCTTTGGGACAGGCACGCTTGATCAGTTTTCGGAACTCCCGGTTCATTTCCCACCGCGGAACGAGGCGCTGGGTCGTCCCGGACAGTCGTTTCCAGATGCAGGGGAGAGAATAGAATTTGTGATTGATCCAGTAGAACCCCTCTTGGAGTTGTTCCGGCGTCATGCGACTCGGGGAAAAGACGACATGTTTGCCGTCATACTTGGACCAGTCCTTATCAAAGATACGGCCTGCGGCTTCGTATCGGTCAAAGAGCGGCGTTCCGGGCAGGGGAGTCAGGACATTGAAATACGCTAACTCAACATGGTTTTTCACGAGAAATTCATAGGATCGCTCAAAGACCGCCTCATCGTCATTATCAAAGCCGAACACCATTCCTGGATTGACCATGATGCCGTGGTCATGAAACATCTTAATCTCGTCGTCGAACAAGCGAATCCGGTTAAACCCTTTGTTGGTTTCTTCCAAGGCGTCTTCGGAAATGGATTCCAT
>JBFJQA010000031.1:0-19502 GCA_041616875.1 Nitrospiraceae bacterium | reverse complement strand
GGAACTGGTCCGCACCGGACGCATCGCCATCGCCCGCGAGCCGGTGCGGGCGGTCATGCCTCAGGCCAAGCGACTCGCTCGGGAATAGCCCTCGTCATTTCATTCTGGTTGCCAGTTGGGTGTGTGGTTGAGGGGTAAAGATCCCCCCATTTTTTTATGTAGGAGCGTATCATGAAGATTTACTATGACCGAGATGCCGATCTTGAGCTGATTCGTGGGAAGAGAACGGCCGTGATCGGCTATGGGAGTCAGGGCCATGCCCATGCTCAGAATTTGAAGGACAGCGGTGTAACTGTTGTCGTTGGGCTCCGGGAGGGAAGTTCGTGGAGCAAGGCTGAGCAGAGCGGCCTGAAAGTGATGCCGACCGGTGACGCCGTGAAGAGTGCCGAGGTGGTCATGGTCTTAGCGCCTGACGAGGCGCAGTCGGCAATCTACAAGAATGACATTGCGCCGAACTTAAAAAGTGGTGCGTATCTCGCATTCGGTCACGGGTTCAACATTCACTTTGGCCAGATTGTGCCGCCGCCATCCGTCAACGTGTTCATGGTTGCCCCGAAGGGGCCCGGACATCTCGTGCGGTCTGAATATACCAAGGGGAGCGGGGTCCCAGCGCTGCTGGCCGTTCATCAAGATCCTAGCGGCAACACCCGCAACCTTGGTTTAGCCTATGCCAGTGCGATTGGCGGGGGACGGGCTGGGGTGATCGAAACGACCTTCCGAGAGGAGACGGAGACAGACCTCTTTGGGGAGCAAGTCGTGCTCTGTGGAGGCCTAACTTCGCTTATTCAGGCTGGATACGAAACATTGATCGAGGCGGGGTATTCCCCGGAGATGGCCTATTTTGAGTGCCTGCACGAGGTGAAACTCATCGTGGACCTGATTTATGAAGGCGGGATTGCCAATATGCGATATTCTATCAGTACCACCGCGAAATATGGCGATGTCACGCGAGGACCACGCATCGTCAACGAGAAAACCAAACGAGAAATGCGGAAGATCCTCGATGAAATCCAAAGCGGGCAATTTGCCAAGGAGTGGGTGCTAGAAAACCAAGCCAATCGTCCCGTGTATAATGCGTTGCTCAGGAAGGGTGAATCTCACCCCATCGAGGAGGTGGGCGAGAAGCTGAGGGCGATGATGCCTTGGCTGAAAACGGGCAAACTGGTCGACAAGAGCAAGAATTGAGTGGGTGATCAACATGTTCGACTCTCGGTTACATAAGGGCTAGTCCGTGGTAGATCGCGCGATCGGCATACCCATTGTTCGTGAAGGGCTTCCCTTCGTGGGGGCCACCGGCGGAGCCGCGGCGTTAGCGTGGGGGCTCGGCTTCATGGCGCCTGCCACCGCCCTCGCTGGGCTGGCACTCTTCACTGTTTGGTTCTTCCGAAATCCCAAGCGAGTCATCCCTGCGGTGCCACGAGCAATTGTGTCGCCAGGAGACGGACGCGTGGTTGGGATTCAGGAGGAGTTCGAACCGCGCTATGTGAAGGACCAGGCTATTCGGGTCAGTATCTTTCTGAACGTTTTCGACGTACATGTGAACCGAACTCCTTGTGAGGGGACGATTGAAGACGTCGTCTACCAGCCAGGGCGCTTTCTGGCTGCTAATCGGCCCGAGGCCACGTTGCATAATGAACAAAACGCGCTGATGATTCGCAGCGCTGAGGGGTTCAGGGTCCTGTGTGTGCAGGTGGCGGGGTTAGTCGCTCGCCGCATTGTGTGCTGGGCCTCACCGGGCGAATCTGTGGCTCGTGGCGAGCGATTCGGTCTGATTCGGTTTGGGTCACGCGTGGACTTGTATCTTCCGAAAGGAACGACCTTGCAGGTTGCCGTCGGGCACCGTGTCAAGGGCGGCGAAACCCTTCTAGGGCAATTACCAGCATGAAGAATACTGCACGGAATGGAACGCTGAAAGAAACCAGGCGACGGCGAGGTGGATACCTCGTCCCTAACATCCTCACGACTGGGAATCTGTTTAGCGGGTTGTATGCCATTCTCGCCGTGTTCAATGCGAATTATTTCGCCGCGGCCGTCGCGATTCTCGTGGCCCTTGTCTTCGATATGTTGGACGGGAAGTCAGCTCGCTGGATGAACAGCACGAGCCAGTTCGGGGTCGAGTATGATTCGTTGGCTGACTTGGTTTCCTTCGGAGTGGCGCCCGGCTTGTTGATATACACCTGGGCGCTGAAGGCTCACGGGATGGCGGGCTCGGCCATTATGTTTGCCTTTGTGGCCTGCGGAGCGCTGCGCTTGGCACGATTCAACGTCATCGTGAACCCCTCGGAAGGCAAGTATTTTACCGGCCTTCCCATTCCCGCAGCGGCCAGTGTCCTGGCGACGCTGGTGATCTTTGATCGCCACGTGTTGCAGATGGGGTCACAAATCAAACCAATCCTGATCCTGGTTTTGACGCTGACCCTGGCTTTCTTGATGGTGAGCACGGTCAAGTATAGAAGTTTTAAGGACTTAAAGTTTAAGCGAGGGAGGTTGTTCAATTATCTGGTCTGGGCAACCCTGGGACTTATGTTGGTCGTCGCGTGGCCGCAAGTTATGCTGTTTGTCACCTGCATCGCCTATGCGGTGTCGGGGCCTCTTGAGAAGGCCTTCGCGGTGGGGGCCAAAGCCGTGGGCAAACGGCGTACTCCTGGTAGCGCAGGCCAGCCGATGCCAGAGACCAAAGATTTCAAAGGCTAGGAAGAGGAGTAGTAAGCGGTCCCGACGGACCAAAGAGAGCTGGTGGTGTTCGTTACGATCGAGACGAACGTGGTGCGAACCAGCCCGTCGTCTGCTGAACTCGCCTCGGAGCCGGACGTACGAAGCAGGCTAGTCGTGGTCTAGGGAGCCTGTGGTAGTTCGTCTCGCCTCACCCACGTAACGGGTCGAAATGAAGGGTGATGGGGCCTCAGTTGCAGCCTGTCGCCGAATCAGGGTGGTACCACGGAGTCCGACGAGCCTTCGTCCCTGAACGGGAGGAAGGCTTTTTTGTTTGCGGGCAGTCCTATGTCGGTGCCTGCTCTCGTTGACAAGGAAGCGGGGCAGGTTGTTGGTTGCCATCAACCAGGCGGTAATGCTCTCCCGAGCGAGAGGGTCGGCCGCCAGCGACCGTGTTGGTAAGAGGAGGGAGAGGGGCCATGTCAGAAACAGATGTGAGAATGATCCGTATCTTCGATACGACGTTGCGTGATGGAGAACAGTCTCCAGGCGCCAGTATGAATGTCGAAGAGAAGGTGATGATCGCGAAACAGTTGGCTCGGCTGGAGGTCGACATTATCGAGGCAGGATTCGCCTACAGTTCGCCCGGAGACTTTGACGCAGTCAAACGCATTGCGCAGGAAGTGGAAGGCCCGACTGTTTGCAGTCTCGCCCGTGCGAGACCCGAAGATATCGACCGTGCCTGGGAGGCTTTAAAGGGGGCACCGAAAATCCGCATCCACACCTTTTTGTCGACCTCCGATATCCATCTCAAGCACCAATTCCGAATGACACGAGAGGAGGCGCTGAAACGGGCGGTGGAGATGGTACAGCGCGCCCGTGGTTACGTGGATGACGTAGAGTTCTCGCCCATGGATGCCAGTCGTTCGGACCCGACCTACCTCTGCGAAGTGCTGGAGGCGGTGATTGCGGCCGGAGCCGGGACCGTCAATATCCCGGATACCGTTGGGTATGCGGTGCCGCAGGAGTTCGGCGGACTCATTCGAGACATCAGAGAGCGGGTGCCCAACATCAACCAGGCAGTGATTTCGGTGCACTGCCACAATGACCTGGGGCTTGCTGTGGCCAATTCTCTCTCCGCGGTGATGCAAGGAGCCGGTCAAGTGGAGTGCACGATCAATGGAATCGGAGAGCGGGCAGGTAACACGTCACTCGAAGAGATCGTCATGGGGTTGCGGACCAGAAGAGACTGCTATGGAGCAGATACCAACGTGCGAAGCGAGGAAATCTCGAAGGCCAGCCGCCTGGTCAGCAAGATCACGGGCATGGTCGTGCAGCCCAACAAGGCGATCGTGGGGAGCAACGCCTTTGCACATACCTCGGGAATTCATCAGGATGGTCTGCTCAAGGAAAAGAGCACCTATGAAATTATGCGCCCCGAAACCATCGGCCTGGTGCAAAGTAAGCTCGTAATGGGGAAGCTGTCTGGACGGCACGCCTTTCGCCAGCGTCTGGAAGAGCTTGGCTATCAGTTGTCGGAGGGGGAGCTCAACCACGCCTTCGAGCGCTTCAAACGGCTCGCCGACCAGAAGAAGGAGATGTACGAAGAAGACCTCGAGGTGATCGTCTCCGAGGAAGTTGCCAGGATTCCCGAGCGCGTCGTCCTCAAAGATCTTCAGACTGAGAGCGGTACGAGCCGCGTCCCAAGTGCCACAGTTGAGTTGGTCCTGGACGGGAAGCCCTTCAAGCAAACGGGGACGGGTGATGGACCAGTTGATGCCGTCTACCGCACCATTGCTGCGATGACACAAACGAAAAGCCGGCTGCTGACCTATACCGTCAAGGCCATTACCGGTGGAACTGATGCACAAGGGGAGGTCTCGGTCAAACTTCAGGAGAATGGTCGAACGGTGACTGGTCACGGGGCGGATACGGATATTATCGTAGCCTCGGCCAAGGCCTACCTGAATGCCCTGAATAAACTGGCGTTCTGGTCCTTAAAGAGCGGGGAAGCCACGCGAGCGGTTGGCTTGATTTGAGCGAAGAACGGGGAGTAGAGTGAACGCCGTGTTGACCGTCAAGCTGAAGGATTGTTCGGAGTTTCTGGCTGGAGATCACACGGTGCTTAGGGAATTGCTTCACCCAAGCAAAGCCCTGGTCTCTATTGGCTTCAGTCTTGCTCACGGCCGACTTCCTCTGGGACAGCGGTCCAAACGTCACCGGCTCACGTCTTCCGAGGTCTATTACTTCGTGAGGGGAGAGGGACTCTTTACCGTCAATGAGGAGACCGTAACAGTGGTTCAAGGTTCGGTGGTGTATGTCCCTCCGGACGCGATTCAATGTGTGGAAAACACGGGAAGGACAGAGCTTGAATTTCTCTGCGTCGTTGATCCTTCCTGGAAGGCGGCGGATGAGGTGGTGTTAGAGTAGCGGTTGGACCAAGAATCGGACCGGGAATTGTTATTCGTTCGGGGTGCAACAAGGAAGTGCTGGGAGGAGAGCTACGGTGAACGGCAAGATTGCGGTGTTGCCCGGAGATGGAGTCGGAAAAGAGATCATCCCCGAAGCCCTGAAGGTCCTCGAGGCCGTCGCCCGAAAATTTCATCATGCCTTTCAGTGTGAGCAAGCCGATGTCGGCGGGCAGGCGATCGACACTGTTGGCGAGCCCCTGCCTCAGGGGACACTGCACCTGGCCAAGCAATGCGACGCCGTGCTTTTGGGAGCCGTCGGGGGACCGAAATGGGAAGGCCTGGGCTACCATCTTCGTCCCGAACGGGCGTTGCTTGGCTTGCGGGAGCAGCTCGGCCTGTTTGCTAACCTGCGTCCGGCCAAGCTGTACTCTGTCCTGGCTGGGGCGTCAACTCTGAAGCGAGAGGTCATTGATGGGATCGATCTCCTTGTGGTCAGGGAATTGACGGGTGGAATTTACTTTGGAAAACCCAAGGGTATCGAGAAGACCGCTGATGGAGAGCGCGGGATCAATACCGAAGTCTACACGACCGAGGAAATCCGCCGGATTGCCACGGTGGCTTTTGAGGCAGCCCGAAAGCGCCGCCGGTTGGTCACCTCCGTGGACAAGGCCAATGTATTGGAGTCATCCGAGTTATGGCGACGAGTTGTCACCGAGGTGCACAGGAATTACCAGGACGTTGAGCTGAACCACATGTATGTGGATAACTGTGCGATGCAGCTCATCCGCAACCCCAAGCAATTTGACGTCCTGGTGACCACCAATCTGTTCGGCGATATCCTCAGCGACGAGGCTGCCATGTTGACCGGATCCATCGGCATGTTACCATCAGCAAGTCTTGGGACGCAGTTCGGGATGTTTGAACCAATTCACGGCAGTGCCCCCGACATTGCCGGCCAGAACATTGCCAACCCAATTGCAACGATCTCTTCCGTCTCAATGATGCTGTCCTATCGGTTTCATTTGGACAAAGAGGCGGAGGCAGTGGAGCAGGCTATTGTCAGGACGCTGGCAGCGGGGCTTCGCACCAAGGATATTTCGGCCCCGGGGACGGTGCAGGTCGGTACCAGCGAGATGGGCAACGCGATCGCAAGAAACGTCCTAGAGGGTTAAGACTCCCGCCAGACCGTATTTCTTATGTTTGCTTCCTATCTGGAGATTATCCAACCGGGCACGATAGGCACCCTCGCGGGGACCGGGGAGCCCGGATACAGCGGGGACGGAGGGCCGGCCGTGGCCGCTTGCCTGAACGAGCCCAAGAATCTAGCCTTGGATGGGCTGGGGAACCTGTATATCGCTGACTCGGAGAACCACCTGATCCGAAAGCTGGAATTGGCGACGGGGATCCTGACGACGGTGGCGGGTCGTTCGACCGGATCGGTCCCTCCTGAGGATGCGAGGTCAGCGCCACCAACCGTTCCTGTTGAACCTGAAGAGGATCTGTTGGCTGATCCGCCTCCATCGAATCAAGACAAGTTCGTACAGCTGACTGATTTGAGTGGAACGGTGCGATTTGTGGTTGGCTCGACGCCGGGCTCGAAGCGTTTCCAGGGTGATGGAGGCTCTGCCATCCAAGCGACCATGAATTTTCCATCCGCCGTTGTGGCTGACCAATACAAGCTGTACGTCGCCGACACTATGAATCACAGGGTCCGGCAAATCGACCTGCAGACGGGACTGATCAGTACGATTGCTGGTACTGGGCAGCATCGGTTCTCTGGGGATGGAGGGCCCGCAGTCTCGGCTGCGCTGAATGAGCCTTGCGCCTTGGCTCATGACGGGAGACGATACCTCTACATCGCAGACCAAAGCAATAACCGGATCCGGAAGGTAGACCTCGAAACGGGAGTCATGAGCACCGTTGCAGGTACTGGGGAGGCGGCGTACTCGGGAGATGGCCTCCTGGCAACGGAAACCTGTTTGGCTGGGCCGAGTGGCTTGGCGATTGGGCCTGAGGGGGCTCTCTATATTGCCGATACGTTCAATGGACGAATCCGACGGCTCGATGTGCACACAGGAATCATCAGTACCGTTGTAGGGGATGGAGGAGAGTATCGTTACACGGGCTGTCCGACCGAGCTATCGACGAGTTTGTCTCGCCCATACGGGATTGCGGTGGATCGGCAGAATCATATTTTGGTTACCGACTCAGACAATCACCTGATTCGGAAATGGGATTGTCACAAGAAGATTCTTACCGTTGTCGCTGGAAATGGTCGGGCAGAGTTCAGTGGGGATGGCACACCCGCTGCCGAAAGCGGTGTAAACTACCCATTCGGGGTGACGGTCGACCAACAGGGCAATATTTATATCGCGGACACCTTTAATCATCGCATCAGAATGATCGCGGCGTGATGAGACCGATCACGAGCCATGTTCGCAGATCAAATCACTTCCTAGATTTGAGAATGGAGCCCCCGAATGCTGGCTAGGCAAGATGCCTATCGAGTGGCTGTGGTTGGTGCAACAGGCGCCGTGGGCAGACAGATGATCGAGGTGCTGGAGGAGCGAAAATTCCCGGTGAGAATGCTTCTGCCTTTGGCTTCGGCCAGGTCCGCCGGGGGCGTGGTCTCCTTCGGAGCGGAGGATCTGGAGGTCCAGCAACTCACGAAGGATTCGTTCAACGGGGTGGATCTGGCTCTGTTCTCGGCGGGAAGTGTCGTCAGTAAAGAGTTTGCGCCGATCGCAAGAGAAGCCGGCACAGTGGTCGTGGACAATAGTTCGGCCTGGCGGATGGATTCAATGGTGCCACTGGTGGTTCCTGAGGTGAATCCCAAGGAACTCGCGCGGCACCAAGGGATCATTGCCAATCCAAACTGTTCAACGATTCAAATGGTAGTGGCATTGAACCCGCTCCATCATCGGTTTCGGATCCGACGGATTGTCGTGACCACGTTTCAGTCGGTATCGGGGACAGGCAAAGACGCGATGGATGAACTAATGGACGAGACGAAGGAACTGCTCAGTTTTCGCCATCCCGAACCCAAGGTCTATCCGTTCCAAATTGCATTCAATTGTCTTCCACACATCGATGAGTTCCTGCCTTCGGGCTATACGAAGGAGGAACTGAAAATGGTGCAGGAGACCAGAAAAATCATGGGAGATGATACCATCGCAGTGACGGCCACCACGGTCCGGGTGCCTGTCTATATCGGACACTCTGAGTCGGTCAATATCGAAACCGAACAGAAGATCACCGCGAACGAAGCACGAGCGGTGTTATCGACTGCATCGGGTGTCAAAGTCTACGATGATCCCTCTCACAATCTGTATCCCATGCCGATTGATGTCGTTGGCACGGATGAGGTGTATGTGGGGCGGATTCGTGAGGATGAGTCGATCCCCAACGGGTTAAATCTCTGGATCGTCGCCGACAACCTTCGAAAGGGGGCGGCACTGAATGCGGTGCAGATTGCTGAATTGCTCGTGAGGTGAGGCATGGGAGACCTCAGCGGTCTAGGGAAAATGATCATCCTCATGGGCGTGCTCGTTATTCTCCTTGGTGTAATCTTGACGGTTCTCCCAAAGCTTCCCAGTCTGAGCGGTGGATTCGGGTGGCTGGGAAAGTTGCCGGGGGACATCGTGATCAAACGCGAAAACTTTACCTTGTATTTTCCTCTTGCAACGAGTTTGGTGCTCAGCGTAGTCGTCAGTCTCCTGTTGTTTTTCCTCTCCAAACGGTAACGTATGAATCGGTCGAGTCTGACGTGTTGCACGATATTACTGGCGATGGTCGTATGGGGTCCGGCGGTCCATGCCGCAGTAGCAATTCGCGTCCTGTTGTATCAAGATGTGCCGCAGGTGGAGGTCACGGCGGAGAATCACCTTACGGTCCGGGTGCCAGGCGGTGAAGTGCGTGCGGCTGGCTCCAGGTTGGTTATCACCCCCCGGTCTGGTCGTGTTCAGGTAAATGGTAAAAGCATTTCCTCTGACCGAGTCGTGGTCAGAGGGCAGGAGCAGGACCTGCGAGTGCGGGCTGCAGAGGCCAAGCCTAAAGATACTGTCCGAAGCCCTGGGCCCGAGCCAAAGGCTCGCTTTGAAAATCTCCCTTCGGTCCTATCGAAGAAAGGCCCCCGACCTGAGCAGAAGGGCTCCCCTGAGGCCGGGAGTGGTCTTGTGGTGGGAGGGGATCTGCACGTTCTGTCCCGGGAAGAAGGGCTGCTGGTCATTAATGTGATCGACTTGGAGGAATATGTTGAAGGAGTGGTGCCGTCTGAGATGAATGCTGGTTGGTCTCTGGAAGCACTGAAGGCTCAGGCTGTCGCTACGCGTACCTATGCCTTATACCAGCAGATGATGCACGCTGATAAGGATTACGATCTGGTCGCAACCGTCCAGGACCAGGTCTATGGGGGACGCCTGAAAGTCGACGAGCGTGTCCGACAGGCGGTTGGGGAAACAAAAGGGCTGGCAGTCACGTTCCAGGAGAGGCCGATTCTGGCGGCTTTTTCGTCAACGGCCGCGGGCCCGACTGAGGACGTTACGAACGTCTGGTCACAGGACCTCCCGTATCTAAAGGGCGTGGAATGTCCCTTTGACAGCCGTTCGCCCTATTACAGGTGGACGACTACCTTCCGGATAGACATGTTAGAGAATAAACTCCAGGAGGCGGGGGTGGAGGTGGGGACCGTGGCCACGGTGACCCCGTTTGCGTACAGTCGCGCTGGCCGCGTGACGAAGCTCCGAGTGTTGCACTCCAGAGGAGAATTAGTGTTACGGGGGGAGGACCTTCGCCGAGTCATTGGCTACCGTGCCATTCCCAGCACTCAGTTTACTATTGAGGCGATAGGGCAAGAAATTGTGCTTTCGGGGAACGGGGCTGGTCATGCCGTGGGACTGTGCCAGTGGGGCGCGAAAGAACTGGCTCAACTCGGATATCCCTTTACCACCATTCTCCGCTATTACTACCCTGGTACGAAGGTCACCCGAGCTTGGCGCTTGGACCCCATGCCCCTTCATGACCCTTGATGCGTTTGAGTGAATTTGATTTTCCCTTCGATCCCTCATTAATTGCTGACCGTCCCGTCGAGCCTCGCGACCAGGCCCGCCTGATGATGTGTTCCCGGCGCGGCGAAGACATCACCCACCGAAAGATTACGGACCTGCCCGATCTCCTCCGGCCTGGCGATCTTGTGGTCATCAATGACACCAAGGTAATCCCAGCACGGCTGGTTGGGAGGAAGAAGCGTTCGGGAGGGCGTGTCGAGATCTTGCTGGTCAAAGACCTTGGGGAGCACACATGGGAGGTACTCTTGAGAGGCCAAGTCCGGCCCGAGCAGGTCATTGTGCTTGGCGAGCACGTCGAGGCCACGGTGTTGGAGCGCAGTTCTGCCCAGACGACGATCAAGATCCAGGGCTCTCACCCGGTCTCCGAGTTGATCCGAGAGGTTGGCACGGTCCCATTACCTCCTTATATTAGGCGGGAGCCCCGCGAATCGGATCGTGAGTGGTATCAGACGATTTTTGCCGAGAAAGAAGGGGCCGTTGCCGCCCCCACTGCTGGTTTGCACCTGACCACTGATCTCCTGAACACGTTCCAACAGCGGGGAATTGAGATCGCGAAAGTGACCCTCCACGTGGGGCCCGGCACATTTCTCCCGGTGAGAGTCGATCATATCCACGAACACAAAATCGGCGCCGAACGTGTAGAGGTCTCAGAGGAGACAGCACGCGCCGTTCGGCGCGTCAAAGCCGAGGGGGGACGCATCGTGGCGGTGGGGACAACCGTCGTGCGAAGTTTGGAGGCGGCAGCGGGTTCAGACGGAGTCGTCCGGTCCCTCAGAGGGGAAACTGACTTATTTATCCTCCCGGGTTACCAGTTCGGCGTTGTTGATGCCTTGCTGACCAATTTCCATCTGCCCCGCTCAACCTTGCTCATGTTGGTGTCGGCCTTCGCCGGCTTGGATCGATTGCGTGCCGTCTATCGGGAGGCGGTTCAGGCCAAGTATCGATTCTATAGTTATGGAGATGCCATGTTGATTCTGTGATGGTCGGGCGGTCCAAACGTTGACAGGTCTCACCTCACCCCTAAGAGCGGAACTCGTCGTATGGGTGAGCTGGAGATCTTCGCCTGTTGGACTGTCGAGGCCTCGCTAGAGGTTTTCCCTATGGATCTCCACTGGGAAACTGGACTTCAGGGATTCGGCGTAGGCCAAGAGGGCTCGTTGTTGCTTTTGATTCAGAAAACTGTTGAGGATCAGGTCCTGAGATAATTGGGGCGAATCTGGAGTGTTGGAGAATTGACTGGCCACCAGGGCTTTCGCCTCTGCCAACTCGCTTGGGGTCAAGGCTACAGATTCCACGACGAGTTTCATCGCCTTCTGAGCCAACAACTGCTCCCGTCGAATCGTCTCGTACAAGGCGGGTGTCAGCCGGTTCATCGCCAAGACGCGGCGGTAGAGGTCGGGATCGAACCTTCCGTCCTTTTGAAACCCTTGGGTTTTGATGACATCGGCTCGGAGTTCACTGGGGCCAACGCTGAGTCCCATGTCCTTAGCAAAGACGGTCCAAATCTTTGTGGTGATCAAATCGTTGAGAACAACCTTTTCAAGTTCTTCGGGTTTGATCTCGCGTTTGTTCTCTCGGTAGAAATTTTCTACGTTCCGGTACGTGCGCTTATACTCATCGAGCGAAATGGTTGACCCACTTATTGAGGCTACTCGGTTGCCTTGCGCTTGTCCGAAGCCCCACCATCCCATCCCAACGATAAAGGTCACCACGATGACTCCCATGATCGTCACGAGTAACCAGGGATATCTGCGATTTGCTTCGCGGATAAGCTTGATCATATTGATCCCCTTACGTCATAGATTTCCTTCGTCCAATTTTAACGGTCTCATGCGCCTAAGGCAAGCTTCTTGAGACCAGGCATTGAGTTTGTCTTACACGAGAAATGCGGTATGATAGGGCTTTGGGGGGGATATCGCACTGACCCCCTGCCTTTTGGTCACCGTGTTGAATAATGGCGCAGTATTTGTGATGCGAAAGGGAATTTGTTATACTCAGGCGCTAGTTGCGAGGAGAACTCTTGCCAGAGGAGGGTCCTGGTCCAGCCTCGTTTGGACCTGCGGTATATCCCAAGGCGCAGGTTTTCAACCGTTTCATTGCCAAGTTCCTAGATATCCTGATCGTTGCAGCGGCAAGCGAGATCGCCTCTCCGATCGGTTGGATTGTAGGTTTGACCTACATCCTGATCGCTGATGGATTTTCAGGCGGGCGTAGCCTCGGAAAACGTCTCATAGGGTTGCAGACCGTCATCCCCCAAACCCATGAAGTGCCAGGTTTTAAAGAATCCATTATTCGGAACTTTCCTTTCGGCCTGGCCTTGCTCCTCTACCAGGTCCCTTATGTGGGGTGGTTGGCAGCATTGGCGATTATCATGGTCGAGGCCCTCTTAGTCATTGGGAACGATCGGGGGCTGAGACTAGGGGATGAAATTGCCTCGACCCAGGTCCTTGACGTCGGACAAATAGACTTGCGCGACTGATTTCCCTAGCCTGCCCGAAGGTGGTGGGTTGCACGGCGGTCGCCATTTTGGAAGGGAGAATGACCGTGGGCCTTACCGGTGATGTCTTAGGTTGGTTTTCCAATGACCTGGCAATCGATTTAGGAACCGCCACGACGTTGGTTTATGTCCACGGGAAGGGTATCGTTCTGAATGAGCCCTCAGTCGTCGCGGTGGAGAGAAAGACGGAGCGAGTTCTTGCAGTGGGAGTGGATGCCAAGAAGATGCTGGGGCGAACACCGGGGCACATCACCGCCGTACGCCCAATGAAGGACGGGGTCATCGCTGATTTCGAAATGGCCGAAAAGATGCTCAAGCACTTTATTACCAAGGCGCATAATCGAAGCGCCTTTGTCAGACCGCGGATCATCATTGGCGTCCCATCACGAATCACTCAAGTCGAACAGCGAGCGGTCCGTGATTCCGCAGAGCTGGCAGGTGCTCGAGAGGTCTACCTGATCGAAGAGCCCGTGGCGGCAGCTATCGGGTCCGGGCTTCCAATTACGGAGCCCTCAGGCAACATGGTCGTGGATATCGGAGGAGGGACGACTGATATCGCTGTCATCTCGCTCGGCGGGATCGTCTATAGTGAGTCGGTGAAGGTCGCCGGAGACCGAATGGATGACGCGATCATGAACTACGTCAAGAGAAAGTATAATCTCTTGATCGGCGAACATATGGCTGAACGGGTCAAGTTAGAGATAGGTTCAGCCTACCCATTTGAAGAGAAGAAAACTATGATGATTAAGGGGCGGGATTTGATCTCGGGCATTCCACGCACACTGGTAGTGGATGACGCCGAGATCCGGGAGGCGCTCCAGGAACCTATTGGAACAATCATTAACGCCATTCGAGTCGCGTTGGAGAATACTCCCCCTGAATTGGCCGGCGATATTATCGATCGTGGTATCGTCCTGACCGGCGGGGGTTCTCTGTTAAAGGGACTGGATACGCGGTTCCGAGAGGAAACCAATCTTCCCATTATTACCGTCGATGATCCACTGACATCGGTTGTATTGGGAGTAGGAAAAATCCTGGACGAACTTGAACTGTTGCCCAAGGTGGCTATGTCTCAAGGAAATACCTACCGGTAGAGACTCCATCCCGCCAGCGGATGGCTATGTATCGTTCCATTACTGGGCCCAGGCGGGCCATACTACTGCTCTTTCTTCTTCTCCTCGCGCTTATTTTCGTCCTCCCCAGGCAAAGTCAGGACGTATTGCAACGGATGGGGGGTCCGGTCGCGGAGATCGTGGCCCTCCCTCTGCAGGGGATCGCCGCCTTTACTGGCGGGATTCAACACCTGTGGGACGGGTATGTCGCCCTCCAAGACGTGCATTTGGAGAATCAGCGTTTACGGCGTGAAATAGAGTTCTTACGTGGTCAAAATAACGAGCTCCGCGAGGTCGCCTCCGGAAGCCAGCGCCTGTCTAGATTACTGGGTTTCAAGCAACGGCAGTGGCCTCAGGCGGTGGCGACCAAAGTCATCGGCCGTGATTCGACGAATTGGTATCGAGGGTTGGTGTTGGACAAGGGTGAGCACGCGGGCATTCGGCCGGAGATGGGAGTGATTACGCCAGCCGGTTTGGTGGGACGGGTCGTCAAAACAACCGCCTTCACCTCAATTGTGTTGTTGGTGGCCGACCCAAATACCGCCGTCACCGCTTTGATCCAACGGACACGAGACGAAGGAATTGTGACAGGAACGCTTCAGGGGCTGGTACGCTTGAAGTATATTCCGCTTCTCTCGCCTGTCCGGGAGGGAGATGTTGTCGTCACTTCGGGCTTAGCTGGAAAGTTCCCCAAAGGGCTCATGGTCGGCGTTGTAAAACGAATCGAAAAAACTGAGGACGACCTGTTTAAGTCAGCCCTCCTGGTACCCGTCGTTGATTTCTCCAGGCTCGAAGAGGTCCTGGTGATTACCTCTCCCCGCCCGTCCGACGAGGCGAGACCTGGACCTGTGCCCCCCACTGTGCCTTCTACTGAAGGAACTCCCAAGCCATGAAATTCTTGATTTACGGCGCGCTCCTTGTCGGAATAGTGCCCATTCAGACAACGATTCTGGGCCATGTCAGCATCGCCGGGATCCGTCCTGATCTGTGTCTTGTTACTGCGGTGTTGGTCGGGTTCACCAGGGGTCCTTTTGAGGGACTCCTGATGGGTGTGTCCCTGGGATATATTCAGGGGTTCTTTTCGGCTGGTCAGTTGGGGATCAACCTTTTTACAAAAGGCATCGCCGGCCTGTTGGCCGGGGCGGGGGGAAAGTACGTTGCTAACGCGACACCGGTTACAGCGGTCGCCATGGTCTTGGGTCTCTCAATCTTGTCTGGGGTGGCCTTCCTTTTTTCCGATCGTGCCGTTGAAAGTTCGACGGACCTTTTCCAGGCATTGTGGTCTATCTTATTGCTTCAATCAGCATATGACGCGGTGGTAGCGGGGATTGTGTATCGGGTGATCGGTTTTCGAATCAGGAAGGTCCAAGGACTTGAACACAGCTTTGCCCGTTTATTTCCCTAGAGGAGGGAGAAGCGGGCCCGCTCCACTCCAGGGATAAGGAGAGACGGTGCACGGTTCCAGTGGGTCACAGCACGAGCTTCACGAGCTTCATCGGCGTCTTCGAGTCGTGAAGGTCGGGATTCTCATTGTCATTGGTTTGCTGGCGTTTCGCGTGTGGCAGTTACAAATTCACGAGGGTGACCGTTACCGGGGACTCTCCGAAGATAATCGGACCCGGACTGTCCTTCTTGAGCCAGCACGAGGGCTAGTCTATGACAGGAACGGCGCGTTGCTGGCCAACAACGTTCCCAGCTTCGGTCTTTATGTCACGCTGGAGGACGTGCCTGATCGTGAGGCCCTGATCAGGCAACTGGTCGACTTGATTGGGCTGGATGAAGAGCTGGTCAGGGAGAAGCTGGCGGGTGCGGGCAGTAGGTTTGTCCCGAGGAAAATCAAGGACCGGCTGACGCTTCGGGACGCTGCGTTGATTGAGTCGAGACGGTTTGATCTCCCCGGCCTCATGGTCCAGGCTGAGTCTCAGCGCAACTACCCGGCTGGAGTGACGGGGAGCCACCTCGTCGGGTATGTCGGGGAAGTGTCTGAGGCCCAGCTGAACCACCCAGAGTTCTCGGATTTGCATCAGGGGAGCGTTGTCGGCCAGTACGGAGTGGAACTCACCTTTGACCGTTTTTTGAGGGGGCGAGCTGGAGAGCGTGTTGTAGAGGTAGATGCTCGTGGCCATGAGAAACGAACGGTGAGGGTGTACAAGCCACAAGCGGGGGATGACCTGTATTTAACCATTGACATTCGCCTTCAGCACCTGGCGGAAGATCTGTTAGGAGAGGAATTTGGGGCGATCGTTGCCCTTGACCCTACCAACGGAGAGCTCCTGGCCCTGGCGAGTCGCCCTGCGTTTAACCCGAATGCCCTATCCAGGGAATTAACGAAGAAACAATGGGCAACGGTTGTCAATCACGCAGGACGTCCACTCACCAACCGGGCGACACAAGGACAGTATCCCCCAGGGTCCACCCTAAAAATAGTGATGGCAGCCGCTGCCCTTGAAACCAACACCATCGTTCCCTCAACCGAAATTGGGTGTTCGGGTGGGTATCGATTTGGGCGACGGGTCTATCGAGATTGGAAAGCTGGTGGGCACGGTTTGATGAATGTGCATGGGGCGCTTGTGGACTCCTGTGACGTCTTTTTCTATACCGTGGGACAACGCATGGGGATCGAAACAATGGCTGCCTATATGAGCCGGTTTGGTCTCGGGCAGCAGACCGGGGTCGACCTTCCGTCGGAGCAGTCTGGAATCGTACCCTCTCCTGCCTGGAAGAAGAAGGTGAAGAAGGAGCCGTGGTTTCCTGGCGAAACCATCTCCGCTTCAATTGGCCAAGGTTTTATCACGGTCACGCCGATCCAGATGGCACAGGTAACCGCGACCGTCGCGAATGATGGGGTATCGTTTCGCCCGCATCTCGTCGGGGCCGTGATGGAGCGCACCACTGGTCGTGTCCAAGAGCTCCCCATCGTGGCGCGAGGTCGATTGAACCTCAGGAAGAAGACCCTCCGGATCATCAAAGAGGCGATGAAAGAAGTCGTGACCGAAGGGACGGCTAGACGCGCAGAATCAACTCTGATCACAATCGCAGGAAAAACCGGGACCGCCCAAACCGTCTCACTGCGAATAGGAGCCAAAGATGACGTGCCGAAGAAACTACGGGACCACGCATGGTTTGTTGCCTATGCGCCCGCCGACCATCCCAGAATTGCGGTGGCGGTGTTGGTTGAGCATAGTGGGCATGGCGGGTCAGCCGCTGCACCACTGGCCAAAGAGCTGATCGAAACCTTTTCGAAATTGCCTCCTATGGCGCCGGTTGTGACAGAAGTCGCATCTTCCGTCGCGACTCCAGATCCAGCTCCGGCTACCCGGGGAAGCCTATGATTGATCGTGTCATTGACGGACGAGGCTTGGACAACTTTGACTGGCGGTTTCTCGCTACCGTTGGCGCTATTTTGTTGATCGGAATCTTGTCGCTCTACAGCATTACTAGCGGCCAGTCAGGAAGCGGATTGCCCCTCTACGGCAAACAGATGATCTGGATCCTCATGGGGAGCGGGGCATTTCTTGCCATGCTGCTCACCGATTATCATAAAATCGCCAGAGTGGCCTATGTCCTGTACGGGATTGTCTTGCTCTTGTTGATTGTGGTCTTGATCGTGGGAAAAACAAGCCACGGTGCGCAACGGTGGATCCCGCTCGGCCCGTTTGCGTTTCAACCGTCGGAGTTCGCAAAGCTCGTCCTCATTCTGGTCCTGGCCAGATACTTCGCTTCCGCCCCTCGAGAGGGATGGCTCCCACGTGTGGTAATACCGGGGCTCATCATGGCCCCTGGGCTTATTCTGATTCTCCAGCAACCTGACCTTGGAAGCGCCCTGAGCTTTTTGGCTATTTTCATGGGAGTGTTGTTATTGGTGGGAGTCCGCTCGAAGGCACTTGACCTCATTCTCCTATTCTCTCTCATGCTTTTTCCCTTTGTGTGGGAGATCATGTGGGGGGCGCTCCACGACTATCAAAGAGAACGGATCGTGGCTTTTGTGGATCCCAGCTACGACACGGGTGGAAAAGGCTACCATGCCCTCCAATCGCGGATCGCCATCGGTTCCGGCGAATTATTGGGCAAAGGGCTGTATGGTGGCACACAGAGTCAGCTAGATTTTCTGCCGGAGGGTCACACCGATTTTATTTTTGCCGTGTTTGCTGAAGAGTGGGGCTTTGTCGGCGTTCTTCTTCTCCTAGGCCTGCTTGGGGGCCTGATGATCCTGGCAATGGAGATCGCTGTGAGGGCCAAGGATTTATTGGGGACGTTGCTGGCGAGCGGGATCATCGCCATGTTGTCGTTTTCCGTGATCGTGAATATTGGAATGACAGTTGGAATTTTCCCGATCGTCGGAATCCCGCTTCCTATGATGAGCTACGGTGGGAGTGCAACAATCACGACCATGGCGGCTCTTGGTTTGTTGCTAAACGTGAAACGTCGGCGGCTGTCGCTGTTTTACTAGACTGGGTAGTGCGAGGTAAAACCCTTTCAGCGCCCGACAATCCTACGAGGCACCCATCTTTTGTGTCTTGCAGAACCCATGGCTTCTCTTCTGGAGAGCGGTCGGTGGAGTTCGGGGTCTTTAATCTGTGAAGAGTGAAATTTGTGCGGCGAGTTTTGCGGTTGGTGTTCGGTGGTTTTCTGGCGGCCAACACGCCCGTGGCGCCTGCGAGGGGGGGAAAGTGCGGCCTGAACCTCGCAACGTGCAAGGACATGGGTCTTGCGGGAGTGAGTTGACCTGGAGAACGCCTCGAGGTTTTCACTGCTATTAATCTTAAGTCAGTCAGCATGAATTTCGGCACTGGCTGGAACTGAACCATTCAGAGGAAAGAAGGTTTGTGCTCTTTCCCGTGTGGTCTCTACAGCTGCTGCCGGAGTGTTGGCTTGGGGAGTAAGTATGGGACAAGAAATTGCGATCAGCGTGACTCGCGAGGAAACTCGAGCTGCGCTTCTAGACAACGGGGTCTTAACTGACTTTTATGTCGACCGGGTTAAGAACCGGGACTTCGTGGGCAACATTTATAAAGGAAAAGTCGTGAAGGTCTTGCCGGGCATGCAGGCAGCCTTCATCGATATTGGGCTCGATCGAGCTGCGTTCGTTCATGCTTCTGACCTCGCGTTGGATACGCAACCAGGGGATACTCTTGTAGAGAGCGAAGAGGACGAGAAGGGGCCAGAAATGCCGCGTCCCCGTCGACAGACCTCCAGTCCCATTGAGGATCTCTTGAAAGAAGGTCAGGAGCTCATGGTGCAAATTGCGAAGGGGCCCATTGGCACCAAGGGGCCACGGGTCACCACTTATATCTCTTTGCCGGGCCGTTACCTCGTGTTCATGCCCAATGTCGAACATGTCGGGGTGTCCCGCAGAATTCCCAAAGACGAAGAGCGAGCCAGACTCAAAGACATCGTCAAGCGTTTGAGGCGGCCGGGTCAGGGTTTCATCGTCCGGACAGTCAGTGAAGGCGTGAGCGAGGAGGAACTTGGGTCAGACATCGAGTTTCTTACTGTGCTCTGGCAGGACGCCCTGAAAAAGCGAGATGAACTGCCAGCGCCGAATTTACTCCATTCGGACCTGAGCCTCGGCTTCCGGATCGTGCGGGATCTCTTTACGAAGAAGGTGGAGCGTCTCCTCATCGATTCTAAGGATGATTATGAGGCCGTCAGGGGTTTCGTCCAGCGCGTGCTGCCCGAGCAGGTGTCCCGGGTCCAATACTACGATAAGGACGAGAGCCTGTTTGATTACTTGGGAATAGAGATGGAACTCTCACGGGCCTTG